>JACONG010000010.1:0-300000 GCA_014323865.1 Rhodospirillales bacterium | reverse complement strand
TTGGGTGCGGCGAGACTCGGTCGTAGGGCAGGCAATCCCAGGCCGGGAACGAGACGACCGGTGTCTCCGGCGCAAAGAACCCGAGAGCATCCGCCAGCCTCTGGGCGCGCTCGGCGGTGCGCAGGACCACCACGATGTCGCGTTCCGGGCTCTCGCGAACCAGGGTCGCGAGCACTGTCACGTCGACACCCTCCGGGGCACCGCAAATCACATTCCTTGCCGAGGATGAGAGGCGTTGTCCGATAGTTTTCACATCATTATCACGTCTTGTTAAACGCAATCAGGAGCGAAAGAACGTCACACTGCTGCACCGGTGGCGCAATGCGCCGCTCGAGAATCCAGTCGTACATGTCGGGATCGGACTGATTGAGCAAGAGCTCGAAACGGTGAAGCTGGCCGTCGTCGAGCGCCTCCAGGTGCGCATCGGCGAAACGCCCGATCAGAAGGTCGAGCTCCCGCGTACCGCGATGCCAGGCGCGGTAGCGCAGGCGCTTGATCGTCCGGTGCCTGATCTCGAGAATCATCCGTTCCTGGTCGCAGGTTGTGGAAAGTCACCCTGTAGCCTGAGCTTCCCGGTATGTCACCTGCCGGCGCGGCTCTATGCTGGACCCATGCGGCCCGAGATTCTCTTTCCGCTCTTTACGCCTGTGACCGGGCTCGACGGGGTCGGGCCGCGTCTCGCCAGGCTGGTCGAAAAGGTCGCCGGTCCCAGGATCGTCGATCTGCTGTGGCATCTGCCCACCGGCATCATCGAGCGAACCATGGTGCCTGACCTCGGAAGCGCCATACCGGATGGCATCGTGACGGTATCGGTGACGGTCGGCGAGCATCGCAAACCGCACAACAGACGCCAACCCTATCGCATCGCCTGCCACGACGACACCAGCCTTCTGACCCTGGTGTTCTTCCACGCCCGTGAGGACTACCTCACCAGGCTCCTCCCCGTCGGCACGGTACAGATCGTCAGCGGCAAGCTGGAGCGTTACGGCGACGATCTTCAGATGGTCCATCCCGACCATGTCGTGACGCCCGACAAGGTCCGTGATCTGCCGCAGATCGAACCGGTCTACCCGTTGACCGAAGGCCTGACGCTGAAGGTCCTGCGCAAAGCCGTTGCCGGCACGCTCAGCCGGTTGATCAAACTGCCGGAGTGGATCGATCGCGCCTGGCTCGAGAAACAGGGCTGGAGCCCGTGGGACGAGGCCGTGCGCCAGGCCCACGCGCCGCGTGACAGGCTCGATCTGGAGCGCAACGCCCTGCCGCGTGCACGCCTGGCCTTCGACGAGCTTCTGGCCAACCAGCTTGCCCTGGCCCTGGTAAGGGCTTCACAGAAGAAGGCACGCGGCCGGCCCGTGAAGGGCAACGGTGCCCTGCTCGAACGGGTTGAACGTGCCCTGCCCTTCTCGATGACCGGATCGCAGCGCATGGCAGTGGCCGAGATCCTCGGTGATATGGCCACGGACGAACGCATGCTGCGCCTTCTCCAGGGCGATGTCGGAAGCGGCAAGACACTGGTCGCGCTGATGGCCATGCTCAATGCGGTCGAGACCGGGTGCCAGGCAGCTCTGCTCGCGCCGACGGAGCTCCTGGCGCGGCAGCACCATGCGACTCTCAGCAGGATGGTCAAGGCCGCGGGTGTCGAGGTCGTTCTGCTGACCGGTCGCGACAAGGGCAAGGCCCGCGCCGAAAAGCTGGAGCGGCTTGCCGCCGGGCGCGCGCAGATCACCGTGGGCACCCATGCGCTGATTCAGGGTGATGTCGCCTTCCACGATCTTGCGCTGGTGGTGATCGACGAACAGCACCGTTTCGGTGTCCACCAGAGACTGGCTCTGACCGGCAAGGGACAGGGCGTCCACGTGCTGGTCATGACCGCCACGCCGATCCCGCGCACGCTGCAGATGACTGCCTATGGCGATCTCGACGTCTCCAGGCTTACAGAGAAGCCGGCAGGCCGGAAGCCTGTCGAAACTCGCGCCATGCCGCTCGATCGCCTGGGTGAGGTCATCCAGGGCGTAGCGCGCGCCATCGGGCGCGGCGACCGCGTTTACTGGCTCTGCCCCCTTGTCGAGGAGAGCGAGGTCGGCGACCTCGCCACCGCCGAGGAACGACACAAGGCGCTCTCGATCACCTTCGGGGATCGCGTCGGGCTCATTCACGGCCGCATGAAGGGGCGCGAAAAGGATGCCGTGATGGAGAGGTTCGTTGCCGGCGACCTCGACATCCTCGTAGCCACAACGGTGATCGAGGTCGGCGTCGACGTGCCCGATGCGACCATCATGGTGATCGAGCATGCCGAACGTTTCGGTCTGGCCCAGCTCCATCAGCTGCGCGGGCGCGTGGGACGTGGAGACCGACCGTCGAGCTGTCTTCTGCTCTACGCCCAGCCGCTCGGCGAGATGGCGCGCTCGCGTATCAACATTCTGCGCCAGAGCGAGGACGGCTTCGAGATCGCCGAAGAAGATCTGCGTCTGCGCGGTGCCGGCGAGCTCCTGGGCACGCGTCAGAGCGGGTTTCCGCAGTTCCGAATCTCCGATGTGATCGCGCAGGCCGATCTGCTGGCCGCCGCGCGGGACGATGCACGGCTGATCCTGGCGCGCGATCCCGAATTGTCGGACGAACGTGGCAAGGCCCTGCGGGTGCTGCTTTATCTCTTCGAACGGGATGCGGCCGTCAGACTGTTGCGCTCGGGCTGACGCCGAGCGTTACCCTGCCCGGCCTCCGGGGGCCGGCGTGACGTCACCGTCGGGCCTGTCGGAGGCAACATCGGGTGTCACCACGCCGCCGGAAATTACCAGCTTGATCCCCTGCTCGACGTTCATCCTGAGAAATATCACGTCCTTCTTCGGCAGAAACAGCAGGTAACCCGACGTGGGATTCGGCGTGGTCGGCAGGAAGACATTGACCACCTCGTCCTGGATGGTGTCCTTTACCTCGCCCCTGGTGGTGCCGGTCACAAACCCGATCGCCCAGCATCCCTGGCGCGGATAGGGGATCAGGACGACATCGCGAAACGCCCGGGAGTTCTGCGCAAGGACGGTCTCGAAGATCTGCTTGAGCGCCGAGTAGACCGAACGGATGACCGGCATGCGGTCGAGCAGGTTTTCGCCCACGCGCACAACCGTGCGCCCCACCAGGCCTGTGGCAATCCAGCCGATCAGCGTGATCGCGATGACGAAGATCAGGACCCCGATACCGGGCACCGCGAACGGCAGGTAGGTCTCCGGGTTGTACCGCTCGCCGAGCAACGGGAGGATGCTCTCGTCAATGAAGCCGACGACCAGCGTCACAAGGTAGATCGTCAGCGCGATCGGCGCGACGACGATGATGCCGGTGATGAAGTAGTTCCTGAGGCGCGCCCAGAAGCTGCGCCTCGGTCGGTCGTGCGATTCGCTGCCTTGATCCATCGACGTCTCCCGGACGAACGTGCGATGCGGAGTGTTGCAGCGTTATGAACCTGCTCCGGGGCAACAGCAAGACACGAGGGCGCTCAATGCGGCACCGGACTTCATTCTCCGAAAGGGCGCCCGTGTCGGAGACATCGAGGCCTCTGGCACGGGTTTCCTCCTCTCGAATCCCGACCGCAGTCTCAACGCGCTGTCCGACACGGCTGCCGTGATCGAGCAGTTCGAGATCAGTGAGTGCCCACCGTCGCATGTCGTGCAGCGCATTGCCGGCAACGGCATTGGCGACACGTGCTGAAAGGTCCCCGATGTGCTCCCGGCATCAACAACCCACGCGTGGACGTGACGAAGGAGACAACGACGCTCTACGCCTCGGACCGCGACGTCTTCCTGTTCCTCGTCGACGACCTCAACCCGATCGATGCAGGGCTGCCGACCGATGAACCGCCCGACCTCCATTTCCGGGGATTCTATTGCTGGAACCCGGAGGTGGGCGCCAAGACGCTCGGCATCGCAACTTCTACCTGCGCACGGTCAGACGACGACCGTCAGGACGTCCTGCGCAAGCGCGGATTCTCGAAGGCGGAGACGGGGCGGATCGTCGAGACGGTTCTGGCCATGGAAGGCCGCCCACCCGAGAGTGTCTTCGACAACAAGCTGATGCTCAGCCAGTCGAACGTGCGCCACGTCAAGGCGGGCGTGTCGATCGAGGAACTGGCCGAGGACATCGCGCGGCGGACGCTCTTGAGTTCCATCACCGTGCGGCCGGTGCTGGACGCGAGCGGCGCAGAGACCGGCATATACACGATCCCCGCGGGCAGCGGTTCCGGGCGCTGGAATTGCTCGCGAAGCAGAAGCGCATGAACAAGACCTCGCTGGTGCCCTGCAATCGTGCGCACCAGTGGCCTCGCCGAGGAGGACAGCCTGGCCGAGAATGAGGATCAGTCACGCGCGCGTAGGCCCCAAACAATCATTATCAGGTCCGCTTGACAAGAGATATGCGGATTGCGTAACCTCACGAGTAGTGATGAGGGCAGCCATGAACGAACCAATTGAGCACGGCGACTTGGACAAGCGGATTTCACGCGACCAAGCGAACGCGCAAGCCGCGGTTCGATGCGCGCGACATGAGCTGGCCCGGTTTCGACCGCCTGCGCCCTATGGAAGTAGGCTGCATGGTCCCAACGAACACGATCGGAATCGCGAGGACTACGCGGATAAGCGTCGCGAATCCCTACAAGCGATCGAGTTGGATCCGTTCCAGGCCATGGTCGAAGTCAACACTGAGGTTGTAGACAAGCGTGGAGAGATCATTGAGAAAGAACAGCTTTGGTATGCGAACGTCGACTCCTCGGTGAATGAAGAATTTCAGGATGGACCGTCCAGCATTGCCGTTCTGTCCTGGACGCATCCGGGCCTCCAGTTGGCTCTGTCCACGGACCTCGGCGACTTCGGAGATGTGAAGGCAAGTGGCCTTAAGCTTCGTGGTGTCGAACCGCTGTCGAAGGCGCGCTTCGACACTTCGCTGCCACAGATATCGGCGGTCTATCAGCCTGGCGGTGCAGTGCGTCCTCGTCGGGCTGTACAGCCGAAGACCGGCTTGAAGGCCGTCAAGCTAGAGATGACGAAGGATCAGGTGCAGGCCTTCGTATCGCGGATGAGCGGCCTCATGATCGTGACTGGTGCACCGGGATCAGGAAAGACGACCGTCGCGTTTCAGCGGATCCGCTTTCTCTTTGATCAGCAGGACCAGCGCGACGACGCTGGTCGCCTGGTGAAGTACGCGCCAAATCTCACGCGCGTTTTCCTGGCGAACGAAAATCTGGCTGGTCAGACAAAGACTCTCCTGAGCAAGCAGCTGGCGATCCCTGCATCCGTCGTTGAAGGCGTAACCGATTTTATCAGTAACTATGTCGATCAGGTCTGGCTGTATAAGCACGACGCGCGCCCACGGCAGAAAAGGCTTTCCCAACTGGAGATAGCGGCGAGAAGCGCCATCCCGGGGCTTTCTGAGTGGCACGACCTCGTTGGACTCTGGGAACTCTACGAGCGTCAAGTGGCAGAACGTCTTCAGCATGGAGCGAATGCCAAATGGGCAAGCCTAACACCAGGTGCAGCGACTCAGCTCGCAACGCTGGCGTCCGTACTCCGACGCTCGGCAGAGACCGCCAATATGGGGCGTGATCCGGCCTCGTCGGCTCTTTCCATGGCAGCAGTATTCTCAAAGGTGACGCAGCCATACGCTGGTGCGCGCGACCGCATGAACCCAGCCGAGCGTCGGCAGTTTGATGAAACATTCCAGCAATGGCTTTACTGGGTGTACGACCCGCTGAGCGCCATCGCGGGCTACTTCGGAACAAGAGAGTCAGAAGCCGCAGACCGGATGCAGCGCGGCACCGGAGGCCGTGTGAACGAAGCTGAGATCCTCGCCAACGCTCAACGTGAATGGAATGAGCGGACCTACGGCCCCGAGGATGTTCCGTGGATCGCCTGGCTTCTTCGCTTTGCTCTGCCGGTAGAGTTGGAGCCTCAAGGGCGGTTCAGAGAGATGCCTTCGGCACTGAGCCCGGTCAGAGTTGACGGTGATCGATGGACGCACGTCGCCATTGACGAGGCTCAGGATCTCACGGTGGCGGAGGCGTCCCTTCTCGGCTCGCTCGTGGACCCCGACGGCGCACTGACCGTTTCCGCAGATTTTCGGCAAATCGTGAGTCCCGTGCAGGGCATGCGTAACGCCAAAGCGCTTCGCATCGGGCGCTCCTTGCGACGCAAGGATGCTGAGCAGTACTATCCATTTGCTCAGAACATGAGGCAGAGCAAGCAGATTGGTTGCTTCCTGAAGGGGTTCTACGAGGTAGCCTTTCGAGAAAAGCCAGATTTTGACGTGAACAGCATGCTGGAGGACAAAGAGCCTCAGCTTATTGTGGCGCCGCACCAGGATCATGCACGACGTATCAAGCAGCTTGTCGCGGTTCTACGCCGATCTGATGTGGTCTCGAGTATCGCACTTCTGCAGATCAACGAGGACCAGCAGGCGCTGAATGTCCTTCGCGAGGAACTGGCGGCAATCGATACTCCTCTTGCGCCGATTTGGGCCGCATCCGGCGACGGTCTGCTGACGTCCTCGGTGGAGCGAATCAAGGGCCTCGAGTTTGATGCATGCATCGTGCTGGGCCTGGAAGACGTCGAGAGCGCCGCACTGAATTTCACGCTGAACCGGGCATACGTTGCGCTTTCCCGCCCTGCGCGTCGCTTGGCTCTGATCTGCAGCGAGTACCCCCCACTGCTCCGCAAATTGGACAAGTCACTATTCGATGTGATCCAGTCCTAACAGAAAGAAGAAAAATGACAGAAACAGCCGATGCACAGCTCTTCCCTGAGTTCGAAAGATACGTCGATAAGACTGGTCTGCTCGCGAATGCGAAGGGAAAACTTGCGGCTCGCCTCCCCCGAATACTCGGTCAAGGCAAGACCCGCGCCGAGGGCCTTGATCTCCCACCTGCTACAATAGAGCGTCAGCAGGAGTTTCTTGCCCTCTCGCTTCCTGAGGAGGCAACCAGGGAACCCGCGATCCGCCATGAGAAGGAGGCAGCCCAGAGGGCCGTCGACGCCCATGCAGACCAGATGCGTCACCCTGAGAACCAACGGCGCTTTGCTTTGCAGGTGCTTCGCCAACTCGATGGGGTGAATACCGGCAACAAGAATAATCACTTCTTTGCTGGACGCTTCATTTTGGTGCCGGACAAGAGCGGCTTGAGCTGGTCGTGGTCGATGACACCACACTACGCCATGATTTCGAAGATTCCGGCGGACGTCGACTATGTCGTAAGAGCATACGAAGCTTCCGAGAGGGTTGCCAAAAAGTCGACGATGCCTGTTGATCAGTTCCTGGGCAGGCTGTCGCTCGCTTGGAGCATGGCGCGGCACTTTAGCGAAGACGAGAATGTCTTGATCACGGATGTCGCGCGCCTCTTCAAGATTGCCGTTCAGGACGATCGCTTCTGGAAAAGTCCTGCGCGAAGAAACTTCGGAGATGTTCCCGATGCTGTCTTTATTATCAATCTGATTAATTGGCGTCAGCACCAAAAAACCTCATCTGGACCAAACTTCGAGCTCGTACCCGCAACTCTCAATCAAGCGCACGGATCGAAGTCGCGGGCATTTTTTGTGCCTGGAAATGCAGAGGGCACCGTTGTCAGGCCGATGATCTACATTCGGCGTACTAGTAAAGTGATCGGGAGGAAGAAATGACAGTCGCTATTTCAAAAGTGGACGCACGCCGTCTCATAAGTATCCTTCTGAACTCTCCTATCGCACCAGGACGCTATTCCCACTTTATCAACGTCGGGACAGAGGACATCATTGATGCGCTCGGTGAGAACTATTTCTGCGGCTATCTCGCCGATGGCATCGGATGCTTCAAGTACCTGGAAGGGGACTATGGCAGCGGAAAGACGCAGTTCATCAACAGTCTCGCTCAGCGCGCGGCCAGTAACGATGTCGTAACTGCTCTTGTGACCGTTGGCACTGAATGTCCGTTCAACTCCCCGGCGGCCATCTTCCGGGCCATCATGCAATCCTTCCAGCCTCCTTCTCCTGCCGACGCGGACACTGCAGATGCGAAGGGAATCGAGGTGCTGATTGACAGCTGGATCAGCACGCGCATTCGCCAGCATGGCGCAGAGCCGGGGTCCGACGTTCCTGACCTTGTCCAGCGCCGGATTGAGGACCAGCTCGGGGGTCTGTGGAAGGGGGCGCCGGATACGCAGATGGCCTCGGCGTTGAAGGAGCTCAGCAAGCGTCTCCTGAAGACAAACTGCGGTGCAACGGAGGCGGTGGCCGATAGCGAACTCATTTCATGGGTCAGGGGCGATAATGTTCGCTCGACGGGGCTGAAGGCGATGGGCCTCTTCGAACCGGCACGAGATGACAATGCCTTTCGTCGGCTAAAGACGGTCATCACTTTCCTTCGGACTCGGATGGCTTATCGCGGCTTCCTGATCGCGTTCGATGAGGGAACTCGCACGTCTTCCTTTAGGAGAGGGTCTGTCAAGCAAAAGCAGGCAATTGAGAACCTCCTCACGATGATCAACCAGAACGCGGAAGGCGAGTTTGGTGGCGTGATGTTCTTATACGCTGCCACACCCGATTTTCGGTCAGAGGTGATCAGTACATATCGAGCGTTGCAGGATCGCATCGGGACGGTAGCGTTTTCGCGTGGGAGCCCGCAGGTACCATTGATCAACATCGAAGAAGCGAACTCTGAAGATGTAATTTTTCAGATCGGTGATCGACTTCTAACAGTCTTCGCCAAGGCGTATGATGTTGAGTGGGACCAAAGTCTCCAGAGAGCGAATATGAAGGCGATCGTCGAGGCGCAGAAAGACCGCCTATTCGAGACCCCAAAGCCGCGTTTCTTTGTTTACCAGTACTGTCGCTTCTTGAACGGCCAGCGCGAGGCCCAGCGCGCAATCAGCAATGAGCAAGCCAACGACTTCGTGAACGACAACGAACCTCCTCTGGAGGGTGAGGCAGCGTGATCAAGGCTGGCGATCAAGTTGAGCACGAGGAGTTTGGCATCGGCCAGGTTCTCGCTCTGCTCGGCGAGACGGCTACCGTTGAGTTCTTCGGGGAGACGTTCGATGTTGAAGTCGGAGAACTGCTGCCTCGTCCGAACGGCAGTAGTCCGGTCCTGAAACAGGCGCCAGTGCGAGAAGGCACCGATTTAGCCTTCAGACAATCGTTCGAAGCGGTCAATCTGGGCGTGGTGCCATCGAACCCCGACCAGTTGATCAAGCTGACGATAGGTGGGGACCAGATCTCGGCCGATATGCGTAGGATCCTTGACGATGCTCCTCGCAGCGGAGCGTCTCGTATCTTCATGGGTTACTATGGCTCAGGCAAATCCCACCATCTGAGGCTTGTTCGAGCTATCGCGCTGTGTGAGGGCTGGGTAACGGCATTGATCGAGCTTGACCCTAAAGCTGCCGATCCGGCCAAGCCGTTCTCAGTCTACCAGGAACTGATCACAGGCCTGGAGTTCCCGATGCGCAGCGATGGCAGCCGGAACGAGGACTTCTTCGATCTCATCAAGGAGATTCGAGAGAACTGGATGACTGTGCGATCGCTCAAGTACCTGAAGGCATCGCAGTGGTTTGGGAACGGTATCGAAGCGCTACAGTTTCTTACGCATCGTCGCGACGATCCTGATTATGTCTCAGCGGTCAACTGGCTGGCAGGGCAGGTCAAACTCATTAGTGCAATTCGCAAGGTCACGTGGCGCAAGGGCTACCGAGGGAAGATTCCGAAGATGCCACAGACCAAAGACACCGGACTTATCTATGCTTTTCATCTGGTGGTTCTGCACGAAGTGTTGAAGGCTCTGGGATATAAGGGATTGGCCTTGATCATCGACGAAGCCGAGCATGTCAGGACCTATTCAATCAATCGGTACCTCAGGGCGAACAATTTCTTCGATGTGCTAGCGCGATGTGCTCATCCCCCTCGCAAGGATCTTCAGGATCCGAATTGTGATTACGAGATGACGGGAGTTCCGCCGTTCTGGCGAGAAGGCCCGCATTTCGGTTTGTTCGTGGGCTTGACGGAGGGTGAAGACACGCAGGACCTCAAGATAAAGGCTGGCGAGATGAGCGTGCTCATTCACTCGCCGGATGAGGTCGTTTACCTTAAGCCACCGCGTGCTGCAGATTACGAGGCATGGGCAATCCGGTTCTTGACCGAGGCCTCAAGCCATCTCGGACCGAAAGTGAACCTGCTTTCGGATCCGGACTTGTGCAAGCAAATTACTGCTGTCCTGCGGGAGCATTTTGAGCAGATACCAGACACTGAGAAGTTGCTTCGGAACTGGACGAAGATGGCCGGTCTTCCGGCGGCGGTGCTGCTGAGCCGGCCGGCGGCTGTAGATCGCAATGAGCTACTTGCGATTATTGATGACGCGGTCAAACAGATTTCAGGGGAGGTGATGCCCTGGGATGAGTAACAGCCGAGCCGACCTGGCGCGTATGATACCGGACGCCTTGCGCCGATAGCTTCGAGCAAGACGGAAGCGGCCGTCGCGCCGCTCTATCAGCGGCATGTCAGTTTCCGACGCAGGGCTTTGTCCACGATCTACGTGGCACCGACCAAGGCACTCGTAAATGACCTCTACGAGCGCCTGGTCGCCTATTTGGGCATCAAGCACCCTGGGACGATCGCTCGCTACACTGGCGACCGCCACGAGTACTCACGCGCAGAAGGAGCCTTCTGCGTCGTGGTGACCCCGGAGGCGCTCGACTCCCTGCAGCTTAGGCACCCGGAACGTCTGCATTCGGTGCGATCGGTGGTAGTGGACGAAATTCATTTCACCGACGAGGAACTCCGGCATCTCGACAAATGGGTGCGCAGCCACACGGTTGACCGCTACGGCCCCGTGCGTGCCGTCGGGCAGCAGCTTGTTCTGGAGATCGCCTTCGAGGGTCTGCAGCGATCCACGCGGCACAAATCCGGCATCGCGATGCGGTTTCCCCGAATCTCGCGGATACGCTGGGACAAGCCGGCGGCGGAGGCGGATGTCATCGAAACTCTGGAGGCGATGTTGCCTGCCTGATGTCGACCGTGCGGCATGCGTGGCCACCGTCACCGGCGCGGGCGGTGAAATAACACCGTGGCGAAAACACTGTGGCGAACGCCCTATGGCGCGCGCTGGGAGGAGATCAGGCCGAAGAGCGTGCTTTCGTCGATGGTGCCGACGAAGAGCAGGTCGCCGACGACGAATGTCGGCGTTCCGTCGACCTGAAGCGCCGAGCCGATGACCCGGTTGTGCGCCAGTGTCTCGGCAACAGGATCACCATGGGCGTCCTCGCGCAGACGGTCGGGATCGAGGCCGAGATTTGCCCCGAGATCGGTCAGCCCCTCGTCGGTGTAGGGCACAATCGAGAACATCAACGCGCGATGATAAGGGCCATAGCTGCCCTGTAGCTTCGCGGCCAGTGCATATCGTGCCGCCAGGACCGATTCCGGTCCCAGGACAGGATATTCAAGCAGCACGACGTGAAGGTCTTCGGTGAGCGCGACGGCCTCGTCGACAACGGGCGCCATATGCCGGCAATGGCTGCAGGCGTAGTCGAAGAACGCGATCATCCGGACGCCGTCGCGGCTCGCATTGCCGATCACCGGCAGGATGGGTGACTCCTGCAGCAGGCGATCGACCTCGGCCGTATCGACGTCGACCAGAGCCGTGACGTCCCGGCTCTGGCCGAAGAAACCGGTCTGGGCGAGGACAAACACCACCGCCAGTGCGCCCACGATCCAGATCAGTGTCTGGCGCGGCGAACGGCGTGCCCGTTCCTCTGCGAACGCCTTGTCGACCGCGCGTCTGATCTCGTTCCGCTTGTCGTCGTCACCGGGCAAGGGCCGTGCACTCCCGTCGGGGATCGGTACCCGCAATGCGGTCGCCGTTCTCTTCGCCGATGGCAATGGCACAGACGCCACCGGAGCGCCAGCCCGGCGCGGGCCATGCGACGACGCTGCGGCTTTTGCCCTCCAGGGCCTCCGCCTGGTTCATGCAGCCCGGTTCGAGCGTCACAACGCCCGGCCTGTGCGTATCTGGCGGGCACCGCCACATCCCGGCGCCGACCTGCGTCATCCCCGATGACGCGGGTGACGACTCGTGACAGGTCGCGCCTGATGCCGTCGCCGAAACCCGGGTGTGCCATGGCCTCAGCGTTCGCAGAGGTGGAAGACGCTGCGGCAGGGATGGGTAAACGTCCGCTGCTGGATGGTCCAGCCGGCCTCACGAATCAGCGCTTCCCAGCGCTCAATGGTGTAACCCTTGTAGCCCAGCTCCCATTTGTGGCCCCAGGGATCGTCGTGAACCTTGAAGGCCTTCCGGCTGCGTAGCTTCTTCAGCGAGAAGGCATGACGCCAGGTGAAAGGGTTGAGGTAAAGCGACCATCCGAGCTGGAAACCTTCATAGGGAACCGACAGCACGAGATGGTACGCGCCGCTTTCGTGGAACGTCCTGAGGATCGGCAGGGCATCGTCCCAGCTGAGATGCTCAAGGGTTTCGCAGCAGATTATGGCATCGAAGCCGCTGGTGAGATCGGCGGTGACGCTGGTGAGATCGGCTTCGATGCTTGGTCGCCTGGGACGTTCGAAGGGCGGCGCGAACAGGTCGAGCGTGGTGACGTCGTACCCTGCGTTGTCGAGCATGGCCGTGACCAACCCGAGATACGGCCCCACCTCGAGCACCGAAGTGATGTCAAGTCCCGCGAGCAGATTGACCTGCATCCACTGCTGACCGATGCGTTTTTCCGAATAATAGCGATGCCATTCGGCGCGGCGGTTGGCCGCATCGTCCATCGACGATCGGGTGAGCGGAGTAAGGGGAGTAAGGAAGTTATGGTTCACATCAACAACCCATCAAAATGACAGCGATCAGGCGAGCGGCGGGCGACCGATGTCCTGAACCCGGGCTTTGCAGGCGCGTGCTGCGCGCAGGACGAGCGCATCGTTGTGGCGTGCCCCGACGACGTGCAGGCCGCAAGGAACACTGAATCCGGGCTGGCGCGCAAAGTCGGTGGCGTAGAGCGTGCCGGTCCAGAGCAGGTCGGCACGCACGCCGCCATCAGGATGGTCATGGCCATATCAAATGCGGTCACCGCCGTGGTTGCCGTCGGCATGATGTCGAAATCCTCAAAGAACTGCGCCATCTGCGCGCCGCCGCGGCGCTGTTCCAGCTTGGCGTGCTTGACGTCCATCGCACTGTGTCGGGTTCGGCAATCGAGGCGAAACAGAGGTTGTTGCTCACGGCGGCGACCTCGACCGTACACGCAATCAAGCCCGTGAGACACCCTTGTCGCGGGCTGGTCGTGTCGATGAGCTTCAATGTGCTGGCTTACGCGATGCCGCCCCACGTTCCCGATCGCCTGAAGCCCTGATTCAAGCCCAGGCTCGCGAAGAGGGCGAGCGGCCGAGGCGGCGACAGCCGTCACGAGTCAGAACATACCGGACGGCGGGACGGGCTCTGAAACCTGGAAGTCCAGGATCACCGCAAGCTGTTCGACGATAGCTGGCGTACCGAGCAGGACGTCATGGCCCCTGCCCCGTCCGGTCTCGCGCACCAGGCAGACGCCGCCCGCTTCCTCGATGATGACCTTGCTGGGCGCGAAGTCCCACAGCGAGAGATCGGGATCGAACACCGCATCGACAGCACCACGAGCGGCGGCGACATGGGGATAGACGTCCCCGAAGGCGCGTAGCTCCCCGGTTGCTTCGAACAGGCGACCGTAGAGATGTTCGGCGCCGCTGCGGCGGTACTGGTAGGGCGTGCCGGTCGAAATCATCGCCTCGGAGAGGTCGGTGCGGCCGGAGACGCGCACGGGATAGCCGTCACGAAACGCGCCGAGTCCGCGCGCAGCCCAGGTCGTTTCAGCCAGACCCGGAAGGTGTGCCGCACCCGCCACGACCGCCCTGCTTCTGAGATCCTGCAGCGCAACGAGCGTGCTGTACGTCGGAATATCGCGGGAGAACGGCGATGTACCGTCGATCGGGTCGATCACCCAGCGCCAGGGTGCATCGCCCGCCTCTTCGCCCTCCTCTTCCCCGATGATGGCGGCACCCTCCGGATAGCGCGCGTCGCGCAGCACCGATCGGACGAGCCGTTCGGCCTCGGCGTCCGTTTCGGTCAGGACGCTGCCGTCGGCCTTGAGTTCGACGTTGAGTTCGATGTTGAAACTCCGCTCGCGCGCGGCCTTTGCGATCATGGCCGAGGGGGCTTCGGCGGCCCGCCGGGCGATCTCCGCGGCCCGTTCGAGATCGATCCCTGTCACGCCCAGATGCCGCTCTCGTGTCTGGAGATCACACCCTTGATCGCGGGGCGGGTCAGCATGTTCTGACGGAAGGCCGCCATCGACTCGTCGTCGTCGATCCCCTCCATGCCGTCGAACCACCTGGCGAACATGGCGAGGTAGATGTCGAGCGCGGTCATGTGCGTCCCGACAAGCTGCTCGCGACCGCCGAGCGCTTCGCGCACCACGGCCCACTGCCGGTTCGTGACATGCTGTCCACGCGCCGCAACGCCTGCCTCGTGCTCCTTGATGTCGGTGTAGTTCTCGGGATGGAAGACCTGCATCGCCGAGGGATAAAGCGAGGCCGAGAGATACAGGAACCAGCGCAGGTATGGCGCACGTGCAGGATCGCCGATGGCGGGCGACCAGATGCCCGAGCCGTGGGTCTCGGCAAGGAACATCAGGATGGCAGCGGATTCTGTCAGGACCGAACCGTCCCCGAGCTTGAGCGCGGGCACGGCGCGCAGCGGATTGATCTCCGCGAACTCCGGCGGCCGGATGTTCTCGCGGTAGCCTGTCACCAGGGCGCGTTCATAGGGCAGGCCCATCTCCTCAAGCAGGAACTCGACACAAAGCGAGCCCGACCAGGGGCGTCCATAAAGTGTGCAGGTCATCGTTGCGCCCTCGCCTCCTTAAGCATGTCGCGCGCGATCACGAGCTGCTGGATCTGCGACGTGCCCTCATAGAGCCTGTATATTCTGACATCCCGATAGAGCCGCGCGGCGGGATAATCGTTGATATAGCCCGCGCCGCCGTGAATCTGCACGGCGCGGTCGGCCACGCGCCCCACCATCTCGCTGGCGTAGTACTTGGCTTCCGCGCCCAGCCGGGTGATCGGCTCGCCGGCCTCGAAACGCCGGGCGGTATCGCGCACCAGCGCCCAGGCGACATCGTGTTCGGTCTGGCTGTCGGCCAGCATGGCCTGGACAAGCTGGAAGTCGGCAATCGGCTGGCCGAACTGTTCGCGGTCCAGGGCAAAAGCGACCGACTCCCTGATCAGCCGGTCGGCGACGCCGCAGCAGGTGGCCGCGACATGCAGGCGGCCGCGATCCAGAACCTTCATGGCGGTCTTGAAACCCTGGCCTTCGACGCCGCCGATCAGGGCATCGCCGGGAATGTGGCAGTCCTCGAAGATGACATCGCAGATGTGGGCGCCCTTCTGGCCCATCTTGTTCTCGGGCGTGCCGAGACGGATGCCGGGTGTGTTGGCCTCGACGATGAAGGCCGAAACGCCGCGCGAGCCCTTCTCCTTCTGGTCGGTGCGCGCCATGACGGTGAAGGTGTCCGCAATCGGCGCGTTCGTGATGTAGCGCTTCGTGCCGTTGAGCACGTAACCGTTGCCGTCGCGATCGGCACGGGTTTTCACCGATCCGGCGTCCGAGCCGATATCGGGTTCGGTCAAGGCGAACGCGGCGACGATCTCGCCGGACGCCATGCCCGGCAGATATTTCTGCTTCTGCTCCCCGGTGCCGTCGATCACGAGACCCTGCGAGCCGATCGCCACATTGGTTCCGAAGGCCGAACGGAAGGCCGGCGCCGCGTGCGTGATGGCCCAGGCGACCTCGACTTGCTCGGACGGTGCCAGGCCGAGCCCACCGTACTCCTCGGGGATCGTCAGGCCGAAGAGGCCGAGCGCCTTCATCTCGTCGACGATGGCATCGGGCACCTTGTCGGTCGCATCGACCTCGGCCTCGGCCGGGATCAGGCGTTCGTCGACAAATCCGGTAACGGTCTCAAGAAACTGATCGAGCATGGCGCGGTCGAGCGGCATGGCAACTCCGGAAATCGGGCGGCAAGGCGAAGACTATCCGCCGATGCACAATAATCCCATCCCTGCCCCATCCCTCTCCGCCCAAAGGCTGCACGCCCCGGCGATGCAGACCTTGAGCCCGTCCGGGACATCACCTTTGACGCGCCGTTCAACAGGATCCGCATCGACTTCGGCAACGACGACACGAAGTTTGAGGGGCATCCGGTCGGCGGCATCGGCGTAGCTGATATGGGTCTGCCGGATGATCTCCGGCGTCATCGCGCGCGGTTTGACATGGTAACGCTCGTTCGGGACGGTCGAGGATGACCAGGTGACGCCAAGGGTCCCGTCGGCGCTGCCGATCACCTCGCGGCCGGGATGGAAGACCTGGCCGAAAATCGTCGCACCATGTGCCGTGACAGCATCGGTCATGCGCGCGTAGCCCGGGATACAGTCGTCGTTCATCGCCTGCAGAATGTGCGAGGTGTAGCACGCCTCGGGACTGATCGCCGCGACCTGCAGAACGATCAGGCCGGCGCCACCGCGTGCACGCGCTTCCTGATAGGCGATCAGCTGGTCGCCGATGACACCGCCATGGTCGGCCATGCCGGTGTCGTGTCCTGTCGAAACGATCCGATTGCGGACCGTCACCGCGCCGATCCGAAGCGGCGACATGAGATGCGGAAACTGCGTCACCTCCGCTTCCTCCCCCTGAGCTGTGCGAGAAACGAACTGTCCGGGAGCCTGGAGCATATCCCGTTCGGATTGAATCCATCTGAACGGGTGACGATGCGAAGATGCTCCGGGTCTTATCTATGCAGACCGGATTCACGCAGGGCGACAATCAGGGATTGCGGGAGCGGCATCATGGCCAGGCGGGTGTTGGCGGTCGGGCGGGGCATCAGAAGGGCGATCGGATTTCGAATCGGTGGCAGACGTATCGGCCCGGTCCGATCTGAAAACTGCTCTTCCGGCACGCCTGACCATCCACTAGGGTTGCGCATCGGCTTTTGTTGGGGCGTGCAGAAGACAGTCGGGGATATGAGCGGACTTGAACTCAAGGATATTTCCAAACGCTTCGGCGCGGTCACGGCGGTCACCGATGTCAATCTCGACATCCCGCAGGGGCGTTTCATCTCGTTTCTGGGACCGTCGGGCTGCGGCAAGACGACACTGCTGCGCCTGATCGCAGGGTTGGAGAGAGCGACCACGGGGCACATCGTGCTCGACGGCGAGGACCTGACCGAAAAGCCGACACATCGGCGCAACATCGGCATGGTCTTCCAGTCGCTGGCGTTGTTCCCGCATCTGTCGGTCGGCGAGAACATCACCTACTCGCAGAAGATCCGCGGCCTCGATCGTGCTTCGCGCCGCAAGCGCGCAGACGAACTGCTCGAACTCGTGCGCCTTCCCGGTGTCGCTGACCGCAACATCGGCCAGCTTTCGGGCGGCCAGCGGCAACGTGTCGCAATCGCTCGGGCACTTGCGCTGGAACCCAGGCTTTTCCTCCTCGACGAACCGCTTTCTGCGCTCGATGCCAAGTTGCGCGAGGAGATGCAGGTCGAGCTGCGCATGTTGCAGGAACGTCTGGGCATCACGACGATCATCGTGACCCATGACCAGCGCGAGGCGATGACCATGTCCGACGAGGTCGTGGTCATGTCGACCGCGCGTGTCCAGCAGATGGGCCCGCCGCTCGAGATCTATCGCAACCCCGCCTCGGCCTTCGTCGCGGAGTTCATCGGCACGAGCAATCTCATCCGTGCCCATCAGGCTGCCGGCGATACCATTCTGGTCGGCGACGACAGATTCGCGACGGCCGGGCGCCCGGAGGGTATCGCCGACGGCGACGAGGTGGTGGTCTCCGTGCGGCCCGAGGACGTGCATGTCTTCCCCGAAAGCAACGCGGGCCCGAATCGGCTCGACGGCGTCGTCACCTTCGTGCGCGACGTCGGAGCAAGCGTGGAGACATTCGTCGAATGCGGGGCTCTCCCCGTCATCGCCATGGCAACACCGAAGGACCGGCCCGACGTGCACAAGGGTGACCGGGTCAAGGTCGAGTTGCCGGCCGAAAGCTGTGTGGTCCTGAAGGCATGACCGACCGGGCGCTGCAGCAGGATTCCGGCCCGACCGAGGGCTTCTTCGGTCGCGTCGTCGTCAGGGGAATCGTCCACCCCCTGAAGGCGTTCCCCTTCGGCATCTATCCGAGCCTGATGATCGGCATCTTCTTCATGATCCCGTTCGTGATCATGCTGGTCATCAGTTTCGCGGTCCGGACGGAGTCATTCTACAAACCCGGTTTCGACCTCGAACACTACGCGCGTTTCTTCTCGCCGCTCTTCACCACTCATCTCTGGGTCTCGGTGCAGTTCGCCGCGCTGGCGAGCTTCTTCTCGCTCGTCGTCGCCGTGCCCTTCACCTTTTTCATCAGCCGCTTCCGCCGGCGCCCGCAGATCGTCGCACTGGTCTTCATTCTCTGCGTGCTGACGCTTTCGGAAGTGATCATCGCCTACTCGCTGTCGGTCATCATGAGCCGCAGCGGCGGCCTGCCGAACGTCGCGGAGTGGCTCGGTTTTGTCGAGCGCGCGCGATCCTGGTACCCGAGCTACCTCGCCAACCTGTTCGGCCTCAGCTTCTTCAACATCCCCTTCGCCGTCCTGGTGCTCTATCCGGCCTGCACCCGGCTTGACCGCGAACTGACCGAAGCCGCGCAGACCATGGGCGCTTCACCGGTGAAGACCTTCTTCACGATTGTCGTGCCCCTGCTCGACCGCACGATCATGGCGGCCTTCATCCTGCTCTTCGTCTTCACCATGGGTGCCTTCGTAACGCCGACATGGCTCGCACGGCCCGAGGACACCATGATGGCGCAGCTCATCGCCGAGCAGGCGCTGGGGCGCGGCAACATCCCGTTCGCGGCGGCACTTTCGATCTTCTTCATGGTCGTCACGCTGGCCTTGAGCCTGCTCACCGTCCGGCTCCGTCGCGGCGACCGGACCAGCGGGGCATGACCATGGTTCGCTGGGGCAAGGTCACCTTCCTCACCCTGGTCTTCGGCATGATGGCCGCGCCGCTGATCATCGTGGCCGGCGTGTCGCTCAATGCCAAAAAGCGCATGTTCTTCCCGCCCGACGGCTTGTCGTTGCGCTGGTTCCCCGAAATTTTCGAGACCGCCAAGTGGTTCGAGGCGCTGAGCAACAGCGTGATCATCGCCTTTTCGGCCGGCCTGATCTCGGTCTCGATCGCCTTGCCGATCGCCTGTTTCCTGTGGCGTCACAAGGTGTTCTACGCCAGGGCCCTGTTCATTGCGGGCCTCGTGCCGTTCGCCCTGCCGCCTGTGATCACTGCGCTCGGCATGCTGGTGTTCTGGAGCCAGGTGGGCTTCGTCGGGCAGATCTGGAACATCATCATCGGGCATGGCGTATTCCTTGTGACCCTGCCACTGGTGATGATCTCGCTGGGGCTCGAATCGATCGACGATGAAATCCTCGAGGCAGGCCGCACCATGGGTGCCGACGGTCGGCGCATCTTCACCACGGTGATCTTTCCGATGGTGCTGCCCTACATGGTGGCCGGCTTCGCGTTCGTGCTGGTGCTCTCGATGAACGAGTACATCATCTCGTTCTTCCTCGGCCAACACGCGACCCTGACACTGCCGGTCCAGATCCTGGCCAGCCTGCGGTCCGGCTACACGCCGGTCATTGCCGCGGTGGCGGTCATGTTCATTCTGTTTGCCGTGGTCGTCTTCAGCCTGATTGCGCGCTTTGGCGATCTGCCCAGGCTTCTGGGTGCCTGGACACCCAGGGAGTGACCCGGCAGCCATGGCCTTCATGGCGAGGGGGGTGGGCGAATGGGTTTGATTGGGGGATTAGGGTGGGACCTGGCGGGTTTTTGTGGGATTTTGCGGGATGGAAACAGGAGATGACGGGCATGACGATGGCGATGGAGCAGGCGGGGTCGGGTGCGGTCGGGTTCCAGTGGGAGGATCCGTTCCGGCTTGATGAGCAGTTGACGGAAGACGAGCGCATGATCCGGGATTCGGCGCGGCAGTTCTGTCGCGACTATCTGGCGGATCGGGTGAAGAAGGACTTCCGCGAGGAATCGTCGGATCGCGAGGTCATGGCGCGCATGGGTGCCATGGGGCTTCTGGGCCCGACCATCGAGGGTTACGGCTGCGCCGGTGTCAGCCATGTCGCCTATGGCCTGATCGCCCATGAGATCGAGTATATCGACAGCGCCTATCGCTCGTCGGCATCCGTGCAGTCGAGTCTGGTCATGCATCCGATCCATGCCTATGGCACGGAAGAGCAGCGCCTGAGGTTTCTGCCAAAGCTGGCTTCGGGCGCGTTCATCGGCGCGTTCGGCCTGACAGAGCCCGACCACGGTTCCGATCCCGGCAGCATGAAGAGCCGCGCCCGCAAGGCCGAGGGCGGCCATGTTCTCAACGGTGCGAAGATGTGGATTTCCAACGCGCCAATCGCCGATGTGTTTGTCGTCTGGGCGAAGGACGATGCGGGCGAGATCCGCGGCTTCATCCTGGAGCGCGGCATGGAGGGCCTGACGACGCCCGGGATCGAGGGCAAGTTCAGCCTGCGGGCCGGACCGACCGGCGAGATCGTCATGGCCGATGTGTTCGTGCCCGAGGCGAATGCCTTGCCCGAGATCCGCGGGCTCAAGGGCCCGTTCGGCTGTCTCAACAGTGCGCGTTACGGCATTGCCTGGGGCGCGCTCGGGGCGGCGTCGTTCTGCTGGCATGCCGCGCGCACATACACGCTGGAGCGCAGCCAGTTCGGCCGCCCGCTCGCCGCCAATCAGCTGATCCAGAAGAAGCTGGCGGACATGCAGACCGAGATCGCTATCGGCCTGCAAGCCTGCCTGCGCGTCGGTCGGCTGAAAGACGAGGGCCGCGCCGCGCCCGAGGCCATCTCGATCATCAAGCGCAATTCCTGCGGCAAGGCGCTCGATATCGCCCGCATGTCGCGGGACATGCATGGCGGCAACGGGGTCCATGACGAATACGGGGTCATCCGGCATGTCATGAACCTTGAGGCGGTGAACACCTACGAAGGGACCCATGACATTCACGCCCTGATCCTGGGACGGGCGCAGACAGGGCTTCAGGCCTTCACATGAGCGCGGCGATGGGGGGCACCGAGGGAGGTCCCTGACGGGGGCACGGGGGCACGGGGGCACGTGCGACGTGCTGCACGGGAACCGGGCGCGGGGTCATGGGCGACGTGCTGCACGGGAACCGGGCGCGGGGTCAGGGGCGAGGTGGCGCAGCGCGGGGAACAGAGTGCTCGCCCCGATCCCGGGGCGGGCGCAGACAGGGCTTCAGGCCTTCACATGAGCGCGGCGATGGGGGCACCGAGGGAGGTCCCTGACGGGGGCACGGGGGCACGTGCGACGTGCTGCACGGGAACCGGGCGCGGGGTCACGTGCTGCACGGGAACGGGGCGCGGGGTCAGGGGCGAGGTGGCGCAGTGCGGGGAACAGGGTGCTCGCCCCGATCCCGGGGCGGGCGCAGACAGGGCTTCAGGCCTTCACATGAGCGCGGCGATGGGGGGCACCGAGGGGGGGCACCGAGGGGGGCCACTGACCGGGGCCACTGACGGGGGCACGGGTGGGAATGCCGTGCGCGGGCGTGTGGGGCGGGGTTATTCCGGGGTTATTCTATTGTCTGGTCGATGAAGCCCAGTGTTGTGGCGTTTTCCCTGAGGGTCCGGACTTTTGCGGGGTCCATTCCGTCGGGCAGGTCGGCGTCGATCTCAAGTCTGAGGGATATTCTGGCCGAGGGCTGGGTTTTCAGATGGTCGACGATCTCGTCGACGATGCGGTTCATATCGCGCGCCGGACGTTCGGCAGAGATCGAGACGGTGCCCGTGAAGCGGGTCGGCGGGAGTTTTTCGGGGTCCGGGCTGTCTGTGTTGCCTTTTCCCGTGTCGCCTTTTGCGGTGCCGTCTTTTCCTGTGCCGTTTGTGGTGTCCTGTCCGGCAGGGTCCTCGCCCCCGGATGTGGGCCGGGGGGCGGGGCGGTGCCGCTCTGCGACATCCGGGGTGACGATCACGCTTTCGCTGTCGATGACAACAGGCGCATTCGCAGCGGCTTCAATGAGCAGACCGGGATAGGTGCCGGTGCTCTCGTCAAAACGCCCGGCATAGGCAAAGGGGCCGGGAATCACCTGCGAAACCGCGGCCTGAACGGCTTTCACGAGGACCGATCTGTGCTGCAATCGCGGCAGCCAGGTATACCGGTTGAGATGGTCCCAGAGGTCCTTCAGGGGGAGATGGGGCTTGCCTTTCCAGATCTTGTGGCGCTGAAGATCGCGGTCGAGCCGCGTCGGGCCAAGCTCGGTCAGAAGTCCCTCGTCCTTCTCCAGACTCTTGCTGGCGGTGGACAGCAAGCCATCCTGTGCGGGAATTTTCCGGGCGACCCATTCGACCTCTGCACGGGCATCGTCCTGCCGGGGATAGAGCAGATAACACCAGCATTCCCGGAGCCGTGTCGTTATCGTTTCCCCGGCTTCCAACAGCTTTTCTTTGGCCGTCGCCTCGTCGCTCTGCTTGAGGTCGAGCCGTTGGACGTCCTTGACGATGGAGTCCCATGCGCGGTTCCATCGAACAGCGTCCTTCAGATCGTCGAGCCGACGCGCGTCGGCGCAGAGGAAGACGAGGGTGTTGCGCCAGACGCGGGGTGTTGCGCCGCGTTTTGTCAGGATGTCCCGGGCCTCGATCAGGGCTTGCGAGGATGTAGCGGGTTCTTTGGTAGCGGGTTCTTTGGTAGCGCGGCCCCCGGCCCCGGCCCCGGCCCCGGCCCCGGTATTGCGTGCCACGGTATGCGGATGTTCGACACCGAGGACCACGGCACGGACTCCGCCCGGTTCGTCGGGCACGTCTGCCGAGGATGACGGGGCGACCTGCACGGCGTCGAAGTGCCCGCGCCCGGCATGACCGTTCACAAGACCGTTGACATGTGTTGTCAGTGCGCGGTCGATTTCGAGGAGGATGAACGCATCCTCCTGTTGCCCGGCGCGATCGGCTGCAATCCTGTTGAGGCTCGGCGATGTCGAATACCAGGAGCGACCGCGATCGCTGTGCATGAATGTCGCCTGATTTGCGAGGCGGCGCAGTGCATCGCCGAAGATGGCCGGCTTTTCACCCGGCTGGACGACGCCAAGGTTTATCTGCCTGTCGTCGAGACCGGGATTCTGCTCCGTGCTGGTGGGTGCCGAGCCCATGAAGATCGTTCTTGCGACGCGCCGTGTCGCGGAATAGCGGCTCAGATTCGGCGTGTCCCGGTCGATCCTGTAGGGTGTCGCGTTCTGCCCATCGATATCGCCCGCAATGATCGATTGCCAGTTTGTATCGAGATAGCGGAGCAGCTCGGGTCCCACACGCTCCGAACCGATTGCAACGCTGCCGGGCATGATCATCGCGGAGGGATCACCGTTGATCCAGAGTTCATGGATCACCTGGGCCATCAGGCGCAGAACGCCGCGTGTTCGCTGGAATTTCTCCAGAGTGCCCCAGGTCTCATAGAGTCGATCGAAAAGCTCGGGATGGATCGGGTAGGCTTTTTCCAGCTTGCGCCGATAGTTCTCGTCAGCGCATCCTTGAGGGAATTCGTTGCTGTTGTCGCGGTAAAGCCTTGCGAACTGCCTGAGCGTGTTGTCCTTGTGGGGGTGCATGTCACCCGGAATCTCCTGGAAGAGACGGCGGCGCACGATCTCGTAGCTTTCTTCCTGCGAGGCGGGACGCCAGGAGGATTCGACACGGGAGAAGGTCTGTTTGAGGCGGGTGAGCGCTTCCTGCCCGCCGTCGCCGCCAACCTCGATTTGCGAGGCCGGGAGCGAGGCGACCAGGAGTGTGCCCGGGCTGGCCTTGACCGCTTCCGTCAGCGATTGCACGAAGGACAGATTGGTATCGAAGGACCCGGAAGGCAGGCCTTCGACCCCGTAGATATGCCGCAGGTAAGCGACCCATTCGTCAATCAGGATCAGGCAGGGTGCGCAGTTCCTGAAGATTTTCTCAAGGAGGTTGGAGCCGGGGGCGATGCCCTTCGCATCGTTTTCGGCAATCAGGTCGAAGGCCCCGGCACCGCCGAGTTGCCATGCGAGTTCGCCCCAGGTGGTGCGGATTTTGCGCTTCCCATCGGCCTTCCCATCGGTGTTTGCAGCATCGACGTTCAGGACGTCGAGGGGGCCGCGGGATGTGCCGACAAGCACGGCCCGGCTCACCGTCTCCGGGACATCGAGTTCCTCTTCCTCAAGAAGCTGATCGAGGCCCGGCAAGTCCCGCGCAGGTGTCCTGCCCGCCATGTGATAGAGCGCAAGCATGGAATGTGTCTTGCCGCCGCCGAAATTTGTCTGGAGCTCAACGACGGGATCGCCGCCCTGCTCCGAGAGCCGTCTTGCCGCTCCGATGAGAAGATTGCGCAGGCCGTCGGTGAGGTAGGTGCGGCTGAAGAACGCCCCGGGATTGCTGTATTCGTCGGGAGCGCTTCCGGCATGAACCTTGCCGAGATCGGCGGCGAATTGGGCTTGCTGAAAGTCGCCGGTGGCGACGTCGCCATGGGGTTGGACGACCTCACGCCATGGCAGGAGGCCGTTCACGGTCGCCACCTGGATGCCCGACCGCAGGGTCTTGCGACGTTCCTCATTGCGCTGGAGTTCGGCAAATTTTGTGCGCAGGATTGTGTCGCGCATTCCGGTGATTTGCGCGGCCGGTTCAGCGGCATTGATGGACTCCATCAGGCGGCGCATGGTGTCGAGGGCGCGCTCGGCATCGTCATAGGAGAAGTGCTCGTCGTGTGCGAGCCTGTTGCGCACATCGAGCAGTTCGGAAACCCAGGAACGTTCGGCAGGTCCCAGCGCCGTTGCGAAGGCTTCCTTCCACTGGAACATGATTGTCTTGAGCAGTGTTGCCTGATCCCAGACAATCCGGCCGTCTTTCACATTCAGCCCGTTCACGCGCTTGGCAAGCTGGGGCTGCCAATGGCCCGGGATTGCGTTTTCCAGACGCTTTTCGACAAAGGGGATCAGAGCCCCCGGCAAAAGCTCCATGCCCTCGAAGACGTGTTGTCTTGCAGGTTTTGCCATGTGTCACACTCCCTAAAGATTAAAGTCTGTCTGGCGGTTGCTGTCCATGTCATGGATGGAAGCGGCTTGCTGTGTCAGATCCGGCCAAACCGCAATGAGGCCGTTGCAGGCATTGGCTTCCCCTGCATTCTTCTGCTTCGATGCGATGTCGTGAAGCCTGTATGCCAAATCCTTTACGGCGTCGGCCCTCTGCGGACCGATCTTCTTCAGAAGGATTGCCGCTTGACGTTCGCCGCCGTCTTGCAGTGTGCGGATGAGATGCTGGCAGCATTCCCAGACCGTCAGATGCGTATCGGTGGCGGGGTCCCAATCCCCGGCAAGTTCATCGCGGGTGAGAATGCGGACGTTTCCTGCGGCGCTCTCGACGATGCCGGCATGGTCCACACTGTCGACCGAGATGGCTCTGGCCCGGGCCAGACTGTCGGCATCTCTGAACGGCCCCCTGTCATGGCCATGCTGGGCAAACCAGTTGAGGGCGAAGCGGGTCTCGGGATCGAATTCGCCTTCCAGTGCGGAGAAAAATTCGTCCAGCTCCCGGTTGACGATCTGCAATGCGGTCCTGACGGGCATCTTGCTGTCGTCGCTCTCCAGCACGGCCTTGCAGCGACTGAAAATCCCGATTCCCGGACCGATGGAGGCCTGGGGAAGATCGACCGGGGCGATGTTCGCGCGCTGCATGTCTTCCAGGGCCGTCGGCAGTTCGCGTTTCAGGGTGTGCAGGAACTCCGAACGGGTCATTGTCGGGGCATCGGGGGGGCGCTGGCGACAGGACAGCACCACGGATGTGGAAAGGGCATTGCGCTCCTTTTTCAGGCTGCTCACCAGCTCGGTCCGCACGGGCCAGGTTGCGCCGACATGATAACCGGCTGATATCACCGCTTGCAGGAAGGTCGCCCATCCCTTCGATGCGGTGCCGTCCTCGTCGACCTCGTTTTGCCGGAAGGCATACCAGATGGTTGCCGGGATATCGCTGCGCCCCTGCTTCGCCATGTGGCGCAGCACCTCGGTCATGCCTTCAAGAAAGAATTGATCCGCCCGGTCGCGATCCCCGTGCCGATAATTGTCGGCAACGAGTTCTTCCGCCTTGGGCACAAGTACGGTCTGGAAAAGATCGGGATAATGTCTTTTCAATGCGTGGCGCAGCCAGACATAGAAAAAATCCGAGATATTCGCATAAGGCACGTTGTCGTAATAGGGTGGGTCGGTTGACATGACGGTGCCGGTGAAATCCACGGTCTGCGCGGGGCGCTGGCTTACGCTTCCACCGGGCTGCGAGGCCGGCAGGGCGGCGACGGCCTTGGCCAGATATTTCACCTGGCCGATAAAGTTGCCGCTCGATGTCGAAAAGGGATTGCCTTCCGCCGTGTTCCAACGCATCGGCAAAGCATGTGTTGCAAACACATGTTCAACGGTTTCGCGACCAGTGTTCCAAACACTGCCCGTCGATTGTCTGTTCGCAAGCCTGCTGACACCCATGGCCAGATAGGTGGCAAGCGCGTTCCTGTAGGCATCCGAATCGTCATCGGATGTCTCGATCCCGGAGAGGATTTCGGGGATACAGTCGAGGAATGTCTTCAGCGCAATGGTTTGCCGGTTCATAAAAAGGTCGGATACCTGTGTCAGGCCGTAGTTGCTCACCATCACATTTCGGGGGTCATAAGAAAGAGGACCGTCCGGTCGCCATTCCGGGGTTTGCGAAAAGGCAATTTCCTCATGGGCTTTTGTGGGTGAAGCATAACGTCGTCCCCCGCGCCCCTCGGCGACGATGGCCATGAGTTTCCAGCCCATCCGGCCTGCCATGCCTTCGGCCTTGACGTAAGCGGGCGGAACGGCGTCGCCTGTGATCAGACAGGTGAAATTGGCACCGCGCCCCGCCTTTGTGCCTGCGGCCACGGCTTCCGCGTCATCGGGTTCGCCATATCTCACCGCAAAGTCGATGTCGGTTCCCGAAACGATCGGTTCGACCCAGGCCTTTTTTTTGGGTTTCTTGCAGAGCCAGAAGGTCGAGACGAGGGGTATGTGTGCGCCCCCGACGGCGGGATTCGGGCTGGCGACGGTTCTTGCCCAGAGCCAGGCAAGAACGGTTGCCTGCCCGCCGCCGTCACGGTCGGACAGTGTAACCGGGGGGTAGAGGTGGCCGATCTTTTGCCACGCGGCTTCGCTCAGCAGTCTCGCATAGAACAGTATGTCCTCGGCAAGGCCTTCGGCACCACGGTATGACATCCGGTCTTTCGCGCCGGGATGAACGGGGGGGCGATCGGCAAATTTGGGTGGCAGTTCGATCATTGCCTTGCCGATGAGGGCGGCCACCGGATTCAGGTCCGAGGCATGGGAGGGCATCCCGAGACGCTGGGCCTCAAGGGGGATCGATGCACCGCCGGAAAACGGGTCGTGGACCCGTGGCATGTCTTCTTCTTCGGGGAAGCAGCGGCGAATTTCGTGCCGGGCGCGCTCAAGGACCTCCTCGTTTGTGCTGTTTTCCCAGACCACAAGGTCTTCGACGATGCCGAAAAGGCGCTTGCGCTCCAGTTCGACGATCATGTCTTTCACGTCTTCCAGTGTAACCGGCTTGTCGTCTGGCGGGATCGGCTTGCCGTCGTCCCCGTCGCGTGCGTGTCGGGCGCGACGGGCGGCGAGGGCCTCTTGCGCGCGCTGCCTGAGATCCTCATCCTCAAGAAGCGTATCGACATGGCCGGAGGGATCGTCGACGAGTTGGGCAAACAGCACGGCACGGCAGGCGGCCAGCGGCTTGCGTGACCACCACAAATGGAGGGTCGAGGGATGGCCCTGCCGGATGGATTTTTCTCTCACCGAGGCCTTGTTGATGGCCTCAAGCGGGATTGCGACCTCTATGAGCTTTTTTGTGGGGGGCCTGTCGTGTGGGGGCTCTGTCATGCCGGGGTCTGTCATGTTGGGGCCGCTGCCCGCTCCAGCAGGCGTTTGAGATCGTACTGGATGGCGTTCTGATCGAAGCGGGGCTCGCGCTCGTCGAGTGCGCCGCGAATATAGCGGGGCTCGCCCGCGAAACCGTTTTCGACACTCACGATGGCAAGGATGAATTGTTCCGGCTTGTTCAGGGATGTGATCACTTCCTGGCGCGTGATCATGACGGTGTTCGCGCCGTCGATGCGGCCCTTCACCTCGATGAAGCGCCAATGGCGGGTTGCGGGATCGAGGGACTCGATATCGTAGCCGATCTTGCGGGCGGAGACGTCGGTCGGCTCATTGCCAAGGGCTTTCTCGGTTGCCATGACCGCTTCCATGGCGGCGAGCTCGATCCTGCGCCGGGCCGCGCCGTCCTCGGCAAATTGCGGTGGGGCGGGAGATTCATCGAGGCCTTGATTGGCGAGGTCCTGATTCCTGTGGCATTCATCGAGGAGGCCTCGGGGCACGACGACCATGCGACCGCGCAGGCAAGGGGGGCGGGAGGTCATGCATTTTTCCTCCTCAAGCCGATCCTGGCGCAGCCTGAGGCGTTCGGCGAGGTCCTCGGCGCGGCGGCGGGCATTCTGCCAGCCAAGGCGGGTCTTTTTGCCGGCCTTTTCCTGTTCCTGAAGCTCGAAGGCGCGGCTGTCCCAATAGTTTATCTCTTTCGTGAGGCGCGCCTCGACTTCCCGCCCGGCCTTTTCGATTGCGGGCAGGCGACGCGCCCGGACGTCCGCCAGGTGACGCCGGGCGAGTTCGACGGTGGCGAAGTCGAGGGCGGATTGCTCGATGTCGGCGGTGAATCCGTCGTCTTGCAGCCGGTCGCCAAGGAGTGCGATGTCGGCGGGGGTCGCGGGGCGCAGATCGAGATGGGGGGCCATGCCGGCGTTTGTCGCGGTGCCGGATTTGTCGATTGCGGCGAATTGCAATGTGCTGGAGACGATATGCGGGCCGGGGGTCTGCGGGCTGAGGGTCTGCGCGTTGGGGGTCTGCGCGTTGGGGGTGCTTGCCTGGCGGCCATCCTGAACGCTGTGCTCGATCAGGACAATGACAGAGATTGCGGTGCCGTCATCGGTGTCATCGACCATGACCGCGCCCTGCCTCATGAGCCTGCCGTATTGTTCACGGAGGATGCTTGTGGTGGCCTCAAGCAAGGGGTGGCCGGGGCAGACAAAGGTTGCCACGGGCTGGCGGTCGATCCTGGCTTTCTCGAAACAGATGCGTTCGTATTTCTTCTGCACGGGCGCGCCCATGCCGATCTGGCGGTCGCGCTCGCGAATGCGGGCGGGGACATGGGTTATTTCCCAGCGGCCGTCCTCGCGGGCTTTCAGCCTGCCGCCAAGATGCCGGAAGGCCTCGATAAAGAAGCTCTGGACATGATGCGGCTGCAAACGTCGCGCTTCCGCCTGTTCCATTTCCAGGCCCAGTTCATGGACCCGGGCTTCCGACATGGTGTCATCGGTCAGGGCGCGGCGGGCAAGCAGGTTGCGCAGGTGCTGCCGATCGACGGCACCGTCGACCTGCCTGAACAGGCGCGCGCGCACGTCATCCTGCTCGCCATAGCGGATCGCCTCGAACAGGAGGTCCCTGAGCGGGGTGCCCTCGAAGAGTTCGCCGAGAACATCGTAGACGCGGCCACCGAGAGCCTCCCGCGCGTCTTCCAGCTTTTCGAGCAGTCTGGCGTAGACCTCGCCCTCACGGGTATCGGCGGCGACGATGTTCCAGAGGTGGCAGACCTCGGTTTGCCCGATGCGGTGGATGCGACCGAAGCGCTGCTCGATCCTGTTCGGATTCCAGGGCAGATCGTAGTTGACCATGAGATGGCCGCGCTGAAGGTTGACGCCCTCGCCCGCAGCATCGTTCGCGATCAGGACGATGAGGTCGCGATCCTGCATGAAACGGGCGATCACCTTGCGCCTCTCCTCACGCGCCACGCCGCCATGGATGACGGCCACGGCCTCGGGCCTGCCGAGGCGGCCACGGACCTTGTCCGCGAGATAATGCAGCGTGTCCTTGGGTTCGGTGAAAATGACAAGTTTTCGGCGGTTGCCGTCCCTGTCGGTCATCAGGTCGTCATCGAGGATACGGTTGAGCTGTTGCCATTTCGTATCCTCGCCGGCCTGAAGCACGTCCAATGCCATGTCCTCAAGACCCTTGAGGGTGGCGACCTCGATGGCCAGTTGCCCGGCCGTTTCGGCACTTGTCGCAGCGGTCGAGATCAGGTCCTCGATCTCGTCAATCTCTTCCTGGCCGAATTCCTCGAGCATGTCTTCCCGATCGCGTTCCGCGAACATCTCTCTGTGATCGCGTCCCGCGATATGGCGCAACCTGTCATCGTCGGGAGCGCCAGCGGCCCGGTGCACAGGGTTTCCCCTTGCCGCAAGGCGGGCTTCGGACAGTTCGTTTTCCAGGCGCTCGCGGCGGCGTTCGAGAGAGCGATAGATGGCGGCAGGCGATGAAACGAGGCGGCGCTGAAGAATCTGGAGTGCGAAGCCGACATTGTTGCGCTTCCTGCCGTCTGTATCGGTGAAACGCTGCACGCGGTTCATCTCTGTCCGCACATAGTCGGTGACGGCCGTATAAAGGGCGGCCTCTTTCGGCGAGAGGTCGTATTTGACCGTGTAGGCGCGGCGTTCGGGGAAGAGCGGGCGGCCATCGAAACGCAGCAGTTCCTCCTTTGTGAGGCGGCGCATCATGTCCTGCGTATCGGCATAATGGACGCCATCGCGGAAGCGGCCCTCGAAGCGGTCGCCATCGAGAAGGGCCATGAAAAGCTGGAAGTCCGCTTCCTTGCCGTTATGGGGCGTTGCCGACATCAGCAAGAGGTGGCGGCAGAGCTGTCCGAGCTTCTGGCCGACCTGGTAGCGCCTGGTATATTTTACCTAGCCGCCGGAACAGGTCGCCGCCATCCTGTGTGCCTCGTCGCAGATCACCAGGTCCCATTCGCGGGCCTGCATGAGCTTTTCCTGAAGATCCTCGTTGCGCGCGAGGACATCGAGCCGAACGATCAGATGATTGCGGTCGTTGAACGGATTGCCCGAGCGGGAGGTCGCGATCATGTCGCGCGTCAGGATATCGAATTCGAGAGCGAATTTTTCGCCAAGCTCGTCCTGCCATTGCTCGACCAAGCTTCCGGGGACGACGACAAGGCAGCGCTCGAGGTCGCTGCGGGCCATGAGCTCCTTCATGAGAAGCCCGGCCATGACGGTCTTGCCTGCGCCGGGGTCGTCGGCGAGCAGGAAGCGCAGGGGCTGACGGGGCAGCATCTCGCCATAGACTGCCGAAATCTGGTGCGGCAGCGGGTCGACAAGGCTTGTATGGATTGCGAGGAAGGGGTCGAAATGATGCGCGAGGGCGATGCGGTTGGCCTCGATGACAAGGCGCAAGAGGGCTCCATCGGCATCGAAAGACCACGGGCGGCCCCTCGCCTCGATGTCGAGACGGTGTTCGTCGTCGCGGAAGAGCGTGCATTCCGCGACAGCGCCGTTGCCGTCGCGATAGACGACATTGACGGCTTGCGTACCGATCCAATCGACGCTCACCACCTGAACGGCGCGATTGGGCGCTATGCCGCGCACCAGCGCTCCGCTGCCGATGTCCTCAAGTGTGCTCATGTCGCGTCGATTGCAGGGGGTCTTGTGTGTGTGGGGGGCGTTTTGTATGGGGTTTTGTGCGGGGCGGTCAATGAAGTCCGCCGAGCCGGAGAAAGTTGCCGAACAGGAGGCGTGAGGCGCGGTTGAAGTCGGCCATGCCGGAGGCGCAGGCGGTATCGAGACGCTCCAGCGCACCTTCGCCCATGACCGCATCGAGCGCCTTGCCGTAAGCCGGGACGGCGGCCCATTCGCGCACGGTGGTTGCGGTCATCTCGACGTGATATTGCACGCCACAGGCATGTTGCCCGACGCGCTGCGCCTGGATGGCGCAGGCCGGCGACTGTGCCAGAGAGACACCGCCTTCGGGCAGTGTCGTCACGGCGACCCCGTGCCATTGCAGCGCGGGGAAGCTGTCGGCGATGCCGGCCATGAGGGGGTCGCGACGGCCCTCCGCGGTCAGTTCGACGGGCAGGATGCCGACCTCGGGCCGGGCCATGCGCTCACAGGTGCCGCCCAGGGAATCGGCGAGGAGCTGATGGCCGAGGCAGAAGCCGAAGTATGGCATGTTGCGCGCGCGCACGGCCTCGCGGATGGCCGCCTTCTCCGGGGCGAGCCAGGGCAGTTCGTCCTCGTCGAAGACGTCCATGGGGCCGCCCATGACAATCAGGGCGTCGTATGGGGCGAGCGAGGGGATCGGCTCGCCCTCATCGAGTTCGACCGCATCCCAGGCGATGCCGTGTTCGCGCATGAGGTCGCGGAAGATGCCGGGATGTTCGACGGCGATATGCTGAAACACGAGAAACCGCAATGGCTTTGCCCCCTCTTCTGCGGCACAGCATAGCCGTGAATTGGGGCGATGAAAAAGAGGGGGCGACGTGAAATTAGAGGGTTGACAAACGCCGGGGCGATGCTTAAGTGAGCCCGTGAATGCCGGTTCTGGCAGTACCAGTTCGGGCAGCGCCGATTTGAGCGACAGCTTGCGGGGCGCGATACAAATACCAGCTAAAGCGCCCGGGGTTCGCTGAGACCGCACGGCACAAGGCTGGGGCGGTCTTTTTTGTTGGCCGTCTTTCCGGTTGGGAGTTTCTTTCGTTTGGCATGGTCCACCCTGACGGACCCGCGGGATTTGACGGGCAGCTTGCACCCGCGTCACCAAACGCTAAAGCGCCACGGAGCGATCTCCAGCGATCTCCGTGGGCCCAGAGGATGCGGACCGGAGATTCAGCGTGTTGCAAAACGCAGCATCAGACAGAAGACAGGACCGGACAGACAGGCGACAAGCCGCAGGCGCGAAGGCCGTGGCTTGCGGGCCTGTGTGCGTCCGGTTCTGCGTCCGGTTGTGCGTCCGGTTGTGTTCACCCCGGCAGCGGCTACCCATAACGGCGGCGGAGCAGCCCTGTCGGGGTCGGCGATGGGGACGGGATCGAAGGATTCCGTCCCCATTCGTCGCCATGGCCCCTTGGGCACCGTAACCCGTTGAAACCCCATGACCAGAAGCGAGACATGACCATGACAGACAGCGAGACTGACAACAAGGCTGACAGCAAGACTGGCAGCAAGCACCCGGAAACCATCGTTCTGCACGCCGGGCACCGCACGGATGCCACGACAAATGCGGTCGCGGTGCCGATCTATCAGACGACGAGCTATCAGTTCAACGATACCGAACATGCCTCGAACCTCTTCGGGCTCAAGGAATTCGGCAATATCTATACCCGGATCATGAACCCGACGAACGATGTGCTGGAACAGCGCGTTGCCGCGCTTGAGGGCGGTGCCGCCGCGCTGGCGCTCTCATCGGGCCAGGCTGCGAGCCTTTTCGCGATCCAGAACATCTGCCATGCAGGGGATAATTTCGTAAGCTCGACAGACATTTATGGCGGAACGTGGAACCTTTTTGCGAACACGATGAAGACGATGGGCATCGAGGTGCGTCATGTCGATCCCTCCGATCCTGAGGGCTTCCGCAAGGCGACCGACGACCGCACACGCTGCTACTACGCCGAAACCCTGCCGAACCCGAAGCTCAATGTCTTCCCGATCGGGGAGGTCGCCGGGATCGGCCGGGCGCTGGGCGTTCCGCTGATCATGGACAACACGGCCTGCCCCATCCTCTGCCGTCCCTTCGACCACGGCGCTGCCGTGACGGTCTATTCGACCACGAAGTATATCGGCGGCCACGGCACCTCAATCGGCGGTCTGCTGGTCGATGGCGGCAATTTCGACTGGGAAGCCGCGGGCGAGCGCTTCCCGATGCTCAACCGGCCCGATCCGAGCTATCACGGCGCGGTCTGGACGCAAGCCGTCAAGCCACTGGGACCCATCGCCTATATCGTCAAGGCGCGCGTCACCCTGCTGCGCGACGTCGGTGCGGCGATGAGCCCGTTCAACGCCTTCCAGTTCATCCAGGGCCTCGAAACCCTGCCCCTGCGCATGGAACGCCATTGCAGAAACGCCACGGCGGTGGCGGCGTTCCTGAAAGGCCACGGCAAAGTCGCCAACGTGATCCATCCGAGCCAGCAGGATGGCGAATTGCGCCGCCGGGCCGATACCTATCTGAATGGTCTCGGTGGTGGCCTCGGTGGCGGGCTTGTCGGGTTCGAGCTCGCGGGCGGCAAGGAGGCCGGTCGCAGGTTCATCAATGCCCTGAAGCTGCATTATCACGTTGCCAATATCGGCGACGCCCGGAGCCTCGCGATCCATCCGGCGAGCACGACCCACAGCCAGCTTGCGCCCGAGGACCAGCTTGCGACCGGCGTGACCGAGGGTTATGTCAGGCTTTCGGTTGGCATCGAACATATCGACGATATCATTGCGGACCTGAGCCAGGCCCTCGACGCGGCCTAAGGAGCCCGAACTGGCACCGATCAGCTTTCCCGGTCAGTTCCCGACGACCAGACTGCGACGCAACCGGCGCAGTGCGTGGTCCCGCGCGCTGGTCAGCGAAAGCAGCGTGACGGCGGGCGATCTGATCTGGCCCGTCTTCGTGCGCGATGGCGAGGGCGTGCGGGAGCCGGTGGCCTCCATGCCGGGCGTCGACCGTCTCAGCCTCGACCGGCTTGTGGAAGCGGCCAGGGAAGCGCGCGATCTGGGGATTCCGGCGATGGCGCTCTTCCCCGTGACGCCGCAGGCGCTCAAGACAGCCGACGGGCGCGAGGCGACGAATGGCGACAATCTCGTCTGCCGCGCTATCCGTGCGATCAAGGCGGAGGTCGAGGGGCTGGGCGTGATGGTCGATGTCGCGCTCGATCCCTTCACGACCCATGGCCACGACGGGGTGATGGCGGGCGATGAGGTGCTCAACGACGCGACGCTTGAGGTGCTGGTCAATCAGGCGCTTGTGCAGGCCGAGGCGGGCTGCGACGCGATTGCGCCGAGCGACATGATGGACGGGCGGATCGGCGCGATCCGCAAGGGGCTGGACGATGGCGGCTTCAGCCATGTCCCGATCATGGCCTATTCGGCGAAATACGCCTCGGGCTTCTACGGGCCGTTCCGCGATGCGCTGGGGTCGGCGGGCAAGCTGATCGGCGACAAGCGAAGCTATCAGATGGACCCCGCCAATGGCGACGAGGCCCTGCGCGAGGTCGCCTTCGACCTCGACGAGGGGGCGGATATGGTGATAATCAAACCCGGTATGCCCTATCTCGACATCTGCCGCCGGGTGAAGGACATGTTCGGCGTCCCGACCTTCGCCTATCAGGTCTCGGGCGAATACGCAATGATCGAAGGCGCGTGCCGCAACGGCTGGCTCGATGCCGAAACGGTCTGGCCGGAAGCCCTGATGTGTTTCAAGCGGGCCGGCTGCGACGGCGTGCTGACCTATGCGGCCCTCGGGATCGCCAGACGCCTGAAGGGTTGACCGGGGCGGGGTTGCGTGTCGGGGGGGTTGCGTGTCGGGGGCCTCTTGCAGGGAATGTTGCAGGGAGGGTCGCATGGCTGAGGGACCGCTGAGCGGCGTCACCGTCGTCGATCTGACCCGGGTGCTCGCCGGTCCCTATTGCACCATGGTGCTGTCGGACCTCGGTGCCCGGATCATCAAGGTCGAGCCGCCGGGCGGTGACGAAGCGCGCGGCACGGGGCCGTTCATGGGGTCTGTGTCGGGCTATTTCGCCGCGATCAACCGGGGCAAGGAAAGTATCGCCCTGAACCTGAAGGACGAGGACGACAGAGAGGTGTTTCGTGCCCTGCTGGCGGGGGCCGATGTCGTGGTCGAGAACTACAGGCCGGGCGTGATGGAGAAGCTGGGCTTCGGCTGGGAAACCCTGCATCGGGACTATCCGGGCCTGATCCATGCGGCGGTCTCGGGCTTCGGTCATTCCGGTCCCTACAGCGCGCGACCGGCCTATGACATGGTGGTTCAGGCCATGGGCGGGATCATGAGCCTGACCGGACAGCCCGACGGCAAACCGGCCCGCGTCGGCACGTCGGTCGGCGATATCACCGCAGCGCTCTTCACGGCCATTGGCATCTGTTCGGCGCTCTATCACAGGGCCAGCACGGGCGAGGCGAGCAAGATCGACGTCGCCATGCTCGATTGTCAGGTTGCGATCCTCGAAAACGCCATTGCGCGTTATTCGGCGACCGGGGAGATCCCGGGACCGCTCGGCGCAAGGCATCCCTCCATCGTGCCCTTCGCCGCCTTCGGGACCGGGGACGGCCATATCGTCATCGCGGCGGGCAACGACAGGCTCTTTGCCCGCCTGGCCGAAGCCCTGGGTCGTCCGGCGATGGCTGAGGACGCGCGCTACCGGACGAATGCCAAACGGGCGAACCATGCCGCGCAGCTGAACGCCGAGATCGAGGCGATCCTTCACGGCAACACGACAGAACACTGGCTCAGGGTCGTTCAGGCGGCGGGGGTGCCCTGCGGCGCGATCAACAATGTCGCACAGGTCATGGCGGACCCCCAGGTGATTGCGCGCAACATGGTGGTCACAACGCAAGACCCCGAGGCCGGAACGATGCGTTTTTCCGGCAATCCGATCAAGCTGTCGGGATTTGACGATCCGGGCGAGCGCGGTCCCGTGCCGAGGCTGGACGAACATCGCAGGAATCTCATAAACGAGTTCAGGAAGCAGGGGTAACGTGTCGAGAAGGAGACGGAGAGGGAAACGCATGTCGTTTCTGCGGAGAACGGTGCGGAGAACAGTGCGGGTTCTCGCCCTGCTCGCCGTGCTCGCGGTGCTGGGCCTCGGCGCCCTGTTCCTCTGGCTCCGCCAGGCGACCCCGCAACTCGACGGCACAATTGTGCTTGCCGGAGGGGTTGCCGGACTGGCGGGCGAGGTCGAAATCCTGCGCGATGGCCATGGCATTCCCCATATTCATGCCCAATCCATCAACGATGCCTATTTCGGCCTCGGTTTTGCCCATGCCCAGGACCGCATGTTCCAGATGGAGCAGCAGCGACGCCTGAGCCAGGGACGGCTCTCCGAGGTGCTGGGGCCGCTCACGGCCGAGGTCGACAGGTTCATGCGGTTGCTTGACCTGCACAGTGCCGCGCAGGCCAGCGTCACGGCGCTCGACATGTCTGCGCGCGAGTCGTTCAACGCCTATGCTGCCGGCGTGAACGCCTATATGGCAAGCCACAAGGGGCCGCTCGCGCCCGAGTTCGCGATTCTGATGGCCGACAGGCCGGAGCCGTGGACAGCCGCCGACTCCGTGGCCTGGCTCAAGGTGATGGCGCTCCACCTGTCGGGTAACTGGCGGTCGGAAGCCCTGCGGGCGGCGATGATCGCGCGGATCGGGCCGGAGAAGACCGCGAGTTTCTTTCCCGATGTGCCGGCGGATGCGCCGACTATCATTAACGATGCGACCGGGGTCGAGCCTGAGGCGGCGGCCATGCTCCTCAACCGCCTGCTGCCAGCGGGCAGTCATGGCTTGAACGGCTCCAACAGCTGGGTGGTCGACGGTCGCCATACCGCATCGGGCCGCCCCCTGCTGGCCAACGATCCCCATCTCGGTTTCTCGATCCCGGCAATCTGGTATCTCGCCCACCTGGAAGCGCCGGGCCTCGCGGTCGCCGGTGCGACACTGCCGGGCCTGCCGCTCGTCATCGTCGGCACCAACGGGCGCATCGCCTGGGGCGTCACCAATACAGGCCCCGATACGCAGGACCTCTATATCGAGCGGCTCGATCCCGAACGTCCCGGGCATTACCTGACGCCCGAGGGTTCGGAGCCCTTCGCCGTGCGCGAGGAAACCATCGTTGTGCGTTTCGCCGGGGACGACAGGATCTCCATGCTGGAGACACGGCACGGCCCGATCCTGACCGGCGTGCGCGGGGAAGCCACGGGGCTGACCGGCGAGGGCGAGGCGCTGGCCCTGTCGTGGACCATGCTGCAGGACGACGACCGTTCGGTCGAGGCGGGCCTTGCGCTTCATGTGGCGCGCGACTGGGACGATTTCGTTGCCTCGGGACGGCGCTATGCCGGGCCGATGCAGAACATCGTCTATGGCGACCGGCGCGGCAATATCGGTCTTCTGGCGCCCGCTATCGTGCCTGTCCGCAAGTCGGGCGAGGGCCTGGTGCCGATGCCGGGCTGGACCGGCGAGGCCGACTGGATCGGGCAGATTCCCCATGACGACCTCCCGAGGCTTCTGAACCCTGAGACCGGCGCAATCGTGACCGCAAACCACCGGCTCGTCGGTGACGATTATCCCTATTTCATCAGCCACGAATGGCAGCCGGGCTATCGTGCCCGACGCATTGCCGACCTGATCGGTCGGAGCGACAGCCACAGTGTCGAGAGTTTTGCCGCAATCCAGCGCGACACGACCTCCCTGTTCGCCGAAGCGGCAATCCCCATCGCCCTTGCCGGCGAACCGCAGACCGAGGCGGGCCGGCGGCTGCAAGCGGCGCTGATCGGCTGGGACGGCGCGATGGATCCGGCGCTGATCGCGCCGACCGTCTTCCATGCCTGGTATCGCGCCTTCACGCGGGCGATCTACGAGGACGATCTCGGCACGCTCTTCCCCGACGCCTGGCAGTTCCGCCCGAGCTTCGTGCTGTCGCTTGGCGAGGGCGACCCCCATGGCTGGTGCGCCAACAGCGAGACCGGCGCGGCGACGACCTGCGGGGACCTCGCCGGCATGGCGTTCGACGATGCGGCCAGATTCCTCAACGAGCGCTTCGGCGAGGACAGCGGGCAATGGCTGTGGGGCGAGGTCCATGCCCTCACGCTGCGCCACAGGCTGTTCGGCCTCATCCCGGTGCTGCGGGACCTGACCGGTGTCCGAATCCCGCTGGGCGGCGACCGCTTCACCGTGGCAACCGCGAGTCATGCCTTCAACGACGACGAGCGGGCCTTCACGGCGCTTCATGGGCCGGTCCTGCGCGCGGTGATCGACCTCGATGAGCCGGTCACGGGCTTCTTCGCGGTGCTGCCCGGGCAGTCGGCCAATCCGTTCTCGCCATATTATGACAACATGGTCGAGCCGTGGCTCGCCAACAGGCCGATTGCCATTCCGCTCGGGCGCGACCATATCGATGCGGCGCATCGGCTCGTCCTGCAACCCGGCGTGCCGTAACCTGGCGTGCCGTAACGACCCCAGCCCCCGAGGAACGCGCTTGGATCCTTTCCATCTGCGCCGCGGTGACGCGCCGCTCATCATCAGTATGCCGCATGTCGGCACCCATCTGCCGGCCGATCTTGCCGACAGCATGACGCCTATGGCGCGCCGTGTGCCCGACACCGACTGGCATACAGACCGGCTTTATGGCTTTGCCGCCGCAGGCAAGGACTTTGCCGCCGCAGGCGAGGGTTTTGCCGCCGCAGGCGAGGCCACCGTCATTGCGGCCACCCATTCCCGCTACGTGATCGATCTGAACCGGGCACCCGACAACAGGTCGCTTTATCCCGGTGCCGACAACACGGAGCTCTGCCCGCTGACGACCTTCGATCACGAGCCGATCTACCTGCCCGGCCAGGAACCCGACGGGACCGAGACAGCGCGCCGCATCGAGAGTTTCTGGCAGCCCTATCACGACGCCATCGCATCCGAGATCGCGCGGCTCTGTGGCAGGCACGGGCGCATCCTGTTGTGGGATGCCCATTCGATCCGCTCGGAGGTGGCGCGGTTCTTCGCGGGGCGGCTGCCGGATTTCAATCTGGGCACGGGCGACGGCACCACCGCAGACGCCGAACTTGCCGGGCGCGTCGTTGCGAGCGCCGAGGCGGAAAACGGGTATACCACGGCCTGCAACGGCCGGTTCAAGGGGGGGCATATCACCCGACATTTCGGCAGGCCCGACAAGGGCGTCCATGCCATCCAGCTCGAATTGTCGCAGGCGACCTACATGGAAGAGAAGCCGCCGTTCCGTTTTCTGCCGACGCAGGCGGCCCGGGTCTCCGGGGCCATCGAACGGATGATCCGGGCCGGGCTGGGCTGGATCGCCGAGGGCTGAGCGGCGGGCGACAACGCCGTCACGGCGCGGGGATTGACCTCGCCCGCATCGGCAAGTCCGGGCCCGATCGCGCGCCCGACCCTGGGGTCCGCAAGAAGGTCTTCAACCCAGCCACCGGCGAGATGGAGGCCGTCATCCCCGGCGGTGCCCGCATCACCTTCCCCGGAGAAGAGCCGTTCTACGCACCGACAATGGTCTCTGACGAAAACGGCAGGCAGACCCATGCCCCGCCGGGCTCCGCGTTCACCCTCACCGGTGAAAAGGACGAGGACGGACTATCGCTCACGACCGACGGCCGCAGCCTCCGCTTCGGCCTGTTCTGAACTAGAGGCTTGTTAACACAAAAGAATGATACTATTTTCCCTGATAACGCAAATATGCCGTGGGAAAGCAGAATGACCGATCCAATTGCCCGCATCCTGACGAACTACCCGAAGGCCTTCTTTCAAAGCCTCATGGAACAGATGGACGCAGCCTTTGCGAAGGCGCTGCGCGTGACGCGCCGGGACTATGCCGAGCCCGAGCGGGCCAACATGCTCGGACAGGCGCGCCATGCTTGCTGCGAAGAAGGGTTCAGGACGGCGGCAGAGGGTGCGGGAATGACGGCGGTGGCTCTGCATACCAAGCCCGCCGGTGGCCGCTACAGCCTGGTGAGCCATGAAGGCGTGCATCTGATCCGGGGCAACGTGCAAGTGCATTGCGGCCCGCCCCGTCCGACACGGTTCCGGAGGGAACAGGCGGCGCTGAATGAATGGCTGGATCCGTGCCAGCTCGATCTCCTTCGGACGGAGCCCAGGCCATCCTCGGAACAGCTTTGCGGGATGATTGTGGTGACGGCGTATCGGCAGAACGGCGACGCGAGCATCCCGGCCTTCGTGGGACTTGGGATTCCGCGCAGCGACTTGGCGGAATGGGTGGTTCTGGAACCGATCCAGAAGCTGCTGGCCCGTTACCATGATGTCGAGACGAAGACCCACACGCCGCCCGAAGCCTCGGTCGACGTAAAGGACAGGGCCGTGCCGCGTCTCAAGAAGACACTGCCCGGCGATCCAACAGCTTAGACCCCGGCATCGGGGCGCGGGGAGAAAGACCATGCGCAATGGCACACCGGGGTTCAGAGCAGAGCGACTGGTGGAGGCCCGGGATGCCCGGGGCCTTACACAGGTGGCGCTCGCTGAGTTGATCACCCGAACAAGCTCCAGCATTTCGCGCTGGGAGGGCGGAGGACAATCACCCGAACCGGAAGCGGTGGAGGCGTTGGCGCGCACGCTCAACGTGCCCGTCGCATTCTTTCTGCGGCCACTGCCGGATCATGGTCCGGCCCCGATGTTCTTCCGCTCGATGGCGAGCACCACGCAGTCCGTGCGCAAGCGGACACAAGCGCGGATGCGATGGGCACAGGATATCGCGCTGAGCCTCCAGGAATGGGTGGATCTGCCCGAGGTCAATGTGCCGCGCCTCGACGTGAGCAACCACGGGGAGATCCGAAACGAAGATATCGAACACATGGCGAGCGCGTGCCGGGCGACGTGGAATCTGGGCGCAGGCCCCATTGCCGACGTGTTGCTTGTTCTTGAGAACGCCGGGATCGTCGTCGTCAAGGAAGAAGTGGGCACCGTCAAAATGGACGGGCTGTCGAACTGGTCGGCGGCAGACGGTCGGCCCTACGTGCTCATCGCGCGCGACAAGGATACCTGTGTCCGGTCGCGCATGGACGCAGCACATGAGTTGGGGCACCTGGTGCTGCACCACAGTCTCAAGCCGAGGCCTCTGAACAACAGCGCGGACTTCAAGGAAATCGAGCGGCAGGCCTTCGATTTTGCCGCGGCCTTCCTCATGCCCGCGGAGAGTTTCTCACCGGAAATCTGGTCTCCCTCGCTCAATGCCTTTGTTGCTCTCAAGGAGCACTGGAAGACGTCTGTGGGCGCAATGATCATACGCTGCGCCAGGCTCGGCATGCTGAGCGAGGAACATCAACGGCGGCTCTGGAAACATTACAGCGCTCGGGGATGGCGAAAGAGTGAGCCAATGGACGACGAACTTGCCCGCGAATATCCACGCCTGCTGAGCCGCTCGGTGCGGCTGTTGGTCGAGGAACAGGTGCGAAGTCGCGAAGCGCTGTTGAACGATTTCCGGCTCCATGGATCTGATGTGGAGGCGCTTTGCGGGTTGCCTCGGGGATATATGACAACCAAAGCGGCGGACGTGGTGGCCTTGCCGAAGCTGAAACGGCCGGACAGCTCAAATGTTGGTGGCGGTTCCGTCGTGTCGTTTAATCGGGATTAGCCCCAGGACAGTCGGCGACACTCTCGGAAGGACACGCATCGAGGTCACCATCGACGACGACGCCCTGCGCAAGGCGCTTCAGAAGCTCAGCCAGACCGTCGCCGACCCGCAGCCTGTCATGACCTCGATCGCCGAGGGCTGAGTCATTTCATCTCCCGAGCTCTTCGGGCAGCGGGATGTGAATGTCGGAATCGGCATTTTGCTGTGGATAAGTGCTGCAGAAAGAGATTGACGCCCATCGCCTTGATCGGCTAGTCAGTGGCCGTCTTGGAACAACCCATGGAGGGGATAGACCATGAACAAGTTATCAGCCGCTGTTGCAGGCATGATCCTGATTGCCGGCGTGTCCGCCCAGGCTCAGGTTCCGGGTACAACCGATCCGGCCCCCACCGTTCAAATCCAACACGGTAAAAGCGGTAAGGAAACCGGTCGAAATGTAACAATCAACCGGGACGTGTATCGAGCACTACGCGACAGTATAAATCGGATTGATCAAGCTGTCGCAGGTGGCCGTCTTGAGGCCCCGGTGGCTCTTCCGGCTGGGAAAGGCACCTTGACGGGATACATACGGACTGATGTGCCCGATTTTTTCGGTGCCGTTGTTACCAACTATCTCATTGGCCATCTCGCAGTCATCGCCGATTTCGGTCAAGGGACGGTCAAGACATTTGCGGGCAATTTTTATCGGTTTAACACCCATCACAACCGGCGGGTATTTGGCTGGAATGGTCGTGGCAGGTTTTACGGGACTCTTTCGGGTAGCGGAACCATCAGCCGAACGGAAATCAGAAGCAATCTGCTCGGCGCTCTTGAGGGCAATTCACCGAACCACATCGTCGTCGATGCCGATCTCGAAGGCAGGGTTTCCAATAACGGTGGTGCAACCCTGGTGCACGGCGGCGTTACAGGAACCTATATATCAGTCAAACGCAACCGCGATCGCACAGAACTTATCTCACGTTCGCGAACTGCAGATATCACTAGCGGCAAGTTTTTCGCCACCAACAAGAGAGACAACAGCGCGCCCGGTATGGTCCTCATCGCCAGCAAGGGACCTGGGGCAAGAGCAACTATCTCCCGGGCCACTTATCTCAGGCAAGTCGATGCTTTCAGTCTGTTCGATACAGCTGTCGAAGCTGGCCGTCTTGAGGCCCCGAGGACTCTCCCGGCCGGGAGAGGCGTCTTGACGGGATATATAAAGACGGACTACTTCACATCGTCTGAGTATATCTATGGCAGCAGAAACTATATCCTTGGCCGTCTCGCAGTCGACGCGGATTTCGATAGCGGTACGGTCACGACAACCGCGGGCAATTTCAGGGAGTTCGCCGCCGGACGCCCCGGCGATGGGCTTGACAACTACTTCTTTGCAAATGGCGTTGACACTACCGGGGAGCACTGGCAGCAATCCGTGTGGTCGGGCAGAGGTGAGCCGACGAATGGCTGGGATGGTCGTGGCAGGATTTACGGGACCCTTTCCGGTGATGGAACGATCGCTGCGGGCCCCGGTGGATTTACAAGCAGCCTGAATGGCAAGCTCAGTGACGGTAGAATCGGTGACATAGACGTCGATGCCGACATGACAGGCCAGCTTCACAGGAACGGCAACGGCGACAAACTGGTGTTGCTCGGAGCGGTTACAGGAACCTATACGCCTGCAAGCGAGAACAGCCTTAAAGGCAAAAAAAGAGGGGCCAAACAAGTCGCCAGAATCACCGATGGATCATCGCCAGGCAGTCTTGCTATCAACAACGGCAAGTTTTTCGCCATCGAGAGGAGTAAAGACATCGCATCCGGTCTGGAGCGTCTCGGAACCCCGCGCGGTGCCGGTCAAGGTGCAACAATCAGACCGTTCCAACATCTCCAGCGAATCGACAACCTCGCTTTCATCAATGCAGCTGTCGAGAATGGGCGTCTTGAAGCCCCGGATACTCTTCCCGTTGGGACAGGTACCCTGACGGGATATGTCAAGGCTGACAATCTCTTCTCGGATCGTCGTGTCATCGGCAATCTCACAATCGAGGCCGATTTCGGTGCAGGTACGGTCACGACATCTGCAAGCGATTTCAGGCAGTTCAGGCGCGGTGACTTGTCGGGGCAGCTTGCAGGTTCCGGAACGATCACTGCAACCGAGATTGACAGCACCCTGAATGGTGTCATCACTCTTGATGATGATGGTACAACCACCACCACATTGGTCGGAGGGTCGATGGACGGTAACGTGTACGATAACGATGGGTCGTTGCTGGTACACGGAGGACTTACAGGATCCTTTACGACAGACGGATCAGCCACCGATATCGCAGGCGGGGCGTTTTACGCTGTCCAGAACTGAGTACCGAAGGAAGAGTTCAGGCGGCATGGCCGCCTGAAACTTCCCCTGAAACTTCTTGTTTCTCCCGATGCGGAGTGGGTTTACGCACTTGGCGCACCTGGCTGGAATCGCAGACGATTTCCAGCCAGGTGCGATCCGTTTCGGCCTGACAAGGATCGCAGGGGCGGGACGCTGGCCGCGCTCTACGGTGCCCGGATACATATCAACCCTGCCGAGCCGCCCGCCTGCGCGGCTGCCGCGCCCGCGGTCGCGAGGATGCCTATTTCGGCGCGCAATACTCGCGCGACCAGCTCGCGGAGATGGGCTACGACACCCAGCGCCCCGCGCCGGAGGTCATCACCCGCGCCATCCAGCTCACCTTCTACGACCTCCCCACGCTGACCCGGCGAGATCGAGACCGCCGACATCGCCACCCTGGCCGCCCGCGATCCCGAAATGCTCGATCTGGTTCTCGGCGTCCTCTTCCACTACGATCCCTGACCATGGCCACACACACCATCATGCTGCCCACCCCGCAGGACGACACCCTGCGCTCCATCGTCTGGGACGATGTTGCCGGAACCTTCTCGGGCGAGCACAGCGCCGTGCCCTGGCTCAACGACGAGGCCGAGCGGGCCGCGCGCGGCGAGCCCGTCCGCATCATGCTCGACGATTGCAGCATCGACGTGCGCGACCCCGGTCACGATCCCGCCGACCTGCTCCGCCTGCTGACGCTCGTCTGGCAGGGCGTCCACCCGCCCGGCGAGAGCCCTACCTCGGCATCACCGTCACCCTCCCCCCGGTGTTCGACGGCATCGAGCCCACACCCCTCACCCCCGCCGGTGCCCTGATCACATGGCCCAACGGCGAGACATCCCACGTCGCCGCCACGATCCTCGACGAGGCCGGCCGCGAGACCCCGGTCCCGCCCGGCACTATCCTCACCCTCACCGGCGAAAAGGACGCGCGCGGCCTCCCCCTCACCACCGACGGCCACAGCCTCCGCCTCGGCCTGTTCTGACCGAACAGGGCAGGGATCGATGATCACGGTTCATACTATCGGATATGAGAAGTCGTCGATTGAGGACTTCATCGCTACGTTGAAGTTGCACAGCGTAGACGTACTGGTTGATATCCGTGAAGTCCCGGTTTCACGGAAGCGCGGCTTCTCAAAGCGCGCGCTTTCTCAAGCTGTAAGTGATGCCGGCCTTGAGTACGCTCACTTCCGGGCCCTTGGCGACCCGAAAGCGGGCCGGGATGCGGCAAAACGAGGCTATAAAGAGGTCTTTGAACGAATCTTTCGTGCGCATTTGATGGGTGAAGATGCTCAGGCCGCCTTGGAAGAAGTCAGTAAACTTGGCACAAACTCAAGGATCTGCCTTCTTTGCTTCGAACGTGACCATAAGTGCTGTCACAGGGCCATCGTGGCCGAAGAGCTTGTGAAGCGGGGCGAGGCTCTTGAAGTCAGCCATCTTGGTGTCTTACGGGGAGTCGTTGACACGGGTTATGGCGAACAAAATGAATCAGCTCATTCGTTCGGGTGAGACCGAGGCGGTCGTCATAATCAAGGCGGCACCGCGGGTTGGACAGAAGCACGGCGAGACTGTTTGTTGCGCCGTCATTGATCTTCACGGACGCTGGCTTCGTCTCTATCCGATCTCATTCAGAAGCCTTGACGAGACGCAGAAGTTCCGTCGTTGGCAGCGAATCCGTTTCAAATGTCGGCGCGCCAGTGATGATCCACGCATAGAAAGCCACCGCGTTGATCAAGGGAGCATTAAGATTGTTGGCTCGCTAAAAAAGTCAGAGCGAAGAACATTCTTGGCGAGTTCTATTGTCAGCGGACTTGATTCTGAGCGATCAAAAGGCCGAAGTCTTGCGCTTCTGAAAGCGGAAATCATTGGTTTCCGCATTGAGAAGAAGACGACCAAGGAAGTCAAAAATGAGAATGAGAAGTTTGAGGCTTTGCGGCGCCAGGCCGAACTTTTCAATACAACGCCTATTATTCCTTACGAGCCATGCCCATATCGATTCAAGTACAAATATCGCACTGATGACGGAGAAAGAGAGGGTACATGCCAAGATTGGGAGACCGAGGCGACCTATTATCGTTGGGCCAAGGAGTATGGTGGCGAGGAAGCGCTGGCGAAAATTCAGCGTGTTTATGGCGAGGATTATCCCAAAAAAGGGATGCTCTTCGCCATGGGCACACATTCGTTGTATCCAGATACTTGGCTGATCAACGGTGTGGTTCGCCTAGACGGAGTTGATGAGCCAACGCTGTTCTGACGATGATCATCAATCGGCGAGCACCTGCTCAACACGACCCGCGAGCGCTTCCGCACCCAGACCGATCCGGACGGGCAGCCTTGGGCACCGCTCAGCGAGACGACGAAGGGCCGCAAGAAGCGCAACCGCGACAAGGTGCTCACATGGCGAGGCTTCCTTCGCGGCAACATCGCCTACCGCGCCACAGCCGACGAGGTCACCATCGGCTCGCCCTCGGTCTACGCCGCAACACACCAGTTCGGCGCGACCAAAGGCAACATCCCCGCAAGACCCTTTCTCGGACTCTCCGACGAAGACCAGGACGCCATCTCGCGCATCGTCCTCAAAGCACTCGACGACGCCACCACAGCACCCTGATCCAATCCCCGACGCGGTGTTGATGATTTCAACATCTTGTTGAATCCAGCGCGATCCGGTCATTTTTGCGCAAAGAGTTTCCCATCAAAACACCCCCCAAGTTTCGCATCACTCAACAAATGTCACCGCTCGAAAGACGCTTGAGACAGGCCGCGGACCAGGTTGCGAAGGTGCCCCCGGCAAGCGCCTGCCGGATGTCCGCCATCAGCTTCTGATAGAAGGCCACGTTGTGCAGGGTCAACAGCATCGGACCCAGCATTTCATTGCAGCGGAAGAGATGATGCAGGTAGGCGCGGCTGTAGGTTGAGCAGGGCGATTCCGGAAAGGTCGCGTCAAGCGGCCGCGGATCGTCCCGATGCCGGGCGTTGCGGATATTGACCGTTCCGCGACCGGTGAAGGCCTGGCCGGTCCGGCCGGAGCGGGTCGGCAGAACGCAATCGAAGATGTCGATGCCGCGCGCGACCGCGCCAAGGATATCGTCGGGACGGCCCACGCCCATGAGGTAGCGCGGCCTGTCGGGGGGAAGATGCGGCACCGTTGCATCCAGAATCCGGAACATTTCGGACTGCCCCTCGCCGACCGCAAGGCCGCCGACGGCATAACCATCGAAGCCGATGTCGGTCAGTGCCGAGGCCGAGGCCCGGCGCAGGTCCTCGTGGGTTCCGCCCTGAACGATGCCGAACAGGGCATAGCCCGCACGAGGCTCGAACGCCGCCTTGCAGCGGGCCGCCCAGCGCATCGAGCGTTCCATCGAGGCTCTGGCGCGTTCATGGGTTGCGGGATGTTCCGTGCATTCGTCGAGCACCATGGCGATGGTCGCATCGAGATCGTTCTGGATGGCCATGGCACGTTCCGGAGTGAGCACGTGCCGGCTGCCGTCGATATGGCTCCGGAAGGTGGCACCGTCCTCCGCAATCCTGCTCATTTGCCGGAGCGAAAAGATCTGAAAGCCGCCGCTGTCGGTGAGGATCGGGCCCGGCCAGTTCATGAAACGGTGCAAGCCGCCGAGACGTCCGATGCGTTCGGATCCGGGACGCAGCATCAGGTGGTATGTGTTTGCCAGCACGGCATCGGCACCGGCCTCGCGTATCTGTTCGGGCAGGAGGCCCTTCACCGTTGCGGCCGTTCCGACCGGCATGAAGGCGGGCGTCCGGATCGGGCCGTGCGCCGTCGCGATGACGCCGAGGCGGGCGGCGGCCTCGGTCCCGAGGACGCGCCAGGCGAAGGGGTGAATGTCCTCGCCGGTCATCGGTGCGGGATGCGGGCGGCGGAGGATGTGGGGCGGCGAAGCCGGGCCCGGCCGCAGGATATCACCACTTGCGCCTCCATCTACGGCGCGACGGTCGCCGCACAGGCATGTGTGAGCAGGCATGTGTGAGCAGGCAGGCATCGCCATAGCTGTAAAAGCGATACTTCTCCGCAACCGCCGAGCGATAGAGCGACCGGATCGTCTCCTGTCCCGCAAAGGCCGAGACCAGCATGACGAGTGTCGAGCGCGGCAGATGGAAGTTGGTGATCATCAGATCGACCGCGCGAAAGCGATAGCCCGGCGTGATGAAAATGTCGGTCTCGCCCTCGAAGGGTGCGATCGTGCCGTCCCCGGTCGCAGCGCTCTCCAGCAAACGGGTGCTGGTGGTGCCGACCGCCACGATCCGACCGCCCGCGGCCCGGGCACGGTTGATCCGCTCCGCCGTCCGGCGGTCGATCCGGCCCCATTCGGCATGCATGACGTGATCGTCGGTATCCTCGACGCGGACCGGCTGAAACGTCCCGAGGCCCACATGCAGCGTGACGGTGGCGCAGCCGATACCGGCATCGCCAAGCCGCCCGAACAGCGCATCGGTGAAGTGAAGTCCCGCGGTCGGCGCTGCCACCGCGCCCGGTTCGGTGGCATAGACGGTCTGGTAATCCGTGCGATCGTCGCGCCCGTGGTCCTGCTCCGGGTCCTGCTCTGGATCTTGCCCCGGGGGGCTGCGCCGGCGTTCGATATAGGGAGGCAGAGGCATGGCCCCGTGCGTGTCGAGCAGGGTCGTCAGGTCATCGTCGCCGGTCTCGAAGGACAGGGTGATGTCGCCCATGTCGCCCCTCGATGTCACCACGGCGGAGAACCCGGGTGCGATGTCGATGCGGGTGCCGTCCGAAAGCCTGCGCGCAGGGCGGGCCAGCGCCTTCCAGTCTCCGTCACCCGTCGGCGAGACAAGCGTGAGCTCGATCCTGCCCTCCCCCTTGCGTCCGATCAGGCGCGCGGGAATCACGCGCGTGTCGTTGACGACCAGAAGGTCGCCGGGACGCAGGAGATCCGGCAGATCGCGGAAGATGCGATGATCCATGGCACCGTCGCGCCCGGCCACCAGAAGACGCGCGGCATCGCGCGGCTCGACGGGGTGCTGCGCGATCAGGTCGCGCGGCAGTTCAAAATCGAAATCGTCGACCTTCATCGGGCTTCATCGGGCTTCATCGGGGGCCGCATCGGACCGCATCGGCGCTTCAGTCCGTTCCGGCCCTGCGCTCCCGATAGCGTTCCACCGCGGCAGCAAGGCGATGCCCGACACGCTCGGGCACGAAACTGCGGTAATCGCCATCGAGCAGGGCGACTTCCTTGACGAGGCGCGAGGCGATGAAGGTGTGCCGTTCCGAGGCCATCAGGAAGACCGTCTCGACATCGTTCTCCATGCGGGCGTTCATCCCCGCCATCTGGAACTCATAGTCGAAATCGCTGACGGCGCGCAGGCCCCGAACGATCACCGAGGCTCCGCAGTCCTTCGCGAAACTCACGAGCAGGCCTTCGATCGGACGGACCTCAAGCCGGGCGAGACCCGGACCGTCGGGCAGTTCGGCAAGCTCGTCGCGCAGCATGTCCATGCGCTCGTCGAAGCTGAACAGCGGGTTCTTGCCCGTGTTGATCGCCACCCCGACGATCAGGCGGTCCATCAGGCGACGCGAACGGGTGACAATATCGAGATGCCCGGTCGTGACGGGATCGAAGGATCCCGGGTAGACAGCGGTCCGCCATGTGCTCATTTCCGCGTTTCCTCTCCCGGCGTTTCGTCTTGTGGCGTTCGGTCTTGCGGTGTTCGGTCTTGCGGTGTTTCGTCTTGGGGTGTTGGGGGGCCGGAGGGAGTCCCGGTTTCCAGCGCGCCTTGCGGCGACGTGCTGTTTTCGTCGATGTCTTCGTCCGGGGCCTCCTCGTTGTCTTCGTCGTCGGCCTCGTCGTCGATGCGCGCGACCGACACAACCCGTTCGTCCCCGGCGACCCGGAACACGGTGACGCCACGGGAGCAACGCCCGGTGATGCGGATTTCATCGACAGCGCTGCGGATGAGCTGGCCGCCATCGGAGACCAGAACGACCTGATCGCTTTGCCCGACAGGGAATGCGGCGACCACCTCGGCGCGCGGCGTCTCCCCGCCGCGATCGAGGTTCATGTTCCCGATGCCCTTTCCGCCGCGGCCCGTCACCCGGTAGTCGTAGGCCGAACTGCGCTTGCCGAAGCCGTCGCTGGCCATCGTCAGAAGGAACTGTTCACGGGATTTCAGATCGTCGTAGACCGCATCCGCAAGGGCGACGTCCTCGCTGGCGTCCTCGCTGGCGTCGTCGGCCTCATCCATGTCGTCGGCGCGCCGTTCCTGGCTGACGCGCCTGAAGAAAGCCCTGCGCGTGGCAGCGTCGACCTCGACATGGTCGAGGATCGTCATGCCCAGAACCTCGTCGCCCCCGGCGAGACGGATGCCGCGCACGCCCGACGAGGTGCGGCCCGCGAACAGGCGGATATCGCCGACACGGAAACGGATGCAGCGGCCCTGGCGGGTGAACAGCAGCACGTCCCGATCGTCGCGGCAGGTCTCCACGCCGATCAGTCGTTCGCCGTGCCCGAGCTTCATGGCGATCAGGCCGTTGGCACGGATGTTGGCGAAGTCCGACAGCCGGTTGCGGCGGACCGAGCCGTGGGCCGTGGCGAACATGATGTGAAGCCTGTCCCAGCTCTCCTCGTCGAGCGGCATCGGCAGAACGGTGGAAATGGTCTCGCCCTCGTCGAGCGGCAGCAGGTTGACGAAGGCCTTGCCGCGCGCCTGCGGCGTCGCCATGGGCAGGCGGTAGGTCTTGAGGCGGTAGACCAGTCCGGAGGTCGAGAAGAAGAGCAACCAGGCATGGGTGTTGACGACAAAGACGCGGCTGACGAAATCCTCGTCGCGCGTCGCCATGCCGCTGCGCCCCTTGCCGCCGCGCTTCTGTGCGCGATAGGTCGCGAGCGGCACGCGCTTGACATAACCCTTGTGGCTCACGGTGACGACCATGTCCTCGGGCCGGATCAGGTCCTCATCGTCCTGATCGGCGGCGGCGTCGCTGATCTCCGTGCGGCGCTCATCGGCGAAACGCTCGCGCAGCTCGGACAGTTCCGCGCGGATCACGCTCATCAGGCGTTCGCGCGAGCGCAGGATGTCGAGGTAGTCGGCAATGTGCGCGCCGAGCTCCCCAAGCTCCGCGGCAATCCTGTCGCGCTCCAGACCGGTCAGGCGGTGCAGGCGCAGATCGAGGATCGCACGCGCCTGCTCTTCGGAGAGCATACAGAACCCGTCCGCCTCGACCCTGGCCGCGATTTCCTCGCCCTCGACCAGGGCGATGAGCGGCAGGATGTCGCCCAGCGGCCATGTGCGCGCCATGAGGCCCGCGCGTGCCTCCTGCGGGTCGGCCGCGTTGCGGATCAGGGCAACGACCTCGTCGACATTGGCGACGGCGAGCGCCAGACCCAGAAGCAGATGCGCGCGATCGCGCGTCTTGCCGAGCAAATGGCGCGTACGGCGCGTGACGACCTGCTCGCGGAAGGCCACGAAGCTGCCGATGATATCGCGCAGCGTCATGAGTTGCGGACGCCCGGTGTCGTCGAGCGCCAGCATGTTCACCGCAAAGGCATTCTGCAGCGGCGTGAAGCGGTAGAGCTGGTTCAGCACGACATCGGCCATGGCGTCGCGCCTGAGCTCGATGACGACACGCACGCCATGGCGATCGCTCTCGTCGCGCAGTTCGCCGATGCCCTCGATCCGCTTTTCCCGGACCAGTTCGGAGATCCGCTCGATCATCCGCGCCTTGTTCACCTGATAGGGAATCTCGGTGACGACAATGGCCTCGCGGTCCTTGCGTATCTCCTCGATGTGAGTCCGGGCGCGCAGGGTGATCGAGCCGCGACCGGTCTCGAAGGCCTGGACGATGCCCTGCCTGCCCATGACGATGCCGCCGGTCGGGAAGTCCGGCGCCAGGACATAGCGCATCAGATCGCGGGACGAGACGCCCGGGTTCGCGATACAGGCGCAACATGCGTCGATCACCTCGCCCAGATTGTGGGGCGGGATGTTGGTCGCCATGCCGACCGCGATACCGCTGCCGCCGTTGACCAGAAGGTTCGGGAAGCGCGCCGGCAACACGACCGGCTCCTGTTCGGAGCCATCGTAGTTGTCGCGAAAATCGACGGTGTCGTTGTCGATATCGTCGAGCAGGCTCTCGGCCACCCTGGCCAGCCGCGCCTCGGTGTAACGCATGGCCGCCGGGGGATCGTTGTCCATCGAGCCGAAGTTGCCCTGGCCGTCGATCAGCGGCACGCGCATGGAGAAATCCTGCGCCATACGGACCATGGCGTCGTAGATCGCGCTGTCGCCGTGGGGATGGTACTTGCCCATCACGTCGCCGATGATACGGGCCGACTTCCGATAGGGTTTGTCGGAGGCGTAGCCCTCCTCCTCCATGGCGTAGAGGATGCGCCGGTGGACCGGTTTCAACCCGTCGCGCACATCCGGCAAGGCGCGCGCCACGATCACGCTCATCGCATAATCGAGGTAACTCTTCCGCATCTCCGCCTCGATGGTGACGGGAGCGATGTCGGGCGGGATATCGGGCGAATCTGGCTGAAGAGGGTCGGACAAGACGCCTGCCGGTTGTTACAGGGTGGTTGCTACAGGATATTGCGGTTCGACGGTTTTTCGAGCGCAAGATACGCTGTCATCGAAGGGGCGAGACTAGCACGTTACGCAGCGGCGAACAAACCTCCGAAACCACCTCTCCGACCGACATTCCGCCCAGCGCGCCAGCCCGCGTTTTTCGGGGCAAGAGGCGCGTCTTGACTTCTCTGGCGTATTCCTGCAAAGGTATGGGTGGGGTATTGTCATGAGGAGGCAGCAATGGTCCAACCGTTCGAACTCGGTCTCGCGATGGCCGTAGGGACGTCAGGCGGCGTGTACAGCGCCGGAGTCGTCGACTTCCTGATCGAGGCGCTTGACGCCTGGTACGCTGCCAAGGCCTCGCAATCATCCGGTGGGGCATCCAGTGGGGCATCCGGTGGGGCTGTCCCCAACCATGATGTGACGATCAAGGTGCTGTCGGGCTCGTCCGCCGGTGCAATTTGTTCGGCCCTTGCCGGTGTCGCCCTTCACGCCGAGACAACGCCCGTCCACGACACGAACAACCCGCCGGCCGGAAACCGGAACCGTCTTTTCCATTGCTGGGTCGAGCGCGCCGACATCGCCGACCTGCTCAAGACCGACGACATCGACTCCGACGGCGCGTTCGTTCGATCCTTACTCAACCCGACCGAATTGGGGCGCATCGCGCTGGAGGGGTTCGAGGTTGAACAACGAAAGACCCCACGGCCCTATGTTTCCGACCCGCTTCCCCTCTTCCTCACCGTCTCCAACCTGCGCGGCGTGCCTTACGAGTTCTATCTGGCCGGCGACGACCAGGCCGACACCTACGGTATGCTCGCGCACGGCGACCATATGCGGTTCCTGATGGGATCAGGGCAGAAAGGCAATACGCTCTTCACGGGCCTCGACACGGAAGCGCTTCCCGATGGTGAAAACTGGCTGCTGTTTGCGGATTCCGCTCTTGCAAGCGGTGCCTTTCCGCTCGGTCTGCAGCCGCGCCGTCTGAAGAGGCCAACCGCGCAGTATGACGAGCGGCTTGATGTGGGGGTTCCGGCCCGGTTCCCATCGGGCTTCCCGGATTCTTACGAGTTCCTCTGCGTCGACGGCGGACTGATCAACAACGAACCGCTTGAGCTCGCACGCCGTTATCTCGCGGGAGAGGGCCGTTATCCCGCGGAAGAGGACAAGCGCAATCCCCAGACCGCGACGGAAACGCACAGGGCGGTCATGATGATCGATCCGTTCCCGAACCAGCCGGAGTTCGAGGCGCGCTATACGGGCAAGGACGACATCGTTTCAGTGCTCAAGGCGATGTTCCGCGCCCTGATGAACCAGGCCCGCTTCAAGCCGGAAGAGCTGGCGCTGGCGAAAGACCCGGAAGTCTTCAGCCGGTTTGCGATCTCGCCGTCCCTGAGGCCCGAAGGCGGCACGGGGCAAATGGATGCGGCGATCATCGCCTCCATTCTGGACGGCTTCGGCGGGTTCCTCGCACGCGAGTTCCGTCGTCACGATTTCGAACTCGGGCGACGCAACTGCCAGCGCTTTCTGCAACGGCACTTCGTTCTGCCGGCAAACAACGAGCGCATTTTCGGATCAATGTTCAAGAACGACGAGATGATCAAAGCATGGTGCGTGCGCGACGGAAAGGGCCAAAAGGTTTACAGCAAAAGCGATCCCTCCCAGGGGCCGATGATGCCGATCATTCCGCTTGTCGACGGTGTGAAGGATCCGATCGGACGGCCGGAGCGGCCCGGCCTGGATGCGGTCGATCTCAGGCTTCTCGAACAGCGCATCAAGCACAGGGCCCGAGCGGTCTGCGGACGCCTTGCGGAGCAAGCCCTGAAGGACAAAAGCTGTTTGTGTTACTACGCAGGCAAGCTTTACGTGCGTCATAGGTTTGTCCCGAAGTTCGTTCCCAAAGCCATGAAGCATGTGAGATGTGAACTCTCAAAGCTCGAACCGGTCGCTGCAGACCCCTCGTGCGCTCGGAAACATCGGCAATCGGTAACGTGACCGTTGAAGCCTGGAACGGGTTGAGGCCTAGAACGGGATCTCGTCGTCGATGTCGGCGACGCCGCCGCTTCCGCTGCCGCCGGGCTCGCCATAGCTGTCGCTGCCGTAGCTGCTGCCACCGCCATGGCCGTCGCTGTCGCCCTGCCAGCCCGTGGCGGAGCCCGTGCCGGAGCCAGCCTCTCCGCCGCCGCCACGGTTGTCGAGCATGACCATGGTGCTGTTGAAACCGCGCAGGACAACCTCCGTGCTGTACTTGTCCTGACCCGACTGGTCCTGCCATTTGCGGGTCTGAAGCTGGCCCTCGATGTAGACCTTGCTGCCCTTGTGCAGGTACTTCCCGGCGACCTCGGCCAGCTTGCCGAACATCACAACGCGATGCCATTCCGTGCGTTCGCGGCGTTCGCCGGTCTTCCGGTCGTTCCAGGTCTCCGAGGTCGCAACGGAAAGGTTGGTGACGGGATCGCCATTGTTCATGCGCCGGATTTCGGGGTCGCGCCCGAGGTTGCCGACCAGAATGACCTTGTTGACACTGCCCGCCATGTTCACTCTCCGTTCGCGATTGTCAGGGGGACCCTAGCGCAGCTTCGGGGCGTTGTCACGAGGGCGGTGGGGTTGCGACAGGGCTCGCGGCGGCGTTGTCGATAAGGCTCGCGGCGCGGTTGCGACAGGGCGCGCGGCGCGGGGTGTGCGGCGCAGCTTACAGGGGTCGGGCAGGTGTCGGGAAGGCCGCGAAACGCCTGGATGAAGCGCTATCCACAGGACCCTTGCCAGCCCCCGGCCACGGCCCTAATCAGGATCGGGAACGAGACACATAATGCAGAAATCCATCCGCATCCGCGGCGCGCGCGAACACAATCTCAAGAATATCGATGTCGATCTGCCACGGGACAGATTTGTCGTCATCACCGGCCTCAGCGGATCGGGCAAGTCCTCGCTCGCCTTCGACACGATCTATGCGGAAGGCCAGCGGCGCTATGTGGAAAGCCTCAGCGCCTATGCCCGGCAGTTTCTGGAACTGATGGAAAAGCCCGCTGTCGAGCATATCGACGGGCTGTCACCGGCGATCTCGATCGAACAGAAGACGACATCGAGGAATCCGCGCTCGACGGTCGGCACGGTGACAGAAATCCACGACTACATGCGGCTCCTGTGGGCGCGCGTCGGTGTGCCCTGCTCACCCGCGACGGGACTGCCGATCGAGAGCCAGACCGTAAGCCAGATGGTCGACCGCATCATGGCCATGCCGGACAAGACCCGGCTGATGCTGCTGGCCCCCATCGTCCGCGGTCGAAAGGGCGAGTACCGCAAGGACCTGGCCGAACTTCTGCGGCGCGGTTTCCAGCGGGTGAAGATCAACGGCGAGGTCCACGCCATCGAAGAGGCCCCGGCGCTCGACAGGAAGCGCAAACACACGATCGAGGTCGTGGTCGACCGCGTCGTGGTGCGCGAAGGGCTGGAGCAGCGCCTGGCGGACTCGATCGAGACGGCCCTGGGCCTGACCGAAGGGCTGGCAATCGCCGAGGACGTCGACAGCGGCGAGCAGACGGTCTTCTCGTCGAAATTCGCCTGTCCGGTCTCCGGCTTCACGATCGAGGAGATCGAGCCGCGCCTGTTCTCGTTCAACAACCCGTTCGGCGCCTGCCCGTCATGCGACGGCCTGGGCAGCCGGCTCTACTTCGATCCCGAAATCGTCGTGCCCGACGAGAATGTGAGCCTGAGGAACGGCGCGGTCGCGCCCTGGGCGAACTCGACATCGCAGTATTACAGCCAGACGCTCGAATCCCTCGCCAGGCATTTCAGGCAGAAGATGACGACCGCCTGGGGCGAGCTCTCCGCGGAGATGCGCGACACGGTCCTCCATGGCTCGAAGGGCAAGCCGATCACGATGACCTTCGACGACGGGCTCAGGACCTACGAGACCAACAAGCCGTTCGAGGGGGTCATCCCCAACATGGAGCGGCGCTGGCGCGAGACCGACAGCGAATGGGTGCGCGAGGACCTCGCCAGATACCACAACACCGCGCCCTGCGAGGCCTGCGACGGTTATCGCCTGAAGCCCGAGGCGCTGGCGGTGAAGATCGGCGGGTGTCATATCGGCGAGGTCTCCGACATGTCGATTGGCGCGGCTGCCCGCTGGTTCGATTGCATCGAAGACCGGATGACGGACAAGCAGAAGGAAATCGCCGTGCGGATCCTCAAGGAAATCCGCGAACGGCTCGGATTCCTCAACAAGGTCGGCTTGGAGTACCTCACGCTCAGCCGCAACTCCGGAACGCTGTCGGGCGGCGAAAGCCAGCGCATCCGCCTCGCCTCGCAGATCGGCTCCGGCCTGACGGGCGTGCTCTACGTGCTCGACGAGCCGTCGATCGGCCTCCATCAGCGCGACAACCAGCGCCTGCTCGACACGCTGGTGAACCTGCGCGATCTCGGCAACACCGTGATCGTGGTCGAGCACGACGAGGAAGCCATTCGGGCAGCCGACCATGTGATCGACATGGGACCCGGTGCGGGCGAGCACGGCGGCGAGGTCATCGCCGAGGGCACACCCGAACAGGTCATGGCGAACCCGGCCAGCCTGACCGGTCAGTATCTTGCCGGCATGCGCCGGATCGATGTGCCCGGGACCCGGCGCAAGGGCCGCAGGAAACAGACCCTCAAGGTGGTCGGGGCGAGCGCCAACAACCTCAGGACGATCACCGCCAGCATCCCGCTCGGCACCTTCACCTGCGTCACAGGCGTCTCGGGGGGCGGCAAGTCGACGCTGATCATCGAGACGCTCTACCGGGCGCTCGCCAAACGCCTCCACAACGCCCGCACCCATCCCGGCGCGCACGAACGGATCGAGGGCATCCAGCTGCTCGACAAGGTCGTCGACATCGACCAATCGCCCATCGGGCGCACACCGCGCTCCAATCCGGCAACCTATACCGGTGCCTTCACGCCGATCCGCGACTGGTTCGCGGGCCTGCCCGAAAGCAAGGCGCGGGGCTACAAGCCCGGCCGGTTCAGCTTCAACGTGAAGGGCGGTCGCTGCGAGGCCTGCCAGGGCGACGGGACGATCAAGGTCGAGATGCACTTCCTGCCCGATGTCTACGTCCAGTGCGAGGTCTGCAAGGGTGCGCGCTACAATCGGGAGACACGCGAAATTACGTTCAAGGGCAAGTCGATAGCGGATGTTCTCGACATGACGGTGGAAGAAGGTCTCGCGTTCTTCAAGGCCGTGCCGTCGATCCGGACGAAGCTGGAGATGCTCACCCTGGTCGGTCTCGGCTATATCAGGGTTGGCCAGCCGGCCACCACGCTCTCCGGTGGCGAGGCGCAGCGCGTCAAGCTCGCCAAGGAGCTATCGAAGCGCGCCACCGGCAAGACCCTCTACATCCTCGACGAACCCACCACGGGCCTCCACTTCGAGGATGTGCGCACATTGCTTGAGGTGCTTCACGCCCTGGTCGAGACCGGCAACACGATTGTGGTGATCGAGCATAACCTGGAGGTCATCAAGACCGCCGACTGGATCATCGATCTCGGCCCCGAAGGCGGCGACGGCGGCGGACGTATCGTCGCCGAGGGCACACCCGAGGCCGTGGCCGAGGTCTCCGAAAGCTACACAGGCCATTATCTGGCCGATCTTCTCAGGCCTCGCACCGCCGCCGACGCCGCCGAATAGCCGAACGAACACAGGGTCAGGAACGTGGGGTCAGGAATGCGGGGTCAAGAACGCGGGCGGGGGGCCTCGCCCCCTGCGAGCGCGCGGTCGGACAGGATCGTCCCGACGGGGATCATACCGGCGAGGGTCATCCCGACGGGGGGCTGGCCGGTGCCGGTCATCGTCGGAAGTGTCTGGAGAGGGCCAGCGCCTGGCCCTGGTAGTGGCTGCCGAGATCGGTGCCGTAGAGTCGGTCCGGCACGTCGGTCAGGCGTTCGTAGCGCAGACGCCCCATGATCTGGCCGTGTTCCAGCAGGAACGGGACATCGTGGCTGCGAACCTCGAGCACGCCACGGGAGCCGGCATCGCCGGTGGGACTCCAGCCGAAGCCGGGATCGAAAAAACCCGCGTAGTGCACGCGGAACTCGCCCACGAGCGTGTCATAGGCGACCATCTCGGCGGCGTGATCGGGCGGCACCCTGAGCCGCTCGCGGGTCGCGAGGATGTAGAAGTCGCCGGGATTGAGAATCAGGCCCTCGCCCTTGCGGGCGTATATCGGATCCCAGAAGTCCCTGGCATCCCGTGCGGCCTTGCAGTCGATATCGATCACATCGGTGTGCTGCCTCGCCCTGTAACCGACCAATGAGCCCTCGCCCTCGCCGTGAAGATCGAGCCTGAAGGCGACCGCCTTGTCGCCCTCCGGCGGGCTCTCCGGCGTGTCAACCAGCCCGTGCTCCCTGTGCAGCCGCTTGAGTGTCGTCTTGCCGAACACGGGCGAACCGCGCCGCAGCCGAAGCTGACAGAGCCTCGACCCCCGACGCACCACGACACTGAAGGTGCGCGGCGACACCTCCGCATAGAGCCGCCCCCTGTAGCCCTTGCGCACGCGGTCGAACTCCGTTGCGTAGTCGGTGATGACGCGGGTGAAGATATCGAGGCGGCCGGTCGAACTCCTGGGATTGGCGATGCCGGCCACATCATCGGTCAAGCGGAGCTCTTCCTGGAGGGGCACGATGTAGACGCAACCGCGTTCCAGCACGGCCTCCTCGCCCAGGTCGATGCGGTGCATACCGAGTTCGCGCAGCTTGCCTTTCACGGTCGCCTTCGGCCCGGGCAGGAAGGAGGCGCGCACGCGCCAGGCCTCGTCGCCGAGCCGCAGGTCGATACTGGAAGGCTGGATCTGATCGTCGGCGGCGGGGTCGGCGGGCAGGATCTGTTTGCCCACCAGTTCGCGAATGCGCTGCGAGGGCAGAAGCCCCGTGGTGTGTGCGCCCGCGGTCCTGTCGACCGGCCCCGGGACCAGCCCCGGGATCATTTGCGGCGATGCCTCTGCCATGTCCGAACCTGCCTGCCGGGCCGGACACTAGCAGCTTCTATGGCGACGATCATGGCGGCAATCAGGCGGTCCGAACGCGTCATGCAGAGTTATGCACAGGCGCCCATGTTCGCGATCAGAATTGGCGTGTGTGTTGAGGGGGCATTGACGGGGGCATTGACGGGGGCGTTGGCGCGCCCTAACCCGGAGCCATGATCCGACCCATTCATGTCAGGCCCATTCATGTCATCGGTGGTGGGCTCGCCGGTTCGGAAGCGGCCTGGCAGATCGCGCGCGCCGGTATGCCCGCGATTCTTCACGAGATGCGTCCCGAACGCGGCACCGACGCCCACAAGAGCGGCACGCTGGCCGAACTCGTGTGCTCGAACTCGTTTCGCTCCGACGATGCCGAAACCAATGCCGTCGGCCTGCTGCATGAGGAGCTGCGCCGGGGCGGGTCGCTCATCATGGCCGCAGCCGACGCGCATCAGGTGCCGGCCGGCGGGGCGCTCGCGGTCGATCGCGACGGGTTTGCCGAGGCCGTCGAGGCGGCCATCGAACGCGATCCCATGATCACGATCGAGCGGGGCGAGGTCGACGCCCTGCCGGCGGCAGACGACGGCCTTGCCATCGTCGCGACGGGACCGCTGACGTCCCCGGCGCTGTCGGGCGCAATCCATGCTGCAACCGGCAGCGACAGCCTGGCGTTCTTCGATGCCATTGCACCCATCGTGCATCGCGACACAATCGATTTCGACAAGGCCTGGTTCCAGTCCCGCTACGACAAGCCCGGGCCGTCCGGCGATGCGGCCGCCTATATCAACTGCCCGATGACGATAGCGCAATACGACGCCTTCATCGATGCCCTGACGAACGCCGGGAAGACCGAATTCAGGGACTGGGAGAAGGACACGCCCTATTTCGAGGGCTGCCTGCCGATCGAGGCGATGAGCGAGCGGGGCCGCAATACCCTGCGGCACGGTCCGATGAAGCCTGTCGGCCTGACCAACCCCCATTGCGACGAGCGCCCGTTCGCAGTGGTCCAGCTGCGCCAGGACAATGCGCTCGGCACGCTATTCAACATGGTGGGATTCCAGACCAGGCTGAAGTACGGCGAACAGACACGAATCTTCCGCACGATCCCCGGCCTCGAGAACGCGGCGTTCGCAAGGCTGGGCGGGATGCACCGCAACACCTTCATAAACAGCCCGGCCCTGCTCGATGGCGCGCTGCGACTGCGCCGCCTGCCCCATATCCGCTTCGCCGGACAGATCACGGGCGTCGAGGGTTATGTCGAAAGCACGGCGATCGGCCTGCTTGCCGGGCGCTTCGCCGCCCTCGAACAGCAGGGACGGTCCATCGTCCCGCCGCCGGCGACAACGGCACTCGGCGCATTGCTGAACCACGTCACCGTCGGTGCCGATGCCGAGACCTTCCAGCCGATGAACTGCAACTTCGGCCTCTTCCCGCCGCCACCGGTAGAGACCGGAAAGAAACGGCCCGGCAAGACGGAACGGCGTGGCATGTGGGTATCGCGGGCCCGTGCGGATCTCGGAACCTGGCTGGGCGAACGGCAGGCAGCGGCCTAGTCAGGCGCGACCCCCGGCGAGCAACCGATCGACCGTGGCCATGTCGACCACAGCCTCGCCGGAAAGCACCCCGGCGTGGTCGCTGCGGATCGCGTCGAACTGCCGGCTGTAGACCGCCGCCAGCCCGACGAGCATGGCCGCCGCGCCGTCCGTCTCGTCGTTGAGGGAGGCCAGATCGTTCATGGCGAGGGCATGGTGACGTTCGGTCAGAGCCGCGATCGTGCCGACAAGCGGTGCCAGGGCAGCATCGTCGCCAGCGCGCGCCGCGATCCGGAGCGTGGCCCTGGAGAGGCCGGATTGATCGAGAAGGTCATCCGGCAACGTCAGGTGCTGGGGTGCGCGGTCGGCATCGAGCCTGAGGTCCCGCAGGATGTGAACCAGATAGCTGAAGATGGCGAGATGACGGGCGTAATCGGCGGCAGGCCGGGTCAGGGCAAGCGTCGAACTGCCGTCACGCTCCATGCGACAGGCGAGGATGTAGACAAACACGGCAGCCGGCGCGACAGCGGCACCCTCGGTGTAGTCCAGGAAGTCCTGCCAGGTCGCGAGCGGCTGTTCGGAGACGTCGCGCTGCATGGCATCGGCCAGCCCGTGGAAGGACTCCGGCCCCATCGCGCCCTGCCCCAGTGTGGCGTTCATCGCGGTGAAAACGATGTCGTCGTCACCCGTCGCGGAGCCTGCGATGTAGCGCCCCCCTGTCGCGGCCGTGGCGTGGGAGCGCCAGATCTCGACATGCTCGCGCATCGCCGGGCGTGCCGCGTCGCGGGCGGCGGCATCCTGTCCCAGAAACCCGTCGTCGACCTCGTCGTCGATCACACGCATGGCGCAATAGGCCGGGAAGAAAAGCTGTCGCCTGGCCCGTGGCAGCAGGGCGGCGAGGCGCGTCACGTTGCTCGGACGCGCGGCGACAAAATCGGCGCACCAGGCCTTCGCGCTCTCGATTGCCGGATCGGATCGGGACATGCTCAGAATCGCCCCATCAAGCTGCGCCAGAGAACGGAAAGCTGCCGGCCGACGCTCCGGTTGAGAAAGGCCGGATCGAACGGGTTGTAGCCGTTGCGCTTCAGCGTGGCGAGATCGTGCGCGGCGAAGGCCAGCGGCAGGAAGGCCGGCACGGCCTCTTCGGGAACCTCGCGCCGCGCCTGCCGCGCGGCACGCAGATGCTGCTCCGCACGAACGCAGACCGCCTTCACCACCCCGGAAATCCGGTCGCGGTGTTCCTCGCGCAGAATGTCGCGGGGCTCCAGCCGGACAGGCTCCAGAAGTTCCGCCGGGAGCATGGTCCGGCCCTGCTGCGCCAGAGCGCCGGTCGAGCGCAGCACGCCGCTCAGCGCCATGGCGCGGCCAGCATCGCCACAGCTTCCGTCCGGCCCGGCATGGGTCATCCCGAGCACCCCGGCGGCCTGCCGCAGGAGGTTTCCGGCGGTCGCCGCGCCATAGTCGCCGAGCGCATCGAGTGTCAGGGGCGGCGAGGCGGCGAGATCGGCCCGCCTTCCATCGATCATGGCGTCGAGAAGCGCGCGATCGCAGGACTCCCAGTTCGCGGCCAGGGCCTCGACGACATCGTGGCGGCGGGGTGTCCCGGCGGCGATGCCGTCAAGCGCCTCGCGCCACCACTGCAGGCGAATCTCGCCCAGCATCGGTTCGGAGACGACCTCGCGGACACGGGCAAGCTCGTGATTGAAGGCGTAGAGCGCAAACAAGGCTTCGCGACGGGACGGCACCGCGAACAGGGTGCAGAAAAAACGGTCAGGATCGCTCGCGCGCACGAGGGAGCCAATTGCCGAGAGTCGCCCGGTCGTTTCCGTCACCGGTACAAGGCCTTGGCCATTGGAGAAAAAACCAGCCGACCGCCGTCATAACTGGACTTTCGAGAAGGTTTCGCACAGATTGTCGGCCATGGGGGATGGGTGCCCTGTTTCAGTTCGCGCGCATCCCGCGTCGTCTCCGGACCGGTCCGTCGCGGGCATTCCGGGAGCGAAACGTCACTCGAATTCACAGGTGGTGGAAAGCCAATGGCAAAAATTCTCGAATCACTCCCATGCACTGTGACCGCAGGCTGTGTCCTGACGGTCATTGTCGCCATCATCCTGATGTCGCTCTGATCGGCCTGCAAGGAGAGACATCATGGACGAACTCGAACTCAGTTTCCTCTTCCGCTGGCTCCACGTCATGTCGGGCGTCATGTGGATCGGTCTGCTCTGGTATTTCAACTTCGTGCAGATTCCGAACATGGCGAAGATTCCGGATGACCAGAAACCCGCAATCGGCAAGGTGATCGCGCCTTCCGCGCTGTTCTGGTTCCGCTGGGGGGCGATGGCGACGATCGTCACCGGCATCATCCTCGCCGGCATCAACGGCTACCTGATCGAGGCCATCGCGCTCGGCTTCCCCGACGGGGGCGGCAGCACGGCGATCGGTATCGGCATGTGGCTCGGCACGATCATGTTTTTCAACGTCTGGTTCGTCATCTGGCCAAACCAGAAGCGTGCGCTTGGCATTGTCGATGCGGATGCGGACACGAAGAAGAGATCGGCCCGGACGGCCATGCTCTTCTCGCGAACCAACACGATGCTGTCGATCCCCATGCTCTTCTGCATGGTCTCGGCGCAGAACCCCTGGTACCTCTAGACTGGCGTCCAAAGATGACCGAAGGGGCGGAGGGAAACCTCCGCCCTTCCGATTCAGGTGGCAATGAGTGCGGCGGCGACGGCCCGGCCCTCGCCCAGCAGCACATTGTACGTGCGGCAGGCAGCACCGGTATCCATGGCGTCGATCACGATGCCATGCGCCTTGAGCGCCTCGCGGATCGGCTGCGCGATCAAAGGCGGTTCGCCGGCACAGCCCAGAAGCAGAATGTCGAGGGACTGCGCCCCGGCAATGACGTCAGCGAAACTCCCGGGCGTGACGTCGGCCTTGTGTGTGACGGACCAAGGGATCACCCGGTCGGGGAAGACGATGACGGAACCTTCGTAGCGCCGGTCGGCGATGCGAAACCCGCCGTCGCCATAGGCTGAGATCGTCTTGCGGCCGGGGCTCAGCCCCTCGCTCATGCGTCCTCTTCGTCGTCGTCGACGTTGCGGACGGGCTTGACATAGAGCAGCAGGGGTGCGGCGACAAACAACGACGAATAGGTGCCGACCAGCACACCCCAGATCATGGCCAGGACAAACGGCGCGATCACCTCGCCGCCAAAGATGTAGAGCGCGCCGAGCGCCAGCAGGGTCGTCACGCTGGTCATGATCGTTCGCGCCAGGGTGTCCGAGAGCGACCGATCGGCGAGCTCCAGCATGGTCTCCTGCTTGTACTTGCGCAGGTTCTCGCGAATCCGGTCGTAGACGACGACCGTGTCGTTCATCGAGTAACCGACGATCGTCAGCAGCGCGGCCACCACGGGCAGGTCGAAGTCGATCTGAAACAGGACGAACATGCCAATCGTCAGGCCGACGTCATGGACAAGCGCCAGCACGGCGCCGATTCCGAACTGCCATTCGAAGCGGAACCAGATGTAGAGCATCATCAGAACGATCGCGACGAGGACGGCCTGGGTGCCGTTCCGGATCAGCTCGCCCGACACCTGTGGTCCGACAAACTCGATCCTGCGGTACTCGATCTCCGGAAACAACACGGCAAGCGCGTCCTGGATGGCATGCACCGCCACCTGCTGGACTTCTTCACCGCCATCGAGCAGCGGCAGGCGGATCAGGATATCGTTGGAAGCACCGAATTCCTGGAGCGAGATATCGCCAACCCCGAGGGCATTGAGTTCATCGCGCAGGTCTGCGAGATCGGGTGCTTCGGGGGTCTCGATCTCGATCAGCGTGCCACCCTTGAAGTCGATGCCGAAGTTGAGGCCGACCGAGACCAGCAGGACTGCGGAGGCCATGAAGAGAACCGTCGACAGCGCGACCGCAATCCTGTGGTAACGCATGAACGGGATGCGAAGGCCCGGCGGAACGAGGCGAAGCAGCTTCATGGCGACGGCCTCAGATCGGCAGGGTCTGCGGCCGCGCCCGGCGCAGCCAGAGGTACGAGAGCATGCGGGTCAGCATGATCGCGGTGAACATCGAGGTGACGATGCCGATCGCCAGCGTCGCACCGAAGCCTTTCACGGGACCCGAGCCCAGGAAGAAGAGCAGTGTGGCCGCCACGGCCGTCGTGATGTTGGCGTCCAGAATGGTCGTCATCGCACGCCTGAAGCCGGCCTCGACCGCATTGAGCGGAGTCCGGCCGTGGCCGACCTCCTCGCGGATGCGCTCGAAGATCAGCACGTTGGCGTCAACCGCCATGCCGACCGTCAGCACGATGCCGGCGATGCCCGGCAGGGTGAGCGTGGCCTGCAGAAGCGAGAGCGCCCCCATGATCAGCACCAGATTAGTGAAGAGCGCGATGTTCGCGAAGATGCCGAAACGGCCGTAGCAGATCACCATGAAGACGATCACGGCGACGAAGCCGATCGAGGCCGCGATCTTGCCCGCCTCGATCGAGTCGGCACCGAGCGTCGGGCCGACCGTGCGCTCTTCGACGACCGTCAAGGGCACGGGCAGCGCACCGGCGCGCAGGAGCAAAGCCAGTTCCTGGGTTTCCGTCGCCGTGAAAGCACCCTCGATGATGCCGTTGCCGCCGCAGATCGCACTGTTGATTCGCGGTGCGCTGATCACCTCGCCGTCGAGCAGGACGGCCAGAGGTCGCCCGACATTCTGCATCGTCGTGTCGCAGAAGCGGGCTGCGCCGACGCCGTCGAAGCTGAACGCCACCACCGGCCGCCCCTGCTGGAACGTGGCAGCGGCATCGGTCAGGCTGTCACCGCTGACGACCCAGGATTCCTCGACGACATAGTGCCCGGGCGGCTCGTTCAGGTAGGTCGGCACCAGCATCGATCCGATCGACACATTGCCTTCGAGCGCCGCTGCGAGGTTGGCTTCGCTGTCGACCAGATGGAACGTCAGCCTGGCGGTCTGCCCGAGCCGGGTGCGAAGGTCCTGGGTGTCCTCGATGCCGGGAACCTGGATCAGAATCCGGTCCGCCCCCTGACGCACGATGATCGGCTCCAGAACGCCGTTGGGGTCGATACGACCGCCGAGCACCTCGAGCGTCCGCTCGACGGCGTCGCTCAGTCCCTGGGTCAGCCCCTGCCCTGTCATGGTGGCGCGAATCCCGCCCTCGTCATTGATGACGATGTTGAAATCCTCGATAAGTTCGAAGAGCTCTTCGCGCGCCGCCTCGATGTCCTCCAGGCGGCGAAGCTGGAAGGTCAGAACCGGTCCCGCGTCGTCGCCGGCGACGAACTCTCCGCCCGAGATTTCAGCCGGCACGCCTTCGACACCGATACGGCGCGCCCCGATGCGCTCGTCGCGCAGAGCCTGACGTATCTCGATCTCGACCGTGTTGATTCGATCCTCGACATACGCCTCGGCATCGACCTGAACGACCAGATGCGCACCGCCCGAGAGATCAAGGCCCAGGCTGATCTGCTTGTGCGGCAGCCAGGTCGGCAGGCTCTCGGCGGTCTCGCGCGGCAGAACGTTGGGCAGGGCAAAGGCCAAACCCAACGCGCAGACGATCACCACCGTCCAGATTTTCCAGGGGGGAAACTGCAGCATGGGACGGGATCAGCCGTCCTTCTTTTCGTCGTCGGCCTGGTCGTTGGCGGCGCGCGGCTCGGGCTTGGTCACCAACTCGGAGATCATGGCGTGACGGCACTTCACCTTCACGTTCGGCGCAATCTCGACCAGAAGCACGCCGTCACCCTCGATGCGCGCCACGCGGCCCATGATGCCGCCGTTGGTGATCACCTGATCGCCACGCTTGATCGCCTTGAGCATGGCCTGATGCTCCTTGGCGCGCTTCGACTGCGGCCGGATCACCAGGAACCAGAACACGGCGAACATGCCGATCATCATGATCACAAATACAGGGTCGAAGCCCGACGCGGCGGCACCGGCGTCCTGTGCGTATGCCTCGGAAATCAGCATATTTGTCTCCAGCCTTTTGCGGAGGGTGGCGGACTATAGCCGCCCAAAGCCCCGATGCAAGAGGCGTCAGAACCACCAATTCCCTCTGGTTCCGGGATGAATTAGGGTCCACCGCCATGGACATTCAAGACCAGACCGCTCTGCTTGAGCGCATTGCCGCGGCGCTGGAGCGCCTTGCGCCGCCCGAAGTGCCCGACGATCCGCTGGACGAGGCCGATGCCTTCGTCTGGCATGCCGAAACCGGAACGCTCCAGGCCGTCTCCGAGGTGCAGCACATCCCGCTCGACCTCCTGATGGGCGTCGATCTGGTCAAGGACATTCTCAGTGGCAACACCACACGCTTCGCACGGGGGCTGCCGGCCAACAACGCCCTGCTCTGGGGTGCGCGCGGCATGGGGAAATCAAGCCTCGTGAAGGCCGTCCATGCCCACGTCAACACCAGGACGCCGGGCGCGCTCGCGCTGATCGAGATCCACCGCGAGGACATCGCCACCCTGCCCCGCCTGCTTGGCCGCCTGCGCCGCAGCGGTCGGCGCTGCGTGCTGTTGTGCGACGATCTGTCCTTCGAGACCGACGACGCGACCTTCAAGTCGCTCAAGGCCGTGCTGGAAGGCGGCATCGAAGGCCGGCCCGACAACGTCATGTTCTATGCCACGTCGAACCGTCGGCACCTGATGCCGCGCGACATGATGGAAAACGAGCGCTCAACCGCGATCAACCCGGCCGAGGTCGTGGAGGAAAGGGTCTCGCTGAGCGACCGGTTCGGGCTCTGGCTCGGCTTTCACGGCTGCGACCAGCCAACCTACCTCGCCATCGTCGACGGTTACGTCAACCATTTCGGACTCAGCATCGACCCCGAGGACCTGCGCGCCCAGGCGATCGAATGGCAGACCACCCGCGGCGCCCGATCGGGCCGCGTGGCCTGGCAGTTCATCCAGGACCTCGCCGGCCGGCTTGGCCAGCGATTGGGGTAGCACATTCCCCCCTAGCCTTTTGCGTCATGGCCCGACCTGATGGGACCATCCATGTCGGCAATCCGGCCTCTCCCGATGGACCGGCCGAAGCGCTCCGACATGGATCGCCCGGTCGAGCCGGGCGATGACGGGAAGAGAGGTCGAAGAATGCGGGCACTCAGTTGAGATACGGAATCGGATCGACCGCCTCGGTGCCCTGGCGCAGTTCGAAGTGGCTCTGCGGCTGGCTGAGGCCACCCGAAGCGCCGACGCTCGCGATCACATCGCCCCGCAGCACGGTCTGGCCCCGGCTGACGAGGTTCTGGGCGTTGTGGGCATAGGCCGTGACCCAGCCATCCGCGTGACGGATCAGCACCATGTTGCCATAGCCCCTGATTTCGTCACCGGCATAGGCGACGACCCCATCCTCTGCGGCATGGACCGGCGTGCCGGCGGGCGCTGCAATGTTGATACCGTCGTTGTGGAGACCGTCCGATTTCGCGCCATAGGACGAGAGCAGCACGCCGTCGACCGGCCACGTGAAGCGCAGCTCGCCGTCAGGAACCGGCTCTGCAATCGCCGCGGTGACGGGTTTCACTGTCTCGATGACCGTCGTCGGCTCGGGCTCTGCGGGTTCGGGATCAACCGATGCGACGACGACATTACCGTCCGGAACGCGCAACCGCTGGCCGGCATAGATGTCGTACGGCGCTTCAAGATCGTTGGCCTCGATCAGATCGCGCGGCGAGACCTCGAGCCGACGCGCGAGGCCGTAGAGCGTGTCGCCGGATTCGACCGTGACCATCAGAACATCACCCTGGGCCGTCGGCACGGTTTGCGTCACAGCCGGCTGCGGTTCCGGAGCGCTCTCTTCGGCGAGCAGGATCTGTTCGATGCGTGTGATCAGATCGCTCGTGGCACCGGGTTCGTCGCCGACGAACACGAGATTATCGGAAGACGACTCCGGCTTTGGCGGAGGCAGGGGCGGAATCCTGCGCACCGGCCTGGCCACCGGAGGGTCGGGAGGCAGGGGCGGAATCCTGCCCGCCGTCTCGATCTCGCGACCGAAGATGACCGGCGCCGGCGACTGGCTGCAGGCAACCGGCAGGCCAGCCAGTACAACCAGGACGCTAAGGCGCGCCGCCATCGACCAGCGGCACAAACCTGACATCCAGAAAGGCGTTACTCTCGTAGCCGTCATCCACCCGCCGTACGCAATAGAGCTTCTGTTCCCACGTATCCGCACCGACGGGAACGACCATGATGCCGCCCGGAACGAGTTGCTCGATCAGGGCCTCGGGCATCGCGCTCGCCGCAGCCGTCACGACGATCCTGTCGAAAGGTGCCTGCCGAGACCATCCTTTCGAACCGTCCCCCAGCATCGTCGTGATGTTGGAGAGCTTCAAGAGATCGAAGCGTGCCTGCGCCTGTTTCAGGAGGTCGGCGTGCCGTTCGATCGTGTAGACCCGGCGTGCCAGCCGCGCGAGGATCGCGGCCTGATAACCAGACCCCGTGCCCACCTCGAGCACCCGCATGCGTTCGCCAAGGGCGAGCTTCTGCGTCATCAGACCGACCACGACCGGCTGGCTGATGGTCTGGTTGCAGCCGATCGGCAGTGCGGTGTTGTCCCAGGCGCGCTCGGCCAGGTCGTCGCCCACGAAGACATTGCGCGGCACGGCCTCCAGCACGTTCAGGACCGCCATGTCAGTGACGCCCTGGCCGCGCAGCTCCATCAGGAGCCGGATCAGGCCCGGGTTTGCCGTCATCGGAATCGGTCAGCGAGCCTCTTGAGCGTCCGATCATGGGTCATATCGAGCGCGATCGGTGTCACTGCGATGCGGCCCTTGAGGACGGCGTCGAGATCGGTGCCGTCGGCCATGTGGCCCGCGTCCATACCCCAGCCACTGGTCCAGAAGTAGTCGCAGCCGAACGGGTCCGTCCTTCGTTCCGGCCTCAGGTCGGCGAAGTTGTGCTCGCCCTGACGGACAACCGAGACCCCCTCCACATCGCCCGGCGGGACCGGCGGGAAGTTGACGTTCATCAGAACGCCCCTGGGCCAGCCGGCATCAAGCAGGCGCTGTACGATATCGGCGCCGTGCAAGCGCGGCGTGTCCCAGTGCATCGGCTCGTCGCGGCGATACTCCAGACTCAGCGCGATCGACGGCACGCCCAGGAGCGTGCCCTCCATGGCTGCGGCAATCGTGCCCGAATAGGTCACGTCATCGGCCATGTTGCCGCCCCTGTTGACACCCGAGAGCACGAGATCGGCCCCCGTCTCGACCATGACATGGCGTACGCCCATCATCACGCAGTCGGCCGGTGTGCCGTCGACGCTGTAGCGGTCGTCGCAGAGGGAGCGCAGGCGCAACGGATTGCGCAGCGTGATCGCATGCCCCTTCGCGCTCTGCTCGGTCGCAGGCGCCACGACAACGACATCGTCGGAAAGCTCGCGCGCCACGGTTTCCAGGCAGGCAAGGCCGCTGGCATCGATACCGTCGTCGTTGGTGACCAGGATGCGCATCGGATCAGCCCACCGCTTCGATGCGTTCGAGACCGTTCATCAAGGGCCTCAGAACCTCGGGAACGGTGACCGAGCCATCCTCATGCTGACAGTTCTCCAGAACGGCGATCAGGGCGCGCCCGACGGCGACACCCGAGCCGTTGAGCGTGTGCACGAAGCGAGCCTTCTTTTCGCCCTTGGGTCGATAACGCGCCCGCATCCTTCGGGCCTGGAAGTCACCGCAGTTCGAGCAGCTCGAAATCTCGCGATAGGCACCCTGTCCGGGGAGCCAGACCTCCAGGTCATAGGTGCGCCGCGCCGAGAAACCGATATCGCCGGTCGCCAACACCATGACGCGATAGGCCAGTCCCAGGCGCTGAAGGATCGTCTCGGCACAACGGGTCATGCGCTCGTGTTCGTCCTCGGATTGCTCGGGCGTCGTGATCGAAACCAGCTCGACCTTCCAGAACTGGTGTTGACGGATCATGCCTTTGGTGTCGCGCCCGGCGGCGCCCGCCTCGGAGCGGAAGCACGGCGTGAAGGCCGTCAACCGCATGGGCAAGCGCTCTTCGTCGGTGATGCGTTCGCGGACCATGTTGGTCAACGTCATCTCGGCAGTCGGGATCAGATAGCGCCCGTCGGTAGTCTGAAACAGGTCTTCGGCAAACTTCGGCAGATTTCCTGTGCCATAAGCGACTTCGGGACGAACCAGAAGTGGTGACGAGACCTCGGTGTAGCCGAACTCCTGAGTGTGGATATCGAGCATGTAGAGCGCGAGCGCCTTCTCGAGCCGCGCCAGGGCACCCGTGAGCAGGACGAACCGGGCACCCGACAGGTCGGCTGCCCTGTCGAAGTCCATCATGCCCAGACCCGTACCGATCGCGTCGTGGTCACGCGCGTCAAAGGCGAACTGCGGTGGCTCACCCCAGCGCCGGATCTCGACGTTGCCGGCATCGTCGGCACCCTCCGGTACCTGATCGTCGACCAGGTTGGGGATCCCGGCGAGCACATCTTCGAGCATCTTCGCATCGACCCGTTCGGTCTCTTCCAGCGTGGCGATCTCGTCCTTGATGCGCCCCACTTCGGCGATCGCATCATCGGCGTCTTCACCCCTGGACTTTGCCTGGCCGATCTGCCTGGAGAGTTCGTTGCGCCGATGCTGCAGCTCCTGCATCGAGGTCCTGGCGGCGCGCACGGAGCGATCGAAATCGAGGATGCGCGACGACAGCGCCTCGAGACCTCGCTTTGCGCAAGCCTGATCGAAGGCGTCGGGGTTTTCGCGAATCCAAACGATGTCGTGCATCAATCCTCTCCTGCGGCACGATCGGTTCCGCTGCTGCGTTGCGAAGTGGACACATGGCGGCTCTCAGGGCGGCCTGTATAGGGCCGGTCTCCGAAGCGGTCCACATATCGCAGCGACTATCTGGTGGGATTGAAGTCAGTTTCCTCGAAACGGGTGAGATCGTCGGCTTCCTGCACGGGCTCGGCCGTCTCGACAGCCTCCTCTTCCTCCGCCGCCTCAGCGCGCTTCCTTTCGGTGATTCGGGCACACCATATAGAGACCTCGTAGAGCACGATCAGCGGAAGAGCGAGACCCAGCTGGCTGAAGGGATCGGGTGGCGTGATGATCGCCGCCAGCACGAAGACGGCCACAATGGCGTACTTCCGCTTCTCACGCAGACCGTCGGCCGTGACCATGCCGGTCCGCGCCATAAGTGTCATCATGAGCGGCAACTGGAAGCTGACTCCGAAGGCGAAAAGGAGCTTGAGAAGGAGCGAGAAGTACTCGCTGACCCGCACCTCCATCACGATCGGCAACTCACCGAGGCCACCGCCCTGCTGGAACCCGAGGAAGAACTTCAGGGCGACCGGGAAGAAGGCGTAGTAGACCATCGCCGCGCCGAGAAGAAACAGGAACGGGAACACCAGCATGAAGGGCAGGACGACCTTCTTTTCCTTGCGGTAGAGCCCTGGCGCGACAAACGACCAGATCTGATAGGCCAGGAACGGCAACGAGAGGCAGAGTGACACGAAGAAACCGACCTTTACGTAGGTCAGGAAGGCTTCCTGGGGACTGGTGAAGATGAACCTCGGAGGAAACTCCGAATTCTCGCTGCGGTCGATTGTGGTGCCCTCGGTCGCGACGTTGTCGTCGGTCCCGACCGTCGTTTCGGGTGTGTCCTCGGTGAACAACAGCGAGAGGTCGTTCATCGTGCGTTCGAGCCAGCCCTCTTCCCCGTCGTCTGCCTCGACCGGGGCCAGGCCATAAGCGTCGTAGAGCGGCAGGGCGAGGAAGTTGAAGATCGCCGGCGCAAGGTAGAAGCACGGCAGAAAGGCAATCAGGATGACCGCCGCGCTGCGTACGAGCCTGCGGCGCAGCTCGATCAGGTGTTCGAGCAGCGGCAGCCTGGTATCGTCGATATCCGTGATCACGAAGCGGTGCCCGCCTGAACCTTCGGTGCCGATGACGTCGGCTTCTCGGCAGCCGCAACCGCCTTGGGTTTCCCGGGCGTCGTCGGATCGGCGTTGTCGGCCGTTGTCACCGGCGTGCCCTTGACTACCTGGTCCACCTCTTTGAGGTTCTCGCGAACGTCCTTGTCGGCTTCTTTCAGGCTGTTCTTCAGCGCGCCCTTCGGATCGATCGCGTTGGTCACTGCCTTCTTCGCCTTCATCGGCGTCTCGACCGCCTTCCTGATGTCGTCGACGTCGGCTTCCCTGGCGTAGTCGTCGAGCGCCTTCTGGAACTCGCGCGCCATCTTGCGTGCCTTGCCCATCCATATCCCGAAGGTCCGAAGCACCTTCGGAAGGTCCTTCGGCCCAACGACGATCAGAATGATGCCGCCGACAATCGCAAGTTCGGACCAGCCGAGATCAAGCATCGTGGAACGCCCTCAGGTCCGGACAATCAGGTCCGTTTGACGGTCTGTTCCTTGGTCGTGCTGCTTTCGGCCTCGCCGGCCTTGGCTTCGATCGTCTGGGGAGCCTCCTCGACCGTCCCGGTCTTGGCGGTCTCCTCTTCCTTGATGCCCGACTTGAATTCCCTGATGCCCCTGGCGAGATCGCCGGCAAGCTTCGGAATGCGGCCACGGCCAAAGAGCAACAGCACGATCACCAGCACGATCAGCCAGTGCCAAATGCTAAGAGCACCCATCTGCGAACCTCTTCTTGTTCTGGTTCCCCGGACCGGTAGGACCAGTCCTTCCCTGTCAGCAGGAACATATAATGGTCTTGTTGTGCGCCCGCCAGCGCTAAACATTGCACGTTTGCGTGGTCCTTACCTGTCTCATAGCACCGAATTCGAGCGTTTTCTTGACGTCAAGGCTCAGAATTCCCGAGTTCTGTTCCCCTGGCGGCAGGGAAACACGAAGACCGCATCATCCTCGAAACGGATGCGGACATCCGCACCGGTCGCGGGTGCAGCCTGGCCCGTGATGCGGGCGCGCAGCTCGTTGCCGTCGTCGAGTCGGAGAGTCACCAGACTGCTGTAGCCGAGCAGGTGCTGGTTGACCACACGTGCGCCGCGGCCCTCGGCACCGGAGTCGCTGCAGAGATGCAGACCTTCGGGCCGAACCAGAACGTCGACCTGTTCGCCCTCGTCGATCCCCTGCGCCGCGACCTCGCCGATCGGCGAGGCGGCGCGTCCGGCGTGCACGATCCCGTGCAGCCAGTTCACCTCGCCGAGGAACTTCGCGACGAACGCGGATGCGGGGCGGCGGTAGACCTCTGATGGCCGCCCGGCCTGAACGAGCTGGCCGCCCTGGAGAACCGCGATCCGGTCGCCCATGTACATCGCCTCTTCGGCGTCATGGGTCACAACCATGGCCGCGGCGCCGACCTCGCGCAGGATGCGCAGCGTCTGGTCGCGCACCTCCTCACGCAGGCGCACATCAAGCCCGGAAAAGGGTTCGTCGAGCAGCAGAACGCTGGGCTGGGGTGCCAGCGCACGGGCCAGCGCGACCCGCTGCTGCTCACCGCCCGACAGCATATGCGGGTACTTGTCGCCGTAACCCGCCAGGCCGACCTGCCCCAACAGCCGTTCGACCCGGACGCACCGTTCAGCCGATGACTGCGAACGCAATCCGAAGGCGACGTTGTCGGCCACGGTCATATGCGGGAAGAGCGCAAAGTCCTGGAACACCAACCCGACACCACGCGCCTCGGGCGGCACCTCGCGGCCGTAGCCTGCAACCGGAACGCCGTCGATGCGGATTTCGCCCGTCTGCAGGCGCTCAAGGCCCGCTGCCAGGCGCAGCGCCGTGGTCTTGCCGCAGCCCGACGGTCCCACGAGGCAAATGATCTCACCGTCGCCGATTTCGAGATCTACGCCTTTGAGCGCTTCGACGCCATCGTAAGCGTGGCTTACTTCGTGGAAGGACAGTCCGGCCATGGGTTCCGTGGCTTCGATCGTCTCACACTAGCTGCAACTTATTCGCAAGTGCAAGATATGTGCTCAGGCATCGTCGTCATCAATATCGTTTTCGCCATCGGCGCTGCCATCGTCCATATGATCGCGCAGGCGACCGACGGGCGGCAGATCGGGCCGGGCATCGAGCAACCCGGCCGCTTTCATTTCGTCGCGTCCGGGAAGATCGTCCAGCGCGTCGAGACCGAAATGCTCAAGGAAATGCTGGCTGGTGCGCCACTGCAGCGGCCGCCCCGGTACGCGGCGTCGACCGGACGGCCGAATCCAGCCGATTTCGAGCAGCAGATCGAGTGTGCCCCGGGAAAGGCCGACTCCACGAATCTCTTCGATCTCGGCACGGGTCACCGGCTGGTGATAGGCAATGATGGCGAGGGTCTCGAGCGCGGCACGCGACATCCGACGCGACCGCTTGATGCGAATCTTCAGCCTTGTGCCAAGATTCTCTGCAGTGCGGAAGGACCATTTGCCGGCAATCTTCACCGGTTCGACACCTCGCCCCCGGTAGTCCTTCTGAAGGTCGGCCAGCAGTGCAGGCACATCGAGGCCTTCTGGCAGGCGGCCCGCGATATCCTCCTCGCTGACCGGCTGCGGCGAGGCAAACAGCAACGCTTCGATCATGCGGAGGTCTTCGGAAATCTCGCTCATGAATCGTCGCCCCGCTGTTTGGTCCTGACTTCGATCGGCCCGAACGCGCCCGACTGCCGCAGTTCGATCTGACCCTGCCGGGTCAACTCGAGCGAGGCGGACAGCGTCGAACTGACAGCGGAGCGATAGATGATCCCGCCTTTCACCTCCTCGGGAAGCAGGGCGAACATATCCTTCCAATCGGGCAGATTGCCGACCAGAGCGCTGAGCCGCTCGATCGCCTGCTCCATCGTGAAGACCTCGACCGGACGCGGACGCCAGTTGCGCCCCTCGCTGCGGCGTGTGTGGTCGGCATAGGCGTTGAGCAGCTCATAGAGCGAGGCTTTCCAGACCACGTCGACATCGACCGGCAGCCCCTCTGCATTGCCACAGCAAAACATATCGACGCCGAGCTGCGGACGCTGCATCAGGCGCTTGGCGTTCTCGCGGATCGCTTCCAGCCGGTGCAGATGGAACTGCAGTGCCTCGGCCATCAGTTCGGGGCTGGGGTCTTCCTCCTCGTCGACCGGCAGCAGCAGGCGCGATTTGAGGTAAGCCAGCCAGGCAGCCATCACGAGGTAGTCGGCGGCCAGATCAAGCCGGATCTCGCGCGCCTCGGTGACAAACGCCAGGTACTGGTCGGCCAGTTCCAGGATGGAGATACGCGTCAGATCGACCTTCTGCTGGCGCGCGAGTGTCAGCAGGAGGTCGAGCGGTCCCTCGAAACCGCTGACATCGACGATAAACGCGGAGTTCGTGGCTTTCGCGTCTCCCGGCCAGGAATCCTCGAAAGCGTCCGTCGTACCCTGCATGGCAGCCCGCCTAGCTCCCCTGCCCTGCCAACATCAAAACCACATTGATCACACACTGCACGGGCGGGCCCAGAATCCACCCCAACACGTTCAGGGGCTGACCGATCTGTTGACCGATAAGCGGCGGCAGCGCAATCAACGCAATGATGATCAGCATGCCGTAGCGTTCAGTGCGCGCATAGGGCCGCGCCAGATTTGTCGGCAGAAGTCCCGTCATGACTCGCCCGCCGTCCAGCGGCAGCAGGGGCAGCATGTTGAAGACCGCGAGCACGACGTTGATGATCAGGGCATTGCGCAGGTTGTCGGACGTCCATTGCGCCCACTCCGCCGGAAGCAAGGGAACGAGATGCAGCAGCACGGCGGCGCTGAACGCCATGAGGAGGTTGATGCCCGGGCCGGCAGCAGCAACCCAGATCATGTCCTGCCTGGGCCGATGCAGCTGCCGGAAGTTCACCGGAACCGGCTTTGCATAGCCGAACAGGAACGGTGCGCCGGTCAGCAGAAGCAGACCGGGCAGCAGGACCGTGCCGAACTTGTCGGTATGAACGATCGGATTGAAGGTGACCCGGCCGAGCTGCTTGGCTGTGTTGTCGCCCAGCTTCCAGGCAACCCAGCCGTGCGCCGCCTCGTGCAGCGTGATCGCCGTGACGACCGGCAGGACCCAGACCGAGATCTGGTAGAGAAGACCCGCGGGATCGCCGAACATCAGCTCGCAGCCAGAAGAGCATCGAGGCGGGCAAGGGCCGCGTCGGGATCGAACCCGGGCTCCGGCTGAGAGCGTCGGGCAGCAGCGGATCGCACACGCCGCAGGGCATCGCCGTCGAGTTCCGGCACCGCATCGGCAACCGTACGCCTGGAGTCCAGAGGTTGATTGCAGTGCATCACGACATCGCAACCCGCCGCCAGGGAGGCCCGTGCGCGTTCTGCATGACTGCCGGACAACGCCTCCATGTCGATCGCATCGCTGACCAGCACGCCGTCGAAGCCGATCTCCCCGCGGATGACGTCACCGATAACCCTCGGTGACTGCGTCGCCGGGCGGTCCGGGTCGATCGCCGCATAGATCACGTGGGCGGTCATGCCCCAGGGCATGTCGCGCAAGGCATGAAACGGGCGCGTATCGTGGTCGCGCAATGTCTCCAGACTGGCATCGGTCGTCGGCAGGACATCGTGCGGGTCGACCGAACCCCGGCCGTGACCGGGCATATGCTTGATCATGGGCGCGACGCCGCCGGCCTGAAGACCGTCGCAATAGGACCGGCCGCAGACCGCCACGGTTTCGTGGTTGCTGCCGAAGGCACGGTCGCCGATGACGGCGTGCATGCCCTTGATCCGGAGATCCAGACAAGGCGCGCAGACCACATCGATCCCCATGGCGCGCATGTCGTGGGCAAGCAGCCGGCCCGCCAAACCGGCCGCTTCGGGACCGGCCGTGCCGAGCCGTTCGGCAGCGACACCGCCCCACCAGTGAGGTTCACGCAAGCGCGCAACGCGCCCGCCCTCCTGGTCGATCATGACCGGCGCATCGTCTCGCCCTACGACAGAGCGAAATTCTACAATCAAATTACATACTTGATCTGGATTATTAATGTTCCGTGCAAAGAGAATCAGCCCCAGGGGATCGGAGTCACGCAGGAACGCCCGCTCCTCATCGCCCAAGGTCAGACCGGCAAGATCGGTAATCAGCGCCTTGGGCATCGCGTCAGGGACCAACCACGAGGCAGTCGATGTCCCGCTGCCTGAGATCGGAACACAACGTCTCCGCGCCCGCGCGACTGTCGTAGGCCCCGACCTGGAGCCGATAGAATGTCGCCTCGCCGATCACGGCCTCGATGATCAGGGCGTCGACATCGGCAAGCAGGTCGTTGTTGTTGAGATAGAGCCGGTCCCAGGCCGCCGTGGCGATGTCACGCGATGAATAGGCGGCGATCTGAACCCGCGTCAGCCCGTCGCCCCTGGGAACGGCAGCGCCGTCGAGTGCAGGCTCTCCGGTGTTCGTGGCGACCGTCCCGGTTGTCGCCCTGCTCGTGCCTTCAACGGCCGACACGACGTCTTCGAAGGTCAGACCCGCATCGTCGGTCAGACCCGCGTTGTCGGCACCGGCGGCGAGCGAGACCGTGGTCTCATCAACGGCGGCGATCGTAACGGCCGGAGCTTCGGGCGGTTCCGGCTTCTCGGTCGGGATCGGCAACCCGCCGGGAACGGCATTGGCCACATCGGTCATGACCTGATCGACCAGCGTGGTCACCGCGTCGGGGCTGTAGAACGGGTCGGTGCCGACCGTGGTGATGGTCTCCGCAACGCCCGAAACCTCGACGTCGATGATGTCTGAATCGTCGGCTGTGTCCTTGAGTGCCATCGGTCGTTCGGGCTCGGGCATAAGGACTTCAAGCTTCTCGCCCTCCGCTTCACCACCGAACGTTTCGATCAGGATCGCGACGTCTGTGTGCTCGATTTCGGCACCACCGGGGTCGTCCGGAACCTGCTTGTAAGGCGAGTTGTTCGCGGTGAAGTAAGGCATCTCGCCAGACACCGACGGCGTGCCCTGGAGGAACTGATAGCCCTGCCAACCGCCGTAGACAAGCCCGCCGAGGACCAGGAGGCCGATCACCCAGCCGGTCGGAAAGCGCCGCTGCCGCTGCTCGTCGTCATCATCGTCGCAGGATGCCCGAGGCGCCGGTGCAGGCGGAGGCGGTTCGACATAGGCAGGGGGTTCGGGCTCGACGTCCGGCTTTACCTCGGGCCCGGGCTGCGGTGCCTTGTTGTCGCCTCCACAGAAAAGCTTGGGTTCCCTGCGCGTGCTCAGCGCATTTCCTCCCTGGGTTCGACACCGAAGAGATGAAGCCCTTCGGCAATCACCTGCCTGACGCCATCGATCAGTGCAAGCCTTGCACGTGTCAGCCCCTCATTATCTTCCACAAGGAAGCGCAGGGAAGGATCGTCGCGCCCCTTGTTCCACAACGCGTGGAATTCCCCTGCAACTTCATGCAGATAGGTGGCGATCCGGTGAGGCTGGTGCGCCTCGGCCGCGCCCTCGACAACCCGGGGCCAGCGCGCCAGGACCTTGATCAGGCCCAACTCGGCTTCATCCGACAAACCTGAGAGGTCGGTTTCGGAGAGAGCCGACGTATCGATCCCTGCCTCGGCGACATTGCGCATGACCGAACAGATCCGGGCGTGTGCGTAGTGCACGTAAAAGACGGGGTTGTCCTTCGACTGTTCCCGGACCTTCACGAGATCGAAATCGAGCGGCGCATCGGGCTTTCTGGTCAGCATGATGAACCGGACGACATCCTTGCCAACTGCCTCGACAACGTCGCGCAGTGTAATGAAACGCCCTGCCCGCTTCGACATCCGGAACGGCTCGCCGTTCTCGAAAAGGTTCACCAGCTGGGTCAGCAGAACGTCGAAATCGGCTTTGCCATCCGAGAGCGCTGCGACCGAGGCCTTCAAACGCCTGACGTAACCGGCATGGTCGACACCGAAGATGTTGATCATCACATCGAAACCGCGCTCAACCTTGCCGTTGTGGTAAGCGATGTCGGGCGCGAAATAGGTCCAGGTGCCGTCCGACTTCTTGAGGGGACGGTCCAGGTCGTCACCGAAGTCCGAGGACTTGAAGAGCGTCTGGGGCACAGGCTCCCAGTCCTCCGGCTTCTTGCCTTTGGGGGGCTCCAGCACACCGGTATAGATCAGGCCCTTCGATTCGAGCTTGGCGAGACAGGCCTCGATACCGCCCGATTCGACCATGGCACGCTCGGAACTGAAAACCTCCTGGTTGATACCGACCAGCGCGAGGTCTTCGCGAATCATGTCCATCATCGCTTCGATGGTGAACCGGCGAACAGCGATTAGCGGCTCCGGCAGAGGGCTCGCGCCCCGTTCCACCGCGCCCACCGCCTCTTTCAGGGCGGTACCGTGGTCGCGCGCCAAGGCTTCACCCACGGCCATCAGGTATTCGCCCGGATAGAGCCCCCCGAAGGCCTCGGCGGGCACGTCATCGCCGAGCGCCTGCAGGTAGCGCAGGTAGGACGACCAGGCGAGCTTGTCGACCTGGGCGCCTGCGTCGTTGACGTAGTACTCACGCGTGACGTCGTAACCGACCGCAGCCAACAGCGAGGCCAGCGCATCACCATAGACCGCACCGCGAGCATGGCCGACGTGGAGTGGGCCCGTGGGATTGGCCGAGACGTATTCGACGTTCGCCGTACGTCCCGCGCCGAGGTTCGGCAACTGCGCCAACGCGCCGGCGCGCAACAGAGTGGTCAAGCGGTCGCGCCAGAAGTCGTCGGCCAGCCGGATGTTGACGAAGCCGGGTCCGGCCACATCGACCCCTGCCACGTCGCTGTCTTCGCCCAGGCGATCGGCAATCTGCTGTGCGAGATCACGCGGCTTCACCCCGGCGGATTTGGCCAGGACCAGCGCAGCGTTGGTGGACACGTCACCATGGCTTGTGTCGCGTGGGGGCTCTGCCAGTATACGGTCGATCATGCCGCCGGCAGCGAGCGCACCGGACGCCTGCATGTCTTCGATTATCTTCTGAACTCGCCCAGTAAACTCACCGTAAACATTCATCTTTCTTCGCCACTACACGATGGTGTTCTTCCTGTGCGAACCGATCACTCATACCCGCGATATAGTCGGCGATCACCCGCATGCGAGCGGTCTCGTCCCGACCGACAAGGCAGTGACGCCACTCCTCGGGCAGATGCTGCGGACTGTCGCTGAAGATCGCGAACAACGCACGCAGAAGCTCGGCAGCCTCGCGGCGCTCAACCTTTACGCGGTCGTGATGATACATATTCGTGAATAGCCAGGCCTTCAAGGCCGTGTTGGCCTCCGCAACCGAGGGGCTGAACGCGATCACCGGCGCGCCGTGCCAGCGCACATCATCGGCGCTCTCGACGCCGCTTTCGGCGATCCTCAGACGGGATTCCTCGGTCAGATCGCCGACCAGCCGGTTGATGATCCGGCGCACCGTCTCCTGCACCAACCGGTCGGAGGCGGCACCGGGATAACGCTCGATGACCTCGCGTGCGGCATCGCCCGCGAGCGGCGCACCGAGCAGGTCATCGAGCGTGAAGAGGCCGGCCCGCAACCCGTCGTCGATGTCGTGGCTGTGATAGGCGATGTCGTCGGCAATCGCAGCGGTCTGGGCTTCTGCACCGGCGAAGGTATCGACCTGAAGGTCGTGGACGGCGCAATAGTCGCGGATCGCGCGCGGCACCTCGCCGGCGATCGGGCCGTTGTGCTTCACCACCCCTTCGAGCGCCTCCCAAGTCAGGTTGAGGCCATCGAAATCGGCATAGCGGGTTTCGAGCTCGGTCAGAATGCGCAGGGTCTGCACGTTGTGATCGAACCCGCCCCAGGCCTCCATGGCAGCATCCAGCACATCCTCGCCAGCATGACCGAAAGGCGTATGGCCGAGATCGTGCGCCAACGATACCGCCTCGGCGAGATCTTCGTTGAGCCGCAACGACCGCGCGACCGAGCGCGCGATCTGGGCCACCTCCAGACTGTGGGTCAGCCGCGTGCGGAAATGATCGCCTTCGGTCGCGATGAACACCTGAGTCTTGTGCATGAGACGGCGGAATGCCCGGCAATGGACGATTCGATCGCGGTCACGCTGAAAGACCGATCGGCTTCGACTCTCGGGTTCGGGAAAGCGCCGTCCCCTGCTTTGCGCGGGATCGCAAGCGTAGGGCGCGAGGGAGCCGGTCGTCATGGCGCGGAACCTAGTGTTCCGTTAGGGCAATAGCAATGCGTTGAATTGACACGCATTCGCGCGCACCTACATTGAGAGTACAAGAGAGAAACGGCCATGAGCGACATGACCACCATCGATGGTATAAATGTGACCCCCGATGCTGCCAAGCGCATCGGGGAGATCATGACCGCAGAACGTGGCGATGCTGCGGCGGGACGTCTGCGCATTGTGGTCACCGGCGGCGGCTGCTCTGGCTTCCAGTACCACTTCAAGATCGACGAAGGGCCCGAAGACGGCGATATCGAATATGTCTCGGGCGGTGCCAGGGTCGTGGTCGACGATATCTCGCTCCAGTTCCTGGCAGGTTCCACGCTGGAATTCATCCAGAACCTCGAAGGCAGCTACTTCACGCTGGAGAACCCGAACGCCACATCGTCCTGCGGCTGCGGCACCTCGTTCGCGATCTAGCCGTCAGGCTCTGGCCTCCCCTTCGTGTGCCCGCTATCGTCGGCCCATGAAGATTGCCACCTGGAACGTCAACTCGATCAAGGCGCGCCTGCCGAATGTTCTGGCGTGGCTGAATGATGCCGCGCCCGACGTGGCGCTGCTGCAGGAGCTCAGGACGGTCGAGGACGGCTTCCCGTTCCTGGAAATCGAAGAGCTCGGCTACAACTGCGCGGTTGTCGGCCAGAAGACCTACAACGGCGTGGCAGTGCTTTCGAAGCACCCTCTGGACATCGAAACCAGGGTCCTTCCGGGCAACGACAGCGATGAACAAGCCCGTTACCTGGAAGCGGTTACCAACGGCGTTCGGGTCGCCGCGATATATCTGCCCAACGGCAATCCGACTCCGGGCGAAAAGTTCGACTACAAGCTCGCCTGGATGGACCGTCTGGTCGACCACGCCCACACGCTTCTGACATACGAAGAGGCCGTCGTTCTGGGTGGCGACTACAACGTCTGTCCGACCGACGCCGACGTCTACGACCCGGAAGGCTGGGCTGACGATGCGCTGTGCCGACCGGAATGCCGCGCTCGCTTCCGCAAGTTGCTCTGGTTCGGCTATACTGAGGCCTACCGCACGCTGCACCCGGACACGGCCCGTGCCTGGAGTTTTTGGGACTATAAGGGCGGTGCATGGCGGCACGACCACGGCGTTCGCATCGACCACCTTCTGCTCTCTCCGCATGCCGCAGACCGTCTGGTCGCCTGCGACATCGACCGTGAACCCCGCGGCAAGGAGAAGGCATCCGATCACACACCCGTCTGGTGTGAGCTTGCATGATGAAAACCACGACGATCGCGTGTGTTGTCTTTGCCGTGGCGCTGAGCGATTGCCTGGGTTCGCGGACACAATCGTCAGGCACAAGCGTTCCATCATCGACCTATGGCACGGCGCCTTCGAGCTTCGATGAGGTCGCCGTCATCCCTGGATGGTCCGTGAGGACTGGAACGCCGTTTATGAGATGACAACCGGCCCCGCTCAACGCGACGCCGTTGCCCTGGAAATGCTGGGGTTGGCGATCAATGATGGCTCCGTCACAGCGTCCCGGTTTGTCGACGGGTGCAGGGTGCTGCCAGACCATGCCGCGGGTTCACCGTCGCCATGGCCGCTGTACGAGGCCAGGTCGTTGCCTGGCGCACGTCCCCTGCGTCTGGTATGTCGCCGGTGCCGAGAACGGCGGGGCGGACGCGCAGTTCAAGGCTGGACGTCCGTTCCTGGCCGGCGAAATCGTCCGCTTCGATCTCGAACGCACAACCGAAATGCTGTTCGCGGCCGACGCCGTAGACACACGCCTCTACGCAGGCATGATCGGTGAGGCCCTCTCCTACAGCCTGCCGATCATTGCGGAGAACGCCGGCGAGCATGAGGTTGGCCCCTATGCCTCGATCAGTCTTCTCCCCTAGCTTGAGATTTCCCAGCAGACAAAGGACTATCTCACCACTTCGGAAGCGGACGTCGAAAGACGCATCACCGATGTGTTGCCCGCAGAAGCGGTCGAAGCAACACGAGATCCTGCCAATCAGTACATCGAACTTGTCAACGATCCGAAAACGCTGCAACGAGCGCTGGAGGAGTTTCTGGAGTCTTAGGATTCGAGGCCGCCGGGCCAACCCCCGGGCCGGCCCTTGGAACAACGTTTGGAAGGAGGAAAACGATGGCAGCATTGCCCGAAAAGGTCGAGGGATGGCCTTTGTCCACTCCGCGCTCTGTGACGCTCGGCAGGGGCAGGCACAGGCGCGGTCGTCTTGGTTTCGTCCTTTTGACCAACGAAGAAACGGCCGATGACGACATCCGCAACATCGTACCCAGCGACGTCGGCGTCTTCTACACACGGGTGCACATCGATGACCCTGTTGACGTTGCCAACCTGTCCGCTGTCGGTGACCGCCTGCCAGCCTGCGCGGCCTTGCTGCCAGAAGACATGGACGCCGTCGCCTATGTCTGCACGTCCGGCAGTGTCGTCGTCGGTGAGGACGAGGTCGCGCGCAAGTTGTCCGAGGGTCAGCCGGGTGCCAGGGCCACATCGGTAGCAGCGTGCGTGATCGCGGCCATGCGGGCGCTCGGCATGACAAAGGTCGTGCTCGGCACCCCCTATCTTGATGAGGTCAACCATTTCGAGGCCGACTGGCTGGTCGATCGCGGCTTTGAGGTTCTCGACGTCCAGGGCCTGTGCCTGGAGACCGGCCGTCAGATGTGCCAGGTCGAACCCGAGGACCTCGTCAAACTCGCACTGGAGATCAATCGACCCGACGCGGACGGCATCTTCATCTCCTGCACGGCACTACGCACGGTCGAGGTGATTGAAGAAATCGAGCAGAAGACCGGAAAACCCTGCGTGGCCAGCAACCAGGCTCTGATCTGGCATATGATGCGGCTCGCAGGCGTGAACGACAGGATCGAGGGGCTCGGGCGACTTTATCGGGAACACTGAATTTGGCACCCCGGCGACGCAACGCCCGGGACCGTCTGGCCCGCATCGAAGCCGCGCTCGCCGCGTTTCGACAACGGCTGATTCGACCGCGCGTCGATCGGGTTCCCCCTGCTTGCTATGGAGCAGACGGTCGAGAGCGTGATGATTGGCGTGAGCGTCGTCTTTGCCGAACCTGGACGCGGAGCGCCGGGCAACCAGGCCGACATACCTCATAACCGGTGTGATGCGCGCGCTGAAGACGCCCGGCGCGACCCGTATTGTTGTCGCAACCCCTTATCCCGACGAGGTCAACCGGATCGAGGCCCACTACGTGGCCGCCCAGGGCTTCGACATTCCGGACATCCAGGCGCTCAACATTGAAAACGATGTCGACATGGTGCGCGTCACGCCGGACTACCTGCTGGAGTACGGTACCGGGGTTGGCCGGCCCGAGACCGAAGCGATCTTGATGATCTGCGGCACCCTGCAATCCATGGAAATCATTGATGCCCTGTAAGCGCGAACCCGCAAGCCTCTCGTGACATCCAATCAGGCGATGTTGCGGTGCGATCCGCTACCGGATGTCGGCCGAGACCTTCGAAACCAACAACTGCCACTGTCGCAGTTGCCACATGGCGGCAGGCGCTCTTGTTATGGCCTTCGTCGATCTGAAGCCCGGAGAGTTTCGCTGAACCTCCGGAATGCCCGCCATGACGTATCCTCACTGGGCGGCAGGCGCTCTTGTTATGGCCTTCGTCGATCTGAAGCCCGGAGAGTTTCGCTGAACCTCCGGAACGCCCGCCATGACGTATCCTCACTGGGCGGCAGGCGCGGAACGTCGCTCCCCTACGAAGACAGCGACTGGCCGAGAGAGGTTCATGTCTGCACCTCAACCCTGGATGATCCGGCCACCCTTCCGCCGACCGTTCACACCACGATGGCCGACAACATCCCATAGTTCCGCTGCGATGACAGATTGCCGGAACTCGAGGGGGTTTGGAGCGAACTCCGTCCCCTGAAGGGCCGACGCTGCCGACGTGATCAATGCGGCGATCCGACGCCCGGAACGCCAACCGACACCTAGAGGTCGGCGAAAACGTGCGTTTCGCCCTGCCCACCGGGATGGGTCACGGCGCCAAAACGGGCCGGACCGACCGTCTGGGCGTACTTCCAGATGGTGCCGGCGTTGTAGTCCGTCTGGCGCGGTTGCCAATCCGCCTTGCGCGCGGCCAGTTCCTCGTCGGAGAGCTCGACATCGAGCGTGCCCTTTTCGGCGTCGATGACGATCATGTCACCGTTCTGGAGAAGGCCGATCGGGCCGCCCTCGGCCGCCTCCGGCCCAACATGGCCGATACAGAAGCCGCGCGTTCCGCCCGAGAACCGCCCATCCGTGATGAGGGCGACCTTTTCGCCCATGCCCTGGCCGTAGAGTGCGCTGGTGGTCGAGAGCATCTCGCGCATGCCCGGGCCGCCCTTGGGGCCCTCGTAGCGCACGATCAGGACATCACCTTCGTTGAATTCCTGGCGCAGCACGGCCTCAAGGCAGTCTTCCTCGCGGTCGAAACAGCGCGCAGGCCCGCGGAACCGGAGGGTTTTCATGCCGGCGATCTTCACGATCCCGCCCTGCGGTGCGAGGTTGCCCTTCAGCCCGACCACGCCGCCCGTTGTCGAAAGCGGATTGCTGATCGGCCGGATGACGTCCTGGTCCTCCGGGAACACCACATCGGCATGATTCTCGGCCAGCGTCTTTCCGGTCACCGTCAGGCAGTCGCCGTGCAGATAGCCGCCATCCAGCAGCGCCTTGATCAGGATCGGGATGCCGCCGGCCTCGTAGAGATCCTTGGCGACGTAACGGCCGCCCGGCTTGAGATCGGCGATGTAGGGCGTCTTGCGAAAGATCTCACAGACCTCGTCGAGCGTGAACCCGATGCCGGCCTCATGCGCAATCGCGGGAAGATGCAGCCCCGCGTTGGTTGAACCGCCCGAGGCCGCGACGACGACCGCCGCATTCTCAAGCGCCTTGCGCGTGACGATGTCGCGCGGACGGATACTCTTTCCGATCAGCTCCATCACCGCGTGCCCCGCGCGCTCGCAGAAGGCGTCGCGGCTCTCGTAGGGTGCCGGCGTCGAGGCCGAGTACGGCAGAGCCAGGCCGATCGCCTCGGAGACCGTCGCCATGGTGTTCGCCGTGAACTGACCGCCGCAGGAGCCGCCCGACGGACATGCCGCGTGTTCGACAATGCCGAGGTCCTCGTCGGACATGTTCCCGGCTGCGTTTGCACCGACCGCCTCGAAGACATCGATGATCGTCACGTCCTTGCCGCGGAACTTGCCGGGCAGGATCGAACCGCCATAGATGAAGACCGACGGCACGTTGAGCCGCACCATCGACATCATCATGCCCGGCAGGGATTTGTCGCAGCCCGCGAGACCGACAAGGCCATCGTAGCAATGCCCGCGCATGGTGAGTTCAACTGAGTCAGCGATGACTTCGCGGCTCACCAGTGACGACTTCATGCCGTGATGGCCCATGGCGATGCCATCGGTCACCGTGATGGTCGTGAACTCGCGCGGTGTGCCACCGGCAGCCTTCACGCCCTTCTTCACCGCCTGCGCCTGACGCATCAGGGTGATGTTACAGGGTGCTGCTTCGTTCCAGGTTGTGGCGACACCGACGAAAGGCTGCGCCACATCGTCATCGGTCAGGCCCATGGCGTAGTAGAAGGCCCTGTGCGGTGCACTCTTCGGTCCCACCGACACGTGTCGGCTCGGCAGTTTCGACTTGTCCCAACGGGTCATGGCGTCTCTCCCTGAAACGAAACGTCTTGTTTGTCGCGGCGGAGACTAGTGGTGCGGTCCCGCGATGTCACGCTGCACCCGGGTCCCCTCGCCGTTGCCGTTGTGCCAAGCAGCGGCTCCATTCCCGTGCGGCTTCCGCCCAATCATGCGTCATGCCCACCACGTCCCGATCTCGATCGGCGTCGCGCTCGCAGCCGGGCTTTGCGGGCTCTACGGGTTGCCGCAACGCTATCTCGAGGGCGAGGACATGACGGGCGGCTGGAGAGCACTCACGCAGTACATCATCCCGCTCGTGCTGATGACGCTTCACGCCACAGCACGGCACGAACGTCTTCGGTGCCGCAGGATATGATCACGAGTAAATTGAATCTGCTCTGGAAGGAAGGGCTTTGACATGTCGATAAATGAATACGGGCGCATCACGCGCATCGGCCTGCGGCACGCGCGCGAGGCCTTTCGCGATCCGATGACAGTCGCGGGCCAATGGCAGGGTCTCAACTATCACGCCATGCCGGACTTTGACGCCGCCCTGCGCGAATACGACAGTTTCGTCGAAGTCCTCTCGCTTGCCGGTGCCGATATCCATTTCCTGCCCCACGGCGACGGCCTGTCGATCGATTCGATTTATGTGCGGGACGCGTCGATCCCCTCGCCCAAGGGTGTGATCCACTGCAACATGGGCAAACCTGCGCGCAAGGCCGAACCCGGTGTCAACGGCGGCGTCTATGACAGCCAGGGTGTTGCCATTGCTGGCACCATCACGGGCGACGGCCACATCGAGGGTGGCGATTTCGTCTGGCTCGATGACAGGACCTGCGCCGTCGCCTGCGGCTACCGCACCAATGCCGAGGGCATTCGCCAACTACGCGCGCTGCTCGGTGCGGACGTTCACGTCGAAGTCTGCCCGCTACCTCACTTCAGGGGGCCATCGGACGTGTTTCATCTGATGTCAATTCTGTCGCCGCTCGATCGTGATCTTGCGCTTGTCTATTCGCCGCTGATGCCCGTGCCGTTCCGCAACTGGTTGCTGGAACGCGGGCTCTGCTTGGTCGAAGTGCCCGACGAGGAGTTCGAAAGCATGGGCTGCAACGTGCTCGCGACCGCGCCGCGCCGTTGCGTGATGGTCGAAGGCAACCCCGAAACCCGTCGTCGGCTGGAGACCGCAGGTTGTGAGGTCGTGACCTATGACGGCAGCGAGATCAGCCGCAAGGGTGAAGGCGGGCCGACCTGTCTGACCCGACCGCTGGAACGCGACAGCTAGGCCGCAAGCCGCACGATTCCGCCCTCGAGCCAGCACTCGATGAAGCGCTCGGTCCAGGCCTGGATCGAGGCTTCGTAGGACGCAGACAAGCGCAACTGCTGCGGAAGGCTCTGGATGCCCGGACGGCCGAGCTGCGTGTCGTTGTCGCCATACCAACCTTCGAGATCGGCGTGCTTGGCATCGGGGTGTCCCTGCAGGCCGATTGCGGAGCCCAGGGCGTATGCCTGAACCGGGAACGCCTCGTTGCGAGCGAGCAGCGTTGCGCCTTCGGGCAGGTGCATGATGCCCTCGTAGTGCGCCTGGTAGATGTGGCTGAGGCCGAAGAACAGGCTCGCGCCCTCGGCGGTCGGCTCCAGGGGATAGAACCCGAGTTCCATCAGGCCGTCCGGACGGGGGCCACCCTCACCGCCGAACGCCATGGCAATCAGCTGAGCGCCGAGGCACATGCCCAGGACCGGACGATCGCCGCGCTCGACCACCTTGCGCACCCAGGCCATTTCACGGATCAGCCAGGGCCAGCGCTCCGACTGGCGCATTGACCCCTCACAACCACCGGCAATCACAACGCCGGCGTAGGCCGATGCGTCTTCAGGCAAGGGATCGCCATCGACATGGCACAGGAAATCGATCTCATAGCCCCGAGTGTCCAGGACGTCGGCGATGCGCGTGCTGGTCCAGTCGCGGCGGTGGATGATATAGAGAATGCGATCGGACATCATGATTACGCCGCCTCCGCTTCGCTGCAAGCCGAACCGACCCAGGTGTCGATGAACCGTTCCGTCCAGGCCTGGATCGAGTCCTCATAGACCGCGGCCAGACGCAGCTGCTCCTCGACGCTCTGAGCGCCAAAGAAGTCGATGTAGGGATCGTTCTCCAGGAACTCGCGGGTCAGCTTTTCGAGCGCGACATCGGGATGGAACTGCGTGCCGTAAGCGTGGTCGCCAATGCGGAACGCCTGCACCGGAAACTGGTTTCCGCGCGCCAGCAGCACAGCGTTGTCCGGCAGCCGGAAGATGCCTTCGTAATGTGCCTCGTAGAAATGGCTGGTGCCCTCGAAGAGGTCGCGTCCGGCTTCGGTCGCGTCGATCTGATAGAAGCCGAGTTCACACAGCTCGTCAGGACGGCCCCAGATCTTGCCGTCGTAGGCCGCGGCCAGGAGCTGCGCGCCCATGCAGATTCCATAGGTCGGCACACCCTTGTCGACAGCCTCACGGATGTAGGCGATCTCGTCGGCGACCCACTGCAGTTCGTCGGGCCGGGCAGCATGGCCGTCCTCGCTGCCGCCGATCACCAGGGCGGTGTAGCCGTCGACCGGCGGCAAGGTATCGCCGAAGGCCGGGCAGACGAATTCGATCGTATGGCCGCGCGAGCGCAGGACTTCGGCCACGCGACAGTCCGTCCAAGCCTGGTTGTGAACGACGTAAAGAATGCTTGATGACATTGAGAGATCCCCCGGAAATACGGGTTCATGCCCGTCATCGAGAGGTAATCCGGGCCATTACATGAATCCAGCGGAGAATTTTCAACATCTTCATGAACGATTCTCAAGTTATGGGATGAGCCGCTTCGTCACCCGGTCGCACACCACCGCGTCGCCACGATCGATCATGTGAACGCGGTCGTCTGGGTGAAGCAGATCAGCCGGGCGCCGATGGCGTCGGCGTGCTGCGACCAAGCCTTCAAGGTGCTCTCGATCAACGCATTGAACTCGGCGCGTTCGGCGTCATGGTTCTCCGCGTTGTGACGCAGTGGGTAAAACGCGTCGTTCTTCCGGCCGTAGAGCGGTTGCTGCCTTTTCGGTATCTGGCCCATGTGAGGGGGCAGGGTCTTGCCGTCGCCGTCACCCCAACCGCGAAACAGAACGAACCGCCGAGGACCAGATCGACCGGTTCGTCGGCCGGTATCTCATCGAGCCGGATCTCCCGCCCGCCCGCGCCTATGCTGCGTCGCAAGCCCCAGGCATCTGTCTGGCAACGCCCTTGGCTGGAGTTGGGGATCGTCAAGCGCATGACGAACGGCTCCCAGACCCGCACAATGTCGAGCCGATGGGTAAAGCCGCATCTGCGGCAACAGCACATAGACACGCGAGAGATCGCAGCCGTCGGAGGCCTTCGGTTCGTTGGTATCAGCCATGGCGCACCATACTCTGCCCTTACGGCTGCGCCTCAGGCGGCCTCGAGCCGCGCCAGGGCCTCGGCCAAGCGGTCGCGCGACTGCTCCGCCGCAGCAAGACGCTCCCGGTTCTCCTCAACGACCTCGTCGGGCGCATTGGCCAGGAACTTCTCGTTCGAGAGCTTCTTGCCGAGACCGGCCACCTCACCGTCGGCCTTGCCGATCGCCTTCTTCAAGCGTGTCACCTCGGCCGCGATGTCGATCACGTCTTCAAGCGGCAGGATGAGCGTGGCACCATCGAACACGGCTTGGGCCGAACCCGCAGGTGTCGTGTTGGCGCGGTCAATGCTCTCCAGACGCGCCAGCCGCAGGATGAGGTCCCGGTGGCGTGCCATGCGAGCCTCGGCCTCCGCGCCACCGTCCTTGAGCAACGCCACGATCCTGGCACCGGCCGGCACGTTGACCTCAGCGCGGATCGTACGGATCAGCGAGATCAGGCGGACGATCCAGTCCATCTCATTGGATGCTGCGACGTCGATCGCTTCCTCGCCATAGGTGGGCCAACCGGCGCGGATGAGCCTGGTCTCGCGATGACCGTCCAGCTGACGCCACAGCTCCTCGGTGATGAAGGGCATGATGGGATGCAGCATCAGCAGCAGCTGGTCGAGAGCCCAACCGGTCGCCGCACGAGTCTCGGCCGCAGCCGCCTCGTCGTCACTGTTGAGGATCGGCTTGGTGAACTCGAGGTACCAGTCGCAGAACACGTTCCAGGCTGCCTGATAGGCCGCCTGCGCACCGTCGTTGAAGCGATAGGCCGCAAGCGCCACATCGAGACGGATGCGGAGCCGCGCCATCTCGCTCGCGATCCAGCGGTTCACGGTCTCCCTGCAGGTTGACGGGTCGAACGTGCTGTCGGCAACGCAGCCGTTCATCTCGCAGTAACGCGCCGCATTCCAGAGCTTGGTTCCGAAGTTGCGATAGCCCTCCACACGCTGCTTCGAGAGCTTGATGTCACGCCCGGGCACCGCCATGGCGCAGAGCGTGAAGCGCAGCGCGTCGGCACCGTACTCGTCGATCAGTTCCAGGGGATCGATGATGTTCCCCTTGGACTTCGACATCTTGGCGCCCTTCTCGTCCCGCACCAGCGCATGGATGTAGACGGTGTGGAACGGCACCTCTTTCATGAAGTGAAGTCCCATCATCATCATGCGGGCGACCCAGAAGAAGATGATATCGAAGCCCGTGACCAGCACATCGGTCGGGTAATAGCGGCGCAGTTCCGGAGTGTCCTCGGGCCAGCCGAGGGTCGAGAACGGCCACAGCGCCGACGAGAACCACGTGTCGAGCACGTCGGGGTCACGCTCCAGCGGAACGTCTTCGCCGTAGTGCTCGCGCGCCCTGAGCCGTGCCGCCTCCTCGTCATGCGCCACAAAGACCTCGCCGTCGGGCCCGTACCACGCGGGAATCTGGTGGCCCCACCAGAGTTGGCGCGAGATGCACCAGGGCTGAATGTTGCGCATCCACTCATAGTAGGTCCTGGTCCAGTTCTCTGGCACGAAGCAGGTCTTGCCCTCCTCGACCGCCCTGATGGCAGGTTCGGCCAGCGTCCTGGCGTCCGCATACCACTGCTCTGTCAGCCAGGGCTCGATCGGCACGCCGCCACGGTCCCCGAACGGCACCTGATGGAGATGTTCGTCGATCGTCTCCAGAAAGCCGTCGGCCTCCATGTCGGCGACGATACGCTCGCGCGCCTCGAAACGGTCGAGGCCGCGGTAGGCTGCGGGCGCGTTCTCGTTGATGCGTGCTTCGGCATCCAGAATGTTGATCATTTCGAGGTTGTGGCGCTTGCCGACCTCGAAGTCGTTGAAATCGTGCGCCGGCGTGATCTTCACCGCACCGGAACCCTGTTCGGGGTCAGCGTACTCATCAGCCACGATCACGATCCTGCGGCCGACCAGCGGCAGAATGGCGTGTTTGCCGACAAGGTCGCGATAGCGCTCATCGTCGGGGTGCACGGCCACCGCAGTATCGCCCAGCATCGTCTCCGGCCGGGTCGTCGCGACGGTGATGAAACGACCGTCTTCGCCCTCGACGGGGTAGCGGAAGTGCCAGAGATGGCCCTTCACCTCCTGCTGCTGGACTTCCAGATCGGAGATCGCGGTCAACAGCCTGGGATCCCAGTTGACCAGGCGTTTGTCCTTGTAGATAAGGCCGGCTTCGTAGAGGTCGACGAAGACCTTGATCACGGCCTCACTCAGGCCCTCGTCCATGGTGAAGCGTTCGCGCGACCAGTCCGCCGAGGCACCCAGGCGCCGAAGCTGCCGGCCGATCAGGCCGCCGGACTCACCCTTCCAGGTCCAGACCTTGTCGATGAAGGCTTCCCGCCCCATTTCGCGCCGGTCGAGACCCTGTTCGGCAAGCTGACGCTCGACCACCATCTGCGTCGCGATGCCGGCATGATCCATGCCCGGCTGCCAGAGCGCATCGCGCCCCTTCATGCGCTCGTGGCGGATCAGGATGTCCTGCAGCGTGTTGTTGAGAGCATGGCCCATATGCAGGCTGCCGGTGACGTTCGGCGGCGGAATGACGATGGTGTAGGGCTGCGCGTTGTCACGGCTGCCGATTGAGAACGAGCCGTCGCGGTCCCAGTCTTCATAAAGGTTCTGTTCGACGCCGTTGGCGTCGTAGGTCTTTTCAAGCATGGCTTGGTTCCAGGACAGCAACGCCGCGGAGGGTCATCCGCGGCGCCGGGTTATAGACGATCCTGTCGTTTTGTCAGTTCCTGTCGTCGCCCTCGAGCCGCCGCGAGAGGTAGCGTACTTCACGCTCGACAATCCGTTCGACAATGGCCGGCAGATTCTCGTCCAGCCATTGGCTCAGCATGGGCCTGAGCTGTTCCATCACAAGCTGCTCGATCGGCCGGCCTTGAGGTACGCCTTCAAGCGGATCGCGCTCGGTCGCCCGGGCGAGCGAACCAAGGGCGGCGGCGGCAGAACTGCGCGTGGCTTCCGACATCAGACCGTCGTCGCTCATGGGTTTCTCCTCCTGGAGCGGTTTCTCATTATCGGGCACAGCGTCGGCAACCGGTGCGATCCCGATGTCCTCGGGAACATGCGACACATCCGTGCCGGTGATGTGGGCCGCTTCTTCGGCCTCGGGGACCGCAGCCTCGCCATCGTTCTCTTCCGGCGGATCCGCCTCAGCGGCCTCAGGCATTTCCGGCACGTCGGCTTCCGCTTCGGCTTCGATCACTTCGGCCAAGTCGAGCGGCTCGGCATCCTCGTCATCGGCTATCTCGGCGAGGCCGACGATGTCATCGTCGGGCGCAGCATCGTCCTGCGCGTCCCGAACGGTCGTATCGCCCCTGGAATCGTCCTCGTCGATGATCTTGCGAATCGACGCCAGGATGTCCTCCATCGAGGGATCCTGACTGTTCGTGGAATCTGCCATCGCCTCAACCGTTCTCGTTCGCATGCAGATTATGCGATTTGTGGGCCTTCCGAAACATAGTCGGGTAGTCGGGAGCTATACTACCCACGCATTCGCATGCAGATTATGCTATTTGTGGGCCTTCCGAAACGTCAGCCATCTCCAGCAGTCAGTCGTCGGTCAGACCGCCGTATCCCCACCACGCGTCGCGGGCCTCGTCGTAATACTCCTCGACGTCGTAAATCACGACCGGGAGCCGAAGGTCGTCGGCGGTCAGGCGCCCAAGCGTGGCCTGCAGGGCGTAGCTCGCGACCACGGCATCGCGTTCGGCCGTCACCAGCCTGATCTGGCTCTCGAACAGCTCCTGCTCGGCATCGAGGATGTCCAGAACGGTGCGCTCGCCCACCTGCGCCTCGCGCTCGGTGCCCTCAAGGGCGATGGTGTTGGCCTCGACCTCGGCCATGAAGGCGTCGACCTCGGCCAGAGCCGTCGCGAAAGCCTGCCACGAACTGATGACATTCGCTTCGACCTGACGCCGTGCCTCATCGATCTGAATACGTCTCTGGGCCGCCGTCTGGGTCGCCTCACGGATCTGGGAGGATTCGAATCCGGCCTGGTAAAGCGGAACCGTCAGTTGCACCTGAATTGAAAACTCGTCCTGATCGGCGATCGTCGTGCTGAGATCATCAAGATGCTGATAGCTGGCAATCAGGTTGATGTGGGGCAGCAGATCGGCGAACTGGATGTCGATACCGTCCCTTGCAGCCAACTCGGTCGCCAGCGCCTGACGGATCACGGAACTTTCGCGCTCGGCGATATGCTGCGCCTCATCGACATCCTGCGGCAGTCCGACCAGAACGCCCGGCCGCGACAACACAGTGGGCGCGATCCCGATCGTCTCCTCGAACGACGCGTTCTCGCTGATCAGTGAGCCTTCCGCCCGGATTCGATCTGCAACCGCGCCGGCATGCCGGGCGCGCGCCTGCGAAACGTCGGTCCGGGTCACTTCACCGACACGAAACCGGTCCTCGGTCGCCTCAAGCTGGCGCAGCAGGCGCTGTTCGTTGCTGACCGCAAGGTTCACCACCTCGCGTGCAAGCACGACGTCCATGTAGCTCGTAACCGCGTCCAGCAGGACCTGCTGTTCGATGTTCTGAAGGCTGGCCCGCTGGGCGATAATGATGTTGTCGGCCTGTGACACTTTCGCGGCAGTCCTGCCACCCTGATAGAGCGGCTGGTTCAGGCTGAGCCCATAGTTGTTCGGGTTCGAAGACTCCCAGGGCGACAAGTTCGTCTCGCTGCGTTCGTACGCTAACGCACCGGTCGCCGAGAGTGTCGGCCTGAAACCCGACAGTGCCTGCGAAATCTGCTCATCGACCGAACGGAGCTCGGCGCGCGCCGCCAACAGCGTCGGGTTGCTGTTGTAGGTCAGAGCCATCACCTCCTCGAGGCCCTGGGCCCAGGACGGCGTCGCAGCGCCTGCCAGCAGCGCGAAGGCGGAACTGGCGGCGAGGGTTCTAAAGCTGAAATGCGGCTTCACGTACGAAACTCCGCAAAGGTGGGACATTGGCGTCAAACAACACGCGCTGTCCGACAGCACCGCCGGTGCCGCGGCGCATCACGACAGCCTTGCCGACCCCGCGATCGTCGACGACCGTCAAGAGACGACCACCGTCAGCGAGCTGTTCGGTTATCCCGTCGGGAACCTCGCCACAGCGCCCCTCGATGATGATCACATCGTAAGGTGCCTGCCTGGGATACCCCTCGACAAGCTCGCCCTCCACCACGACACCGTTGTCGACACCGAGATCGGACAAAACACGGTCGGCATGGGCAACAAACTCGGGATCATCGTCGAGCCCCACGACCGTCTCGGCAAGGTGCGAGACCAGCGCAACGGCGTAACCCGTGGTGCAGCCGACAACCAGGACCGCGTCGCTCGCCGTGATCTCGGCCGTCTGCAGAAGGCGGGCCAGCACCATGGGCTCGGTGACATAACGTTCGCACTTGATCCGGAGATCCTCATCGACATAGGCAATCGACCGCAGATGCTCGGGCAGAAAAACCTCGCGCGGGATATCACCCAGCGCATCGAGAATCCGCTCGTCAGTGACCTTCACGGTCCGTATCTGGCTGTCCACCATGGCCTTTCGGGCCTTGACGAAATCGACCATGAACAGGGCTTTCCGCAGGTTCCAGAACGATGACTTCTTTAACCCTTGTCCATCGCGCGCGCAACCGGCGTCTCCGGTTGACCGGCATCACACATCCAACCGAAGCGCCGCGGCGCACTGGAACCAGGCGAAGGCTTGCGCGTCATCGTGCGGCATGGCGTCGCCGTCGTGGCAGGCGAGGCTGGCGACCCTGGATCGCATGGCGGCGGGCCAAAAGCGACGGCAACAAACCTGTTGCAGCCCCTCTGCGAAACCGCTAGGAACGCCCGCTCCGCGGCCAGGTGGCAGAGTGGTGATGCAGCGGACTGCAAATCCGCTTACATCGGTTCGATTCCGGTCCTGGCCTCCACTCATCTCAAGACCAGGTTATCTTGAGATCAGGCGTCGATGAATGGCGGCAGCCGACTTCGATCATGTTCTGGCGCAGTTCGGTCTTGAGGATCGACAGCATGTGATCGCCACCCGAACGGCCCCCGCGGCGACGGCATGGACGAAGGCGCGTCCCGGCAGGACGAAGTCAGCCCCAGTCCGATCAGCCACATTTCATCAAGCGCCGAACACACGCCGCCGACGTCTGGCAGGCAGGCGTCGGGGCCGACCGCTTCGCGGATGACGTGCAACACGGATATGGACGTCGGCACCGCATCGAGCTGGTGACCGTCATGGTTCGAGACGGCGATCGCGTCGTCACCGATCAGGCGCTGTATACCCGTCAGCGTACGCATTGACGTGCGCGGGGCCATCCGTATAAGATCTTTCTGCCACTGATCCGCGATAGCTCAGTTGGTAGAGCAGCTGGCTGTTAACCAGCGGGTCGTAGGTTCGAGTCCTACTCGCGGAGCCAATTCGAAAAGGCTGCATCAGACCGATGCGGCCTTTTCTTTTTTTCTCCCTGCTTCCCTTGTCCGAAGTACCCTTGGACCGCGCCGCGTCCGGGCCGCGACGGGGACACATGGCAGACCAGGATTTCCAGAGCGACATCGCCGCGCACCACGACGCACCATGATGGAGGTCTGGGAAGACCAGATCCATCCCGACCTCTTCGAGGGCGATGACGCCCACGGCCGCGACGCGGTGATCCTCGACCTCTGGGAAAGCTACCTAGAAGCAACATGAACGAAACCACGATCCAACCGCCCCAGGCGATCCTCGATATGCTGCCCGACGACGGCAGCGGTCCGGTGTTCAAGGAACCCTGGCAAGCCCGCATCTTTGCGCTGGTCTCGCAGATGTACATGGACGGGCAGTACATATGGGACGATTTCAAACACCTGCTGATCGACGAAATCCAGACCAACGGGGCCGACGACGGCAGCGACTACTACGAACGCTGGCTTGCCGCAGCGGAACGGCTGGTGACGGCCAAGGGCATGGCCCAAACGGCCGCCCTGGCCGAGCGCAAGGCGCATCTTGCGGACCATCCTCCGCACCCGACCACATCCGACTCCGGACCGATCGCCGTCGATCCCGCGCGCAAGTCCTGACCATGACGTTGGAACGCGCCCGCAAGGAGGCCCTCAACCGCCTCGTCGCAGCGCATCGCAGCAAGGATGACGACACGGCCGCGCGCCTGACCGCCGAACGGTGCCCGACCAGGACGATCCGGAGGCTCACCGTCGCACCAAGGTCGCCCTTATGAACCAACGGCCTCATCCCGGCGGCCATCACGGCACAGGTCAACTGCGTCAATGCCGGCATGCGGATCGGCAAACGCCTCGCCGATGACGAGACTCCGCTGACCGCATCGATCCCGATCCACGACGATTGCACCGATGACAGAGCCGCCATCCATCGCCAACGCAACCTTCACCTTCACAATGTCCCCTGGCACAATGTCCCCTGGTTCCTCCCGATGGTTGCGCGCCTTGCAGGGCAGATCGGCGATGCGGCCAGGTGTTGTCGGCCGTCAACGCGGTGGCCGGTCCAGCGGCGCGGAATCCGGCCGATCCGGGACCGATCGGTGCGCTGTGTTGAGGGTCGTTTCGCGATGCAGGATGTAGAGGCCGCTGGCGATGACAATGGTCGAGCCGGTGACGATCCAGACGTCGGGTACGGTGTCGAACACGAGGTAGCCCAGGATCACGGCCCAGACGATGCTGGTGTACTTGAACGGCGCGACAAGCCCGATCTCGGCGTAACGCACCGCCTCGATCATCAGGTACTGCGCGCCGGCCAGCAGGACACCCGCACCGGCCAGGAGGCCGATGTGCTCCCAGGTCATGGCTTGCCAGGCGACCGCGTGCCAGCCCACGACGGGCGCGAGCGACGAGACGAGGCCTGCCAGCATGACGGCAACCGTGGTCACCATGAGGATCGACGACGAACTGTCGGAAACACTCAGCCTGCGCGTCACGATGTCGCGCAGGGCACCGGTCACCGCCGCACCGAGTGGCAGCAGCGCGGCGAGTGCGATCCCCTCGCCTGTGGGCTTGAGAGCCACGACCACGCCGCACAAGCCGACGATGACAGCCGACCAGCGCCGCCAGCCGACCCGCTCGCCCAGCATCGGCACGGCCAGCACCGTGCCCAGCAACGGCGCGGCAAAGGCGATTGCGAGCGCATCGGCGATCGGCATCAGGCTGATCGCGGTGACGAAGAGGAACATGCCGCAGACCACAATGCCGGATCGCACGGCATGGCCCTTCACATTGCGCACGCGCAGGTTCGACAGTCCCCCCTCGTTGAGCGCCAGGAGCAGGATCGGCGGAAACACGAAGATCGCGCGCACGAACATGATCTGGCCCACCGGATAATCCGTGGTCAGCCATTTCAGGATCGCGTCGTTGAAGGTGACCAGAGCGCAACCGGCCACCATGCAGAGAAGACCCTTGACGCCTGGCGCCATACGCGCGGCTTGCAAAACAACCATAACGACCCTCTTAGCACCGCTCCCGCAGGCATTGACAGGGCGACCGTGAACGGCAACGAAGGCAAACCCGCGCGCCGTGGGTCATCAGCCGCATTTCCTTGAGGACACCACGTGACCGCAACCGATTCCTCCACCAACCGTTTCGAGACCGATCTCGATCAGACGCCGGCCAACCACGAGGCCCTGACGCCGATCGATTTCCTGGTCCGCTCGGCCCTCACCCATCCGGCCAGGACCGCCTGGGTCTACGGCGACCGGTCCGCGACCTATGCCGAAATGCACGATCGCTGCCGGCGACTGGCGAGCGCCCTGCGCAAGCATGGCGTCGAGCGCGGCGAGAGCGTTGCGATCATGGCCCAGAACGGCCCGGCGATCCTGGAGGCGCACTTCGGCGTCCCGATGGCCGGCGCGGTCCTCAACGCGCTCAACTTCCGCCTCGACGCGGCGTCCATCGCCTTCATGCTGGGCCATGCGGGCACGCGCGTCCTGATCGCCGACCGCGAGTTTACCGCCACCATGGAAGAGGCCGTGGCCCAGCACGGCAAGCCGCTCCATGTCATCGCGATCGACGACCCCGATACCGACAACGAGACCGGCTTCGGCGACACGACATACGAGGCATTCCTGGAGGCCGGCGATTCCGCCGACGAGCCCGTTCTGCCCGCTGACGAATGGAACGCGGTCTCGCTCAACTACACATCAGGCACCACGGGCAACCCCAAGGGCGTGGTCTATCACCATCGCGGTGCCTTCCTGAACGGCATCGGCAACGGCATGTCGCTCGGCTTCTCCGGCGAAACGGTGAACCTCTGGACCCTGCCGATGTTCCATTGCAACGGCTGGTGCCATGCCTGGGGCGTCACGGCGTTTGCCGGAACCCATATCCTGCTGCGCAAGGTCGATTCGAAGGCGATCTTCCGCCTGATCGACGAGCACAGGGTCACGCACATGGCCGGTGCGCCGATCGTGCTCAACATGATCCTGAACGCACCCGACGAACACAAACGCACCTTCCCCCAGACCGTGACGATCTCGACCGGTGGCGCTGCGCCACCGAGCGCCGTGATCGCGGGCATGGAGGCGCTGGGCTTCAGGGTCATCCACCTCTACGGCCTGACCGAAACCTATGGTCCCGCTCTGATTGCATCCTGTCAGGACGACTGGATGGACATGTCCGTCGAGGACCGGGCCCAGGCCATGTCGCGCCAGGGCCTGCGTCATCCCATGGTTGCCGGCCACATGGTGGCCGATCCCGACACGATGCAACCCGTCCCCGCCGACGGCGAGACGATCGGCGAGATCATGCTGCGCGGCAACACGGTGATGAAGGGCTATCTCTCCAACCCCGACCAGACACGCAAGGACCTGGCCGGCGGCTGGTTCCACTCGGGCGATCTCGGCGTGATGCATCCCGACGGCTACATCCAAGTGAAGGACCGCTCCAAGGATATCATCATCTCGGGCGGTGAGAACATCAGCTCGATCGAGATCGAGGACATGCTGTTCAAGCATCCGGCCGTCATGGAGGCCGCCGTGGTCGCGCGCAGCGACGAGACATGGGGCGAAACACCCTGCGCCTTCGTGACACTCAAACCCGGTCGGGAAGCAACCGACCCGACCGACATCATCGGCTTCTGTCGCGACAACATGGCCCACTTCAAGGTGCCGAAGACCATCGTCTACGGACCGCTGCCGAAGACTGCGACCGGCAAGATCCGGAAGTTCGCCCTGCGGGATCGGGCCAATGCGCTCGGTCTTGACGACGCCGACTTCGACGTCAACCGCCGCTAGCACCCTCACAGACAGGAGTTCACGCCCATGAATCGTCCCGCGCCACAGGATGTTCGTTCCATCGCCTGCATCGGCGGCGGCGTCATCGGCGCCGGCTGGGCCGCCGGTTTCGCGGCCAGGGGCTACGATGTCACCGTGCAGGACATCAATCCGGCCGCCAAGGCCCGGATGCGCCGCATCATCGATTCGGCCTGGCCGAGCCTCGAAGCCATGGGCCTCAGCGAGGGCGCCTCGAAGGATCGCGTGGCGTTCACGACCGACCTCGCCGCAGCCGTGGCCAATGCCGACTTCGTGCAGGAAAGCGGGCCCGAGCGGATCGACATCAAGCAGGAGATGTACGCCGCCATGGACGCGGCGATGCCCAACGATGTGGTGATCGCATCATCCACCTCGGGCCTGCTGATATCCGACATCCAGGCGAAGGCGGGCAATCCGGGCCGCATGGTGCTGGGCCACCCCTTCAATCCGCCCTACCTGATGCCGCTGGTCGAAGTCGTCGGCGGCAAGCAGACGGGTGCCTCAGCGGTCGACTGGGCCTGCGAGTTCTACACTGTCGCCGGAAAACACCCGCTCAGGATGGATCGCGAGGTGCCCGGTCACATCGCCGATCGTCTGCAGCAGGCAATGTGGAACGAGATCGTCTACATGGTCGATGCTTGCGAGGCGACGCCCGAACAGATCGACGAATCGATCGTCTACGGCTTCGGCCCGCGGCTGGCCGTGATGGGCTACTGCCTGCTGTTTCATCTGGCGGGCGGCGAAGGCGGCATGCGCCACTTCCTCAGGCATTTCGACCCCGCCGTCTCCGACGACTGGACCCGCCTGCCTTCGCCGCCGATCACCGACGAACTGATCGAGACGTTCGCCGCCGGGGCCGAACGCCTGCAGGGCAACCGCACCATCGAAGAGCTCAACGCACTGCGCGACAAGGCGCTCGTCGGCTTTCTGCAGCACTTCAATGCGGTGACCGGCGAGGGCGGAACCCGGCCATGACGGTCTTCATCCGACAGGCGGCCTTTCGTCGCCAGGTCGGAAAACCCGGCGCAATCGCGCATGAGTGCACCGCACATCGGGCGCAGCGCTTGACCGATGCACCTCCCGTGCCCTAACACTGGGCCGGGAGCGAACATGGATCGAACATGAGGAGACGAGAGAATGACTTGTACCGGAACACGGGGCACCGGAACACGGGATATGCGTGGCAGGATCCGCCACGGGATCGCGGGCGCAATCCTGGCAACGCTGATGCTGACCGGTCAGGCCGGGGCGCAGGTCGTCGGATGCGACTGGACAGACTGGGCGTTCTGGGACGGCGCGGACCTGCCGGACGTGGAACGTTGCATCGCCGCCGGTGCCGACATCCGCGCGCGGGACGAAGACGGATGGACACCGCTGCACGTGGCGGCGCGTGACGGCACAGCGGAGAGCGTGCAGGCCCTGATCGACGCCGGGGCTGACACCGAGGCGCGGACCGACAACGGAGCGACGCCGCTGCACGTGGCGGCGGGTCACGGCACGGCAGAGACCGTGAAGGCCCTGATCGACGCCGGGGCCGATATCGGGGCGCGGGCCGAAGGTGGTTTGACACCACAGAGGAGACCGTGAAGGCCCTGATCGACGCCGGTGCCGACATCCGCGCGCGGAACGAATTCGGCAAGCTCCCCGCCGATCTTGCCGAAGACAACGAAGCGGTGCGCAATCATCCCGTGTTCTGGGTGCTGAACGACGCGCGGTTCGACTGACCGGCGGGCGTCGGGATCGGGGTGCGAAACGAAGGCGGCACGCGTCCTGTCGATCTTGCCAGGCACAACGACGCCATTGCCGATCGTGCCGTGTTCGGGAAACCTGGAGCGTGAATCCGCTTCAGCTCTCAACAATGAGGAGACACCCATGGCTGCGAACACCAACCGTGCCCTGACCCTGAGGGAATACCCGGTCGGCGCGCCGGGGCCTGAGCACTTCGATCTGGTCGAGAGCCCGGCGGCAGAGCCCGGCGACGGCGAGGTGCTGGTCCGCTCGATCTATCTCACGGTCGATCCCTACATGCGCGGACGCCTGCGGCCCGGACCCAGCTATGCCGAGCCGCAGAAGATCGGCAAGGTCATGGTCGGCGAGGTCGCCGGTGAGGTCGTCGCCTCGAACGCCGACGGCGTCGCCGTCGGCGACTACGTTGCCGCCCATATCGGCTGGCAGACACACGGCATCGCCGATTGCCGCGACCTGCGCAAGCTCGATCCCGCAGCCGCACCGATCTCGACCGCGCTCGGCGTTCTCGGCATGCCGGGCCTGACCGCCTACTTCGGCATGCTCGAGGTCCTGACGCCGCGCGCCGGCGACACGCTGGTCGTGAATGCCGCGTCGGGTGCGGTTGGCAGCGTGGTCGGCCAGATCGGCAAGATCGCGGGCTGTCGCGTCGTCGGCGTCGCGGGCTCGGACGAGAAGTGCGACTTCATCATCAGGGAGCTCGGCTTCGATGCCGCCATCAACCACCGCACCACAACGGATATGTCGGCCGCCATGCGCGAGACCTGTCCCGACGGCATCGACTGCTACTTCGACAATGTCGGCGGCCCGATCAGCGACGCCGCCTTCGAGAACATGGCGATGTGGGCGCGGGTCGGCATCTGCGGCCAGATCGCGCAGTATAACGACACCGAACAGGCCATGGGCCCGCGCAACCTGCGCCACGTCCTGGTCAAGCGTGCCACGATGCGTGGCCTGCTCGTGTTCGACTGGCAGGCCCGCTACCACGAAGGCCTCGCGCGTCTGACCCGTTGGGTTCAGGATGGCCGCATCAAGTACCGCGAGGACATCGTGGAGGGCCTGGAAAACGCCCCTGCCGCCTTCGCTGGCCTGATGGAAGGCAAGAACTTCGGCAAACAGCTCGTCAGGATCGGAGACGATCCGACGCGATAGGAGCGCACCGATGAAGATCACCGCCGGGCGGCGCTGTCTCCCGGGCATCCGTTACACCCCTGGGGGCAATGTGCAGGGCATGACGTGCGCCTTCGGCGGGATCGAGATGGCGATGTGGGACGCTCGGGTGGCATCCAGCGCACCCGGCCAGACGCTGTTCCGCTGGTATGCCGACGACGTCTGCAACGAAGGCACGCCCGTACCGAAGAACGGCAGGGTCCCGGTACCGATGGGGCCGTCCGACGCTGCCACCAGCGCTACCTCGAGGAAGGTGCCTTCCCCATGAGCGACAGCGGTCCGCGCGACTTCAGGATGCACTTCAGGCGGATTTAGAAGGTCTCGGGCCGCACCGACGCTTCATTGACGTCCGGGTGGCCAGGGATGTCGGCGACGCTGTTGAAGAGACGGGCATCCCGGCCCGCCTCGCGAGCGGTCTCAACCATGGTCTCCGTATCGTCGAGGACAATCAACGGACCCGTACCCGGACACGCTCCGTCTGCCGGCCCCACGCCGCCGCATCGTGCGCAGCCGCCTCGACGATCCAGCTGCGGAAGGAGGCGATCGCGGGTTCCCCGGCCCGGTCGCGGCGGTAGACCAGGAACATCCGGGTGCCGGTCGGCAGGGTGATGTCAAAGGGTTCGACCAGGGCGCCTGAGCGCAGGTCCTCGTTCACCAGCGACCGGGTGGCAAGCACCGCTCCCCTGCTGTCCCGTGCCGCACGAATGGCATGGCTGTGGGCCGTGAAGTGCAGGCCCCGCGTGCCATCGACAGCCGTCGCGCCGGCTTCCTTGAGCAATTTCGGCCAGTCCGGCCAATCCCCCTGCCCGACCGGCCAGTCGAGATGGATCAGCAGATGGTGCTGCAGGTCGTCGGGTTCGCGCAACGGGTGGTCCCCGTCCAGCAGCGACGGCGGACACACCACGATGACCTCCTCGTCGCCGAAGAGCTGTTCGGCGACCAGACCGGGATAACGGCCGCCACCCCAGCGGACGCCGATGTCGATGGGGTCGCGTTCGAAGTCGACCAGACGGTCGGATGCGTCGATCAGGATATCGAGGTCGGGGCAGACGGTGCGGAATGCCGACAATCGTGGCACCAGCCAGCTTCCGCCGAAGGTCGGTTCGGTGGTGACACGCAGGATCGGGTTCATACGGCTTTCGCGAATACGGCGCACACCCTCCGCCAGAAAATCGAAACCGCGGCGCAGTTCATTCAGCCCAGACCGCGCATCGGGCGTCGGGACGAGGCATCGGTTCTCGCGATCAAACAAGCGAATGCCGAGGTCATTCTCCAGCGCCTTGACCTGGTGGCTGACCGCGGCCGGCGTGACATGAAGCTCCTCGGCAGCACGCGTCAGGCTCATGTGACGCGCCGCAGCTTCAAATGCGCGTAGCGCTCCAAGCGAGGGAAGACGTTCCGACATTTTCAGTTTTCCTAAAAACAGGTGCGCAGACTTCTCGTTTGAGAAATCGGGCGTCCGGGCTCACATTTCAGGCACGCAAGCGGGCAGAACGAAAGATCGAACGCTGTCGCAGACAAGAGGGAGTTGAGCAATGTTTGACGCCATATGCAAGAACCTCACGACCCGCCAGAGCCTTCGCCGGATCGCCCGGCTCGACCGCCACCTCAAGCACGACATCGGTCTGGGCCACATCGCCGACCCCGACCGCCACGAACCCCTGCTCATGCCGACCCGCGGTCCGTTCGAACGCGACACCGCCTGACATGGCTGTCGCGGAGCAGGTGGCGACGCGGTTCTGGCGGCGCATCGACAAGGTCTGGACGGCGAGCGGGACGATCCTGCTCGCGGTTCTGGCGTTCAATGCCGATCAGTTCCGCGACTCCCTTCTCTTCCTGTTCGAGAGCTGGATCCGGGTGCTGCCGTTCGTCGCCGTCTCAAGCATGATGGCGGCATCGATCGCCGCCACCGCGCTCGATCGTCCGCTCGGCGAGACCCTGCGCCGGCGGACCGTGCATGCAGTCCTCCTCGCCGGTGTCTTCGGCGCGCTCTCGCCTTTCTGTTCGGTCAGCGTCGTGCCGCTGGTCGCGGGCCTGCTCGGCGCTGGCGTCCCCCTGGCACCCGTCATGGCCTTCTGGGTCGGCTCACCGCTGATCGATCCCGAGATGTTCGTGCTGACGGTCGGCATCGTCGACCTGCCGTTCGCTCTGGTTCGCGCGCTGACCGCGATCCTCTCCGGTCTGCTGGCCGGGTTTCTCACCCTGGCACTGATCCGCTTTTCCTGGGTTCGCTCGCCCCTGCGCGCCGACGTCCCGTTCGACAACCCGGGCACAATCTACGGCACCGGGTGCGGCACCGATAACGAGCGCCCCGTCATGCTGCGCTTCTGGCGCGACCCGGAACGACGCACACGCTTCGCGATCCAGGCGCGTTCGATCGCCTTCTTCATGATCAGGTGGCTCACCCTCGCCTTCGTGATCGAGAGCCTGCTGCTGGCCTGGGTTCCGCCCGGGCAGGCCGCAGCCCTGCTCGGCAGCGGCGCGTGGTGGACCGTGCCTCTGGCAGCCTTCGTCGGCATACCCACTTACCTCAACGGCTATGCCGCGGTTCCGGTGATCGCCGGTCTGCTGGAACTCGGCATGGAGCCGGGTGCCGCGATCGCCTTCATGATCGGCGGCGAGGTGACATCGATTCCCACGGCCATGGCTGTCTTCGTGGTGGTCCGGCGCAAGGTGTTCGCGCTCTACCTCACACTCGGCCTGGGCAGCGCAATCCTGATGGGCTGGCTGACCCGGCTCCTCCTGGCGACGAGCTAGAGCGTCTTCACGCACCCGCTCCAGACGTGTCGGCAGCGCCCTGGCCCGCCTTGGCCCGCCCTGGCGACGACGCGGTTGTGTCCGATGTCGCCCGCCGGCGACGGAACGGAATGCCGGACCCGCCGGTCACCCCTATCGAACCGACGCCCGCCGGTCAGTCATACCGCGCTTCGTTCAGCACCCAGAACACGGGATGATTGCGCACCGCTTCGTTGTCTTCGGCGAGATCGGCGGCGAGAATGCCGCCTTCGCCCCGCGCGCGGATGTCGGCACCGGCGGCGATCAGGGCCTCCACGGTCTCTGGTGTGCCCTCACCCGCCGCAAAGTGCAGCGGTGTCGCTCCGAGTCCGCCCCACGCTTCGATATCGGCACCGGCGGCGATCAGGGCCTCCACGCTCTCCGCTGTGCCGAGACCCGCCGCCAGGTGCAGCGGTGTGAATCCGCCTTCGTCCCGCGCGCCGATGTCGGCACCGGCGGCGACCAGGGCCTGCACGGTCTCCGCTGTGCCGTCAAACGCCGCCACGTGCAGCGGTGTCAGTCCGAGTTCGGTCCGCGCTCCGATGTCGGCACCGGCGGCGATCAGGGCCTGCACGCTCTCCGCTGTACCGCGCGCCGCCGCCACGTGCAGCGGTGTCGCTCCGCTTTCGGACCGCGCTTCGATATCGGCACCGGCGGCGATGCAGCGTTCCACGGTCGGCAGGTCCGCGCCGCCCCAGAACGCCGGTTCCGTCCAGTCGCATCCGACGACCTGCGCCCCGGCCTGACCGGTCAGCATCAGCGTTGCCAGGATTGCGCCCGCGATCCCGTGGCGGGTCCTGTCACGCAGGCCTGTGGTCTTGCTGCTCGTCATTCTTTCGTCTCCATTCTCTCGTCTCCGCAATCATGTTAATCCAAAGGGCATGTTGATCCAAAGGGTTCGGTGGCTTGACGTTCACGCACCCCTGAACAGCCCGAACGTCAGGATCCGATGTCGATCCGTGTTCGATCCATGTTCTCTTCCGGCGCAATGTAGGGCACGGGAGGTGCATCGGTCAAGCGCTGCGCCCGATGTACGGTGCACCCATGGGCGGTTGCGCCTGAGCTTCCGGCCTGGCGACGAAAGGCCGCCATGCCGGCCGAAGCAGGGCAGACCATGGACGACGGCCAGGTCAGCCAGACCCTGACCGACGCGAGGCTCAAGCGCGACGAACATCCCGTTCATGCCTTCATGCCTTCGCGGAGCTTGACGGTCGTGCGCATCGTCGATGCCGCGTTTACGCTGGGCGTTGCATGGGGCCGGACATCGATCGGGGCAACGTCGCCCTCGGATCGCAGGCGCTCCCGCAGTGCCGCGGGAGCGAGCCGTTCCGCACGCATCAGGCGGGAACGTCATCGAAGCTCTCGTAGACGCCCTTCCCTTCGTTGTACGCCTTGCGGCCCTTCAGATACGCGAAGCCGAGGCCGTAGAGATGGAGATGCATGTTCAGTTCGCCGGGCTCGATGTGAATCGAGTGGTAGTCGTTGGGCATCAGGCAGACACCCGACCCTTTCCTTACCTCGACCTCGCGGGCGACCCTGGGCGGTGCCACGCCGATCGGTCCCCCGTCGCCCTCATAGATACGGTTGAGCTCGAGGCCCCGGATTCCGGTCACCACCGCCCAGGTCGTGTGGTTATGGGCCGGCGTGGCAACCTGTCTGTCGGCGACCTCCAGGTAGAGTTCGAAGCGTCCGTCGTCATCGACCGACAACACCTCGAACAGCTCCCCGTTGTTGCCTTCCGGGATCGGAAACTCCTCGACGGGAAAGAGCTCGGTACGGCTCGACAGACCGATCATGACCTCACGGATGTTCTCCAGCGATTTGCGCGTCACGCCCTGCCCGGCTTCGATCGTGCGGACCCTCGCGAGGGCCTCCTCGATGGCGGCGATACGTTCTGCACGTTCTGCTGTAACGGACATGGCGGACATGGCGGGCTCTCCTTCGTTGTTCACCAGTGGCCGCGGGCGTCGATCGGCCAGATATCAACGAGCCTATCGCCGCGCACCACATGGTAGCAATCGTGGAGCGCGAGGGCTTCGAGGCGAAGTGAGCGACACGGACGCCACTGGCGTCACCCGCACACGGGGCGGCCAGGGCGCGGGCCGATCACGCTCAGGCCGTGGGGTCCTTAGGCACATGGGGAACGGCTCGCCGTATCCCGTATCCCAGCAGGATGGCCAGCACACCGCCGCCAAACCCGTACATGCCGACGGCCTGCCATGAACGGTCGGTCTCGGTGACCTCGTCGTGGATGTCCTGATAGGTCACGACGGTGCCCTCATGAAGTGGGTCGTGCTCGACCAGGCCCCAGACGTCGTAGGCCCCGTCCAGCCCCGGTTTGCCGTCAATCTCGACAAGAATGTCGACCTGGCGATTGATGCCCAGACGGTCCCGCACCTCGACGTATTGCGGATAGCGGGAGACGTAGCGATAACGTTTGTCGTGGTCGCGATAGATGAAATAGACGATGTCGGTCCCGTCGAAATCCTTCTCCAGGCGGATGCCGCGAAGGAACCCCTCGTACCATTCCAGCTGATCCTCGCTCGGCACATTCGGAATATGCGCGAAGCAGAGCGCCGCCCCGAACACGGCGGAGACCCCGCCCAGAACGTACAGCCAACCGGCAAACACACGCATCGAACGATCTCCCGGAAAGCTGTCGCAACTTCCTACTTGCGAGCAGCCTCAGGCGCTCAGGCCGGTCGATGGCGACCATTAATCCATCAGGATGCGGTGTAGCTGAGGGGCACCTGGAAATACAGACTGCCTACCTATAACTAAGGAATCGAGCCATAACCTGCATCAAGCCGGGAAAGCCGGAGCTGAGGAACACATAGATATACAGACTGCCTACAAGGACTGCACAGAACAGAGAAAGAAGGCCGAAGTGCTCCAAGATGGCGTCCTTGAGATGCTTCCCAGCGCGCCATGCGACGACGGAGAAGAGAAGCCACAGCACGGTCAGCATCATGAAGCTGTTGATAGCGACGAAACTGTGGAAGTAGTTCAAGTTCTCCATGGTGGTTACTCATGTTGTGTGTAGGCTATATATCATGTCACCTTATCCCGCCTCAGGGGTCGGGCGGCACAAAAAAGAACTCGAGATGGCCCAGACCGGGCGTCAGGGCGCCCCACCCGGCCTCGCTGAAGGTCAGCATCGCAAGCGCCGATGTCGGATACCTGGACTTGAGTCGATCCATGGCATCGCCATTCGACGTCATGGCAAGCGTGCTCGCTGTCTGCTGCAGCGTGGGATCGTGCCCGACGACCATGATCCTTTCGATGTCATCGCCGAGCCTGCGCAGCATCGCGATGAGACGATCGGCGTCCATGCCGTAAATCCCGGGGAGATGGCGCACCCTGGGATCGCCCAAAGCGGGCAGCACGATGGCGAGGGTCTCTTTCGTCCGTACAGCCGTTGAACACAGAACGAGATCACATCCGAGACCGCGGTCTTCGAGCCACGCCCTGAGCTTCCCGGCGCGCCGCTGTCCCTTCTTCTGAAGTGGCCGGTCGTGGTCCTGCAGTTCGGGATCGGCCCAGCTCGACTTGGCGTGGCGAAGCAGATAGAGCGTCGTCGGCACGGTCGCCTCCTTCCGGACGAAAATCGCCGACATCCAAATCCGGGCAATTTTATGCTATGATTGCGCTATCAATGGCGAGGCCAGACATTATCACACGGAAGTTGTGACAGGGAGTTCCGAATGGTCGACGATGACCTTCGCAACAACGATGACGCCGTTTCCAATACGAGCGCGGAGAATTCACCGGCGGCGGCCGCCGCAACCGTGGAAACGCCCCTGCCGCTCGGACGATACATCAATCGGGAACTGAGCTGGCTCGCCTTCAACACGCGGGTCCTGGAAGAGGCGCGCAACCCGCGCCATTCCCTGCTGGAACGCCTGCGCTTCCTGTCGATCTCGGCGAACAATCACGACGAGTTCCAGATGGTACGTGTAGCCGGCCTGAAGGCCCAGGTCGAAGCCGGGGTCACAACGCCGAGCATCGACGGCCTCACACCCCTGCAGCAGCTGGAAGAGATCAAGCGCCAGTCCGATCAGCTGATTGCCGGCCAGTACGACACCTGGCGCGGCCTGCGCGAACAGCTTGATGCCGAGCACATCGTTCTCGTCGAGGAGCATGAGCTCACCGACGCCGAGCAGACATGGCTCGCCGACCGGTTCGACATGGAGATTCTGCCGCTTCTGACGCCCATGGCGATCGACCCGGCGCATCCCTTTCCGTTCATCCCGAACTTCGGCTTCGGCCTGGTCCTGAAGTTCCATCGCGCCAGGCAGGACGAACCGGTCTACGCCATCATTCGTCTGCCGCAGCAGACCGATCGGTTCATCCGCATGCCCGGCAACATTCATCGTTTCCTACCGCTTGAGCAGGCGGTGCGCATGCATCTGAAGCGGCTCTTCCCGGGCTTCCGCCTGCTCGGCCTCGGTTACTTCCGCGTCGTCCGCGACAGCGAGATCGAGATCGACGAGGAGTCGGAAGACCTCGTCCGCCATTTCGAGTCCGCGCTCAAGCGCCGCCGCCGCGGCAGTGTGATCGATCTCGTGGTCGACCGGGAAATGCCCGACGAGCTGCGCCGCCTGCTGATGGATCGCCTGCTGATCGATCCCGATGACGTCACCGAGGTCACGGGCGAGCTGGGTCTCGCCGATCTCAGCCAACTCATCGTGGGTGACCGACCCGACCTGCTGTTCGAACCCTATGCCGCACGTTTCCCGGAACGCATCCGGGACTTCGGCGGCAACTGCTTCGATGCCATCCGGGCCAAGGACATCATCGTTCATCATCCCTATGAGAGCTTCGATGTCGTCGTGCAGTTCGTGCAGCAGGCCGCACGGGACCCCGCCGTCGTCGCGATCAAGCAGACGCTCTACCGGACCAGCGAGGGCTCACCGATCGTCAAGGCGCTGATTGAGGCGGCCGAGGCCGGCAAATCGGTCACGGCCGTGGTCGAGCTCAAGGCCCGTTTCGACGAGGAAGCGAACATCCGCTGGGCCCGCGATCTGGAGCGTGCCGGCGCGCAGATCGTCTATGGCTTCGTCGATCTCAAGACGCACTCCAAAATGTCACTCGTTGTGCGCCGCGAGAGCGGACGCCTGACGAGCTACGTCCACTACGGCACCGGCAACTACCATCCGATCACGGCCAAGATTTATACCGATCTTTCGCTCTTCACGGCCGATCCGGCGCTGTGTCGCGACGCCAACCGGATTTTCAACTACCTCACCGGCTACATCCGCCCGCGCAACTTCGAGGCCGTGGTGGTGGCACCGCTGAGCATGCGCGACGAACTGACCGCGCTGATTCGTTGCGAGGCCGACAATGCGTGCAACGGCAAACCGGCGGGTATCTGGTGCAAGATGAACTCGCTCGTCGATCCCGATCTGATCGACCTGCTCTATGAGGCCTCCCAGGCCGGCGTGCCGATTGAGCTCGTAATCCGCGGCATCTGCTGCCTGCGTCCGGGCGTGCCGGGTCTGTCGGAGACGATCAGGGTCAAGAGTATCGTCGGCCGTTTCCTCGAACACTCGCGCATCTTCTGTTTTGCCGACGGGCAGTCCCTGCCCTCGCCCAGGGCCAAGGTCTTCGTCTCGTCGGCGGACTGGATGCCGCGCAATATCGACCGCAGGGTCGAGACCATGGTGCCGATCAACAACGCCACGGTGCACCGCCAGGTGCTCGATCAGATCATGATCGCCAACCTGCGCGATGTCGCGCACTCCTGGATGCTCGATGCGGAGGGCAGCTACACCCGGCTGACAAGCGACGAGAGCGCCTTCAGCGCCCACCGATTCTTCATGATCAACCCGAGCCTGTCGGGCCGGGGCAGCGCGCTGCAGAAGCAGATTCGGCGCGGCAACGTGGCGGCCAACAGCCAGGGATGAGTTCGCGCTTCACGCCAGAGCTGGTCGGGACATCGGGCCACAGGCTCGGCATCGTCGACATCGGCTCGAACTCGATCCGCCTGGTGGTCTACGACCGTTTGAGTCGTGCGCCGCTGCCCATCGTCAACCGCAAGGCCGTGATCGGCCTGGGCACCGATGTCGAACGCTCGGGCCGGTTCAGCGACTCGCTCTTCTGGCAGGCCGTGGACGCCGTCGATGCCCTGGTCCGGACGGCCCATGACGTGCCCGTGGCCGACCTTGCCCTGCTCGCCACCGCAGGCGTGCGCAGCGCCGGGAACGGCGATGACTTCTGCCGCACCGTCGAAGCGAAGACCGGATCGATCGTCACGGTCCTGAGCGGTGACGAGGAGGCACGCCTGTCCGCACTGGGCGTGGTGTCGGCTGTGCCCGATGTCACAGGCGTGATCGGCGATCTGGGCGGCGGCAGCCTGGAACTGGTCGCCCTCAGGAACGGCACCATCATCGGACAGTCCTCGCTCGACATCGGTCCGCTGCGCCTGATCGAACGGACAGGTGGCGAACTCGGTGACGCCACCCGCGTGATCGACAAGGCCCTCGCGAAGGTTGATTGGCTGCGCGACTGGATCGGCCTGCCGTTTTATGCGGTCGGTGGTGCCTGGCGTGCCGTCGCCCGGCTTCACATGGCACAGCAGGACTATCCGCTGCAGGTCGTGCATGGCTATCGCATGGCTCGTCGCGAGGCGCGCGACTTCGCCGGAATGCTCGAACACCTCGGCAGCGAGACCATCGCCCGCATCCGCACGGTGTCGGCGAAACGTGCCGAGACGCTGCCGTGGGGTGCGATCGCGCTGGAACGGGTCCTCACCGTGCTCAAGCCCAACGAGTTGGTGTTCTCGGCGCACGGCCTTCGCGAGGGCCATCATTTCCGCATGCTGGATCGCGCGATCCAGTTGGAAGATCCTCTGCTGTCCGCCTGCCGCGAACTGGCCGGCCAGCATCGCCGCTTCTCCGACCCCTCCGGCGCCCTTGAAGCCTGGCTCATGCCGCTTGCCTCCCAATTCGTGGAGGTCGACACACGTCTCGTTCGGGCGGCCTGCATCCTGGCTGACATCGGCTGGAACGAGCACCCGGAGTACCGCGCCGAACAGGCGCTCAGCCGCATTCTGCGCATGCCCTGGTCCGTTCTGGACCACGAACAGCGCGCCCTTCTGGCACTCACCGTGTTCGTTCGTTACGGCGGTTCGGCCGGCTCCGGCGAAGCCGCCGGATGTCGAAGCCTGCTCGACGAGGACGGGATCGGAGAGGCCAAGGCACTGGGCAAGGCCCTCCGGCTGGCCCTTGAGATCTGCGCCGGTCGTGGCCACGTGCTCGACAAGACGCCTTTGGAACGCTCGGACGACAGTCTGTTGCTCGCGATCGGCCCCGACGCGGTGATCGCGTCCTTCGACAGGATCGAACGCTACGCCGCCTCGCTCGGCCGTGCGCTCGATATGCCGGTCAACGTCGAACAAAGGCTGGCAACACTCGCGCCCAAAAAAGCCGCCAGCTGAAGGGCCTTCTTTCCTGATCTGAATCGAACACGGGGATTCCCATTCGTTCCACCAGATGATTCTCTACCCGCAGGGGCTTCGGGAGGCAGATATGGGGCGTTGCTACGGATTGAACCTTCGCCGCCGGGTCGGAATACCTTTGCCGTCGAGTACGTCAAAAAGCACTCCAAACACCTTTGCTCCCATGGCTGGCAGACAGTCGACACCAACCATCGGGACGTTGTGATTGACCGACAGATGGTGCATCGCGTTGACGTCACCTTCAGTACGGGGCGGGATGGACCATGAGGACCCGGCCGCTCGCGCGACCCTCAGGCAGCAAATTCCAGCAGCAACTGGTCGACCGCGACCGAGTCGCCCCTGGCCGTGTGCACCTTGCCGATCTCACCCGAACGCTCGGCGCGCAGGATGTTCTCCATCTTCATGGCATCGACGATGGCGAGAGCCTGTCCGGCCTCCACCCTGTCGCCTTCGTTGACCAGCACATCGACGATCATGCCGGGCATGGGCGAGAGCACCATTGAGGTGGTGTCGACCGGCTCCTTCTCCGGCATCCGCGCCAGCAGCGTCTCTGCCTTCTCGGACATGATGACGACGCTGTCGCTGACCCCGGCGTGGACCAGATGCCAATGCGTACCGTGGCGTTCGATCTGAACAGTCGCCGGCTCGCTGTCGACCGTGCCCTCGAACAGGGTCTGCCCGGGCCGCCATGCACCACGCACAGCAACGGGGCCGGAATCGACCGTCATATCGAGTCCACCGGTCACCAGTCGGGCCGAGGCGTGGACATGATCATCCGAGAACCGGGCCATCCAGCGATCGGGTACGGCGACAGGGCCATCCAAGGTGCCGGAAATGCCACGATCACGGGCCAGCACCGTGAGATGGGCCAGCAGGCCGACGCCCGCCATCACCTTCTTTTGGCGTTCGCCGAAATCGGCACCGGAGAATCCGTCAGGCCAGGTTTCATCGACAAATGCGGTGGTCAGAGCGCCACTCTGGAAGCGCGCGTCGCGCATGATCGCGCCGAGAAAGTCGATGTTGTGACGCACACCACGAACCTGGAAGCCGTTGAGTGCCTCCTGCATCGCCACAACCACGGCCGCGCGATCAGGGCCATGCACCACCAGCTTCGCAATCATGGGATCGTAGAACATGGTGACCTCGGAGCCCTCCTCGACCCCGCTGTCGATCCGCACCGTCGCGCTCTCCTCTGGCGTCCGGTAACGGCTCAGCCGCCCGATCGACGGCAGGAAACCGCGATAGGGATCCTCGGCATAGATCCGGGCCTCCATGGCCCAGCCGTCAATGCCGACGTCGTCCTGGGTGAAGGCAAGCGTCTCGCCCGCCGCGACACGGATCATCTGTTCGACCAGATCGAGACCGGTGATCATCTCCGTCACCGGATGCTCGACCTGCAATCTTGTATTCATTTCGAGGAAATAGAAGTTCTTGTCCTGATCAGACACAAACTCCACGGTACCTGCGGAACGGTAGTCCACGGCACGCGCCAGGGCGCAGGCCTGCTCACCCATGATGCGCCGGGTCTCGGCATCCAGAAGCGGGCTCGGCGCCTCCTCAACGACCTTCTGGTGGCGGCGCTGGATCGAACATTCGCGCTCGTTGAGCCAGATGACATTGCCGTGGCCGTCGGCCATGAGCTGAATTTCGATATGACGGGGATTCTCGATGAACTTCTCGAGGAAGACCCGGCCGTCGCCGAACGACGTCTCAGCCTCCGAACGGGCCGCGCGGAAGCCCTCACGCGCCTCGTCGTCGCCGTCAACGACACGCATGCCCTTGCCGCCACCGCCCGCGGCGGCCTTGACCATGACGGGATAACCGATCTGCTGGGCGATCTTCACGGCCTCGTCGGGATCGTCGATCTCCGCCATGACACCGGGAATGACGTTGACCCCGGCCTCCCGGGCGATCTTCTTGGACTCGATCTTGTCGCCCATGGCGGCCACGGCACCGACCGGTGGGCCGATAAAAACAGCGCCCGCGTCCTCGACCGCCTTCACGAACTGCGCGTTCTCCGACAGGAAACCAAAGCCCGGATGCACCGCCTCGGCGCCGGTTTCCCTGATCGCCTGGGCGATCCTGTCGATCAGCAGGTAGCTCTGTCCGGGCGGCGGCGGCCCCAGATAGACCGCCTCGTCGGCCATACGGACATGCAGCGCACCGTCATCGGCCTCCGAATAGACCGCCACGGTGGCGATCCCCATCCTGCGGCAGGTCCTGATGACCCGGCAGGCGATCTCGCCGCGATTCGCAATGAGAATTTTTCTGAACATTTTGTCTGGTCCATTCTCAGAGCGGAATATTATCGTGCTTCTTCCACGGATTTTCGAGCTCCTTGCCCCGCAGCATCCTGAGCGCACCGCAGAGCCGACGGCGGGTGTTGTGGGGCATGATCACTTCGTCGATGAAGCCGCGCTGGGCGGCGACGAAGGGATTGGCGAAACGCTCCTGGTACTCCTGGGTCCGCGCCTCGATCTTCTCGTCGTCGCCGATGTCGGCCCGGAAGATGATCTCCACCGCGCCCTTCGAGCCCATGACCGCGATCTCCGAGGTCGGCCAGGCATAGTTCACGTCGCCGCGCAGGTGCTTGGACGCCATGACGACATAGGCACCGCCGTAGGCCTTGCGCGTGATGCAGGTGACCTTGGGCACGGTCGCCTCGGCATAGGCGTAAAGCAGCTTGGCACCGTGCTTGATGATGCCGTTGTACTCCTGGGCCGTACCCGGCAGGAAACCGGGTACGTCGACGAAGGTGACGATCGGGATGTTGAAGCAGTCGCAGAAACGCACGAAGCGCGCGGCCTTCCGCGCGGCGTCGATGTCGAGGCAGCCGGCCAGCACCATCGGCTGGTTGGCGACGATGCCGACGGTATGGCCCTCCATGCGAGCGAAGCCGACGATGATGTTGGCCGCGTGCGAAGGCTGGATCTCGAAGAAATGGCCCTCGTCGACCACCTTCAGGATCAGTTCCTTCATGTCGTAGGGCCTGTTCGGGTTCGCAGGCACCAGGTTGTCAAGCGACATCTCCGGCCGGTCGGTCGGATCCTCGGTCTCCAGCACGGCTGCCGTGTCGCGGTTCGACGACGGCAGGAAATCGACAAACCGGCGCACTTCGGCCAGGGCCTCGACATCGTGCTCGAAGGCCAGATCGGCGACACCCGACTTCGACGTGTGGGTCGTTGCACCGCCCAGTTCCTCTTGGGTCACGACCTCATGGGTCACGGTCTTCACGACGTCGGGGCCGGTGACAAACATGTAGGACGTGTCCTTCACCATGAAGATGAAGTCGGTCATGGCGGGCGAATAGACCGCACCGCCCGCACATGGGCCCATGATGACCGAGATCTGCGGTACGACGCCCGAGGCCAGCACGTTGCGCTGGAACACCTCTGCATAGCCCGCAAGCGAATCCACGCCCTCCTGAATGCGCGCGCCGCCGCTGTCGTTGAGGCCAATCACCGGCGCGCCGACCTGCATCGCGCGATCCATGATCTTGCAGATCTTGAGCGCATGGCTATCCGACAGCGAACCGCCGAACACCGTGAAATCCTGGCTGAACACGAACACGAGGCGGCCGTTCACGGTTCCCCAGCCGGTCACCACGCCGTCGCCGGGCACCTTCTGCTGCTCCATGCCGAACTCGGCGCAGCGGTGCTCCATGAACATGTCCCATTCCTCGAAGGACCCTTCATCGAGCAGGAGTTCTATCCGTTCCCGCGCGGTCAGCTTGCCTTTGGCATGCTGGTTGGCGATGCGTTTCTCGCCGCCACCCAGGCGCGCGAGCGAACGGCGCTCTTCAAGCTCGCCGATGACATCCTGCATGGGCGTCCCGTCCCTTTCACTTGCTTGCCGTGGCTCCGGTTCTATCCGCAGTCCAGCGCGCCAGCAAGCAACCCCTCAACCCTCTGTGTGCAGAAGCGAAATGAAGCGCTCGACCGCCAGAATGCTGGCCTTTAGGCCGTCCAGACGTTCCCATGCGTCGCGATCGTCGCCCCAGACCTCCAGCGCATAGAGATCGTCGAGACAGCCCGCCTCGAACGCTGCCGCCCCATCGACATGGCGATCGAGGAAGGCCAGCGCGATGACCAGCGACCCCGTCGAGACGGTCAGGGTGTGGGCCGCCATCAGATGGAAGTCGTCGAGCCCCTCAAGGGCGCGTGCGAGCGCTGAAACCGCCGGTTCCGGCTGCTCGACATGCAGAATGCCGGAGGTCACCGCCAGCAGCGCATCGTGCCGCGCTGCGGCCCAGTCGACGAACGGCTGCCAGGCCTCCATCTGCCGTTGGGCCAGTTCAGCCGGGCTGTCGGTGCGGTAACAGATGAGATCGGAGCCGCCGTAGGCCGTGAGATCCTCCAGAATGGCCGCTCGTTCGGGGCCGACACGATCAATGGCCGTGGTTGCAAGACGCATCAACGGCATGATCTCGGGGTCGACGGTCTCGCCCTGCCCATCCCATTCGTTCGCAATGGCCGCGGCCAGACCGGCTGTCGGAACCATGAGAGTGGCGCGCCTGGGGGTCTTCACCGGCCGCCCGTCGAGCGTGACGCCATGGCCTCCCGTGAGCACCTCGGTGCCGCTGGTCCTGTAGAAGCGCTTCATGGCCCGACCATGCGTCCGAGCACCTCGGGGATCAGGTCGTGCAAATGCAGCGAATCCGTTGCAATGGCCTGCGCACCGGCGTCGCTGGGCGTCTGATCGGGATGGCAACCCCAAGCCACGCCGAGAGTTGCGAACCCCGCTGCGCGGACCATTTCGATGTCGAACACCATGTCCTCGAACACGACGGTCACCTCGGGCTCCGCGCCGACCGCGCCCATCGCCTGGAACACCATCCCCTCATGGAGCGGCTCACGCTCGCATGGTCAGGCTCCCGGCGCAGGGCGAAGAAGCAACGTTTGTGGTCTTCCTCAACCGCCGCGATCATCATGGCATTGAGGTCCGGTGCCAGCATGGTCACAACCTCATCGAGTCTCACCCCTGCGACGCCCCGGACAGATGCGCGCGACGGCACCGGCAGCCCCTGCAGCTGAAAGGCCCGGTCCATGGCTGTCGTGCTGACATGCTGGCTGTCAGCCAACGTGCCGTCACAGTCGAAGACAACGAGGTGAACGCCGTTCATTTGTCATTTTCCAGCGCAAACCCGAAGAAATCCCAGCTCTTGCGCAGGTCGGCGGGCAACGGCGCCGTGGCGTGCAGCACACCGCCGGAGGGATGGGGAATGCAGATCGAACGGGCATGCAGATGAACCCGACGCGCCACCGCCTGTCGGTCGAAAAACGCCTGTCGGCCGCCGTACTTGCCGTCTCCCAGGATCGGATGGCCGATGGCCGCGCAATGCGCGCGCAACTGATGCGTGCGACCGGTCAGCGGCTTCAGTTCCAGCCAAGCGGCCTTGCCGCCCGCATGATCGAGGGTCCGCATCCGGGTTGCCGCACGCTGTCCCTCTTCCATATCGACCTGGACCCGCTCGCCCCCGGCCCGCCCTTTCTTGAGCAACGGCAGCAGGATGCAGCCCCCAGCGGGGTCCGGGGCGCCGGCAACAAGTGCCCAGTAGGTCTTTTCGGCGTCCCTGCCCTTGAAACTCTTATGCAGCGCGCGCGCCGCCTGCGCTGTGCGGGCCAGCAGCAGGACACCGCTGGTGTCGCGGTCGAGGCGATGCACCAGGCGCGGCCGTTCTTCGACGCCAAAGCGCAGGCCGTCGAGCATGGCATCGAGATGGCGTTCGGTCGCCGTGCCGCCCTGCACTGCAAGACCTGCGGGTTTGTCGAGGACCAGGACGTGGTCGTCGCTGTGAATCACACATTGGGCGAGATCGTCGAGGTCACGCTCGCTCGGCGTCCAGCCCCGGCGCGGCTCCGCGGCCTGCTCATCGGCATCGGGCAGCGGCGGCAGCCGCACGGTTTGCCCGGCGCCGAGCCGATCGCCGGCCTTGCAGCGTTTGCCGTCGAGTCGTATCTGGCCGGTCCGCAGCAGCTTCGAGAGCCTGCCGTGCCCGACATGCGGAAATTTACCGTGAAACCAGCGATCCAGCCGCATCTCGGCATCGGCCGCCTTGACCGTCAGATGCTGCACGCCGCTCATGTGAGCACCAGACGCATCAACCGCAGCCCGGCAAGGAGCGCCAGAACCGAAAGCGCAACCGACGAGACGATGTAGATCGCCGCCAGCATGAGATTGCCCCGATCCAACTGCAAGATCACGTCCAGCGAAAAGGTCGAGAACGTCGTGAAGGCTCCGAGGAAACCCACCACCAGCAGCGCCCGAACCTCCTGCGAGACGGACCAGGACAGCGCCAGCGTCTCTGTCAGCGCCCCAAGGATGAAGGATCCCAGCACATTCACCACAAGCGTGCCGAACGGAAAACCGTGGCCCATGAGAGCCGTTACGCCGACCACCGCAAGGTAACGGGCTATGGTCCCGATCGCGCCGCCGGCTGCGACGAAGAGCAGCATCTTCAGCATGTTCACTCCGTGTCGCGTTGCCGCTTGTTGCGCAGCTTCTGCCAGTATTCGAGGCGCTTGCCGATCTCGCGCTCGAATCCGCGCTCGACGGGCTCGTAGTAGCGCTCGCGCGCCATGCCGGCGGGGAAGTAGTTCTGGCCCGAGAAGGCGTCGGGTGCGTCGTGATCGTAGTCGTAGCCTGCACCGTAGCCCATGTCCTTCATCATGCGCGTGGGCGCGTTGAGGATGATCCTGGGCGGGGTCAGGCTGCCGCTTTCCCTGGCGCTTCGCGTGGCCGCTTTGAAGGCCTTGTAAGCAGCATTCGATTTGGGTGCCGTGGCGCAATAGACAACGGCCTGGGCAATGGCCAATTCGCCTTCGGGCGATCCGAGGAAGTCATAGGTATCCTTGGCCGCAATCGCCTGCCTCAGGGCCTCTGGATCGGCCATGCCGATATCCTCGATCGCCATGCGCACGACCCGGCGCGCGACATAGAGCGGATCCTCGCCTGCATCCAACATCCTGGCGAGCCAGTAGAGCGAGGCATCGGGATCAGACCCCCGCACGGACTTGTGGAGCGCACTGATGAGGTTGTAGTGCCCCTCCTCCGCCTTGTCGTAGACCGGCACGCGGCGTTGCACGACCTCGGCAAGCTGCTCCCGGTTCAGCGGCTCCAGCGCATCGAGGACCAGAAGCTCCTCGGCGATGTTGAGCAGAAACCGGCCGTCGCCGTCCGCCATGTTGGCCAGCGCCGCGCGGGCATCATCCTCCAGCGGCAGGGTGCGTCCCTGCAGCGCCTCGGCCCGCCGCAAGAGCTCACCCAGCGCCTCCTCGGAGAGCCGGTTGAGCACCATGACCTGACAACGCGAGGTCAGCGCCGAATTGACCTCGAAGGAGGGGTTTTCGGTCGTGGCGCCGACCAGAATGACCGTGCCGTCCTCGACAAAGGGCAGCAGCGCATCCTGCTGGGCCTTGTTGAAGCGGTGGATCTCATCCACGAACAGCAGTGTGCCGAGCCCGTCCTTGCGCCGCGCCTGAGCCCTTTCGAAGACCTTGCGCAGATCCGCCACGCCGGCGAAGACCGCCGAGATCGGCTCGAACACGAGGTCGGTCCTGTCGGCCAGCAGACGCGCGACCGTGGTCTTGCCCGTGCCCGGCGGGCCCCAAAGGATCATCGACGCCAGCCTGCCCTGCCCGACCATCCGTCCGATCGGACCGGCTGCCGCCAGCAGATGGTCCTGGCCCACGACCTCTTCCAGCCGCGCGGGCCGCAGCCGGTCGGCCAACGGCCGCAGCGCCTGGGATTCGAACAGCGTGTTCATCCAACCGGTGTCATCCCGGCCAAGCGCCGAAGTCGCGCCCAGCCGGGACCCATGCCTGAACAATGCGATCTGTAACCATGTTGACGCCTGGTAACCTGCATCACCACCATCGGCGATGCCCTACTACGTCTATATCATGGCGAGCCAGAAGCGCGGGACGATCTATGTCGCATGACCAACGCTTACGGCTCGTATTCCTTCGATGCCTGTTTGTATTGCACCCAGTCACCCGGCGGCGGCTGAGGCGACCCCCATGGAACAGTCGGTCGACGCCGTGCTGCGGAACATCGTCGATGGGCTCGTAAGGCCCGAACGCGACTATGGCGTCGACGCCACGGCGACCGCCCCTCGACGCGGCAGCAAGAGCTCGGTGCCCGCCCTCTGATCTCGCGCTGTTGCAGCCCGGAGAGCGAGGCGCTATAAGCCCGCGTTCTGAAGTCGGGTCGATCACCGCCTGCGCTCCCGAACGCAGCCAAACGATGCGATAGATCGCTTGAAGATTTTTTCGCATCTCGCTGATTTGACGCGACAATCGGAGTGTAGCTCAGCCTGGTAGAGCACTGTCTTCGGGAGGCAGGGGCCGGAGGTTCGAATCCTCCCACTCCGACCATTCTTGATCCTTGGACATCGTTCCGAAACGCATCTCACTCGCCGCCACCCGTTCGTCACCGGGCATGGCGGTTTACCCACGTGGCGATTGTCTCAATGTCTGTCACTCGAAGAGCCTGCAACCGCGGCCTTGCGAGGCGTTGCAACCGGTGAGCACGCGGGCTATCGACACGATGCAATTGTGCGCGTGAGGCTCCAGACATGGTCAACGATCCGCTTGCCGCTCTGCCCAAGGTCGCCTGGGGCAAGGGCATCCACATCTACGACCAGGACGGGAAGCGCTACATCGACGCTTCGGGTGGCCCCGCGACGTTCTGCATCGGCCACGGCAACGAAGAGGTGAACCAGGCGATCAAGGATCAGCTCGATAAGATCGCGTTCGGTTACCGCAACCATTTCCGCAGCGATGCGGCGGAAGAGTTGGCCGAGATCATTCGCAAGAAGGCGGGCGGCACGCTTCAGCATGTGATCTTCACGACCGGCGGTTCGGAGTCGGTCGAAGGCTGCCTCAAGCTCGCCCTGCAATACCACGCCGCGCGCGGCGAGATGTCGCGCCGCCGCTTCATCAGCCGTCAGCGTTCCTGGCACGGCAACACGCTCGGCGCACTGTCGGTCTCCGGCTTCCAGGCTCGGCAGGAGCCCTACTACGGTTCGCTGCTCGACGTCAGCCTCCTCTCGCCCGTCAACACCTACCGCCCGCCCGAAGGCGTAGCGCCCGAGAATGTTGCGGAGTACTGCGCGAACGAGCTGGAGGAAGAAATCATCAAGCAGGGCGCCGAGAATGTGGCCGCGTTCATCTTCGAGCCGCTGGTCGGTGCCGCTGGCGGTGCCGTGCCCGCGCCCGAGGGCTACGCCCAGCGTATCCGTGAGATCTGCGACCGCCACGGCGTCCTGATGATCGCCGATGAGGTGATGTGCGGCGTCGGTCGTTGCGGCACCTGGCGCGCGCTGGAACACGACGGCGTCGAACCCGATCTCATGCCGGTCGCCAAGGGCCTGGGTGGCGGCTACCAGCCTCTCGGCGCCTGCGTCTACTCCAGGAAGGTCGCCGAGCCGATCTACGGTGTGCACGGCATGCCCATCACGGGCCACACCTTCACGGCCCACACCGTATCCTGCGCAGCCGGCGTTGCCGTCCAGACGATCATCGAGCGCAACAACCTGCTGCAGAACGTTACCGAGACCGGTGCCTACCTGCGCACCCGGCTGCAGGCGGCCCTGGGCCAGCACACCCATGTCGGCAACATCCGCGGCCGCGGGTTCTTCCAGGGCATCGAGCTGGTCGAAGACCGTGACAGCAAGGAACCCTTCGCTCCGGACGCCCGCATGTTCCATCGCGTGATGAAGACCGGTTTCGACAACGGCCTGATCGTCTACCCGACCGGCGGCAACGTCGACGGTGTGAAGGGCGATCAGATCATTGTCTCCCCGCCCTACAACGCGACCCGCGACGAGGTCGACGAAATCGTCGATCTGCTCGCCACCACCATCGATCAAGCCATCGCTTCCTGGACGCCATGACCCGCACGTCCGTCAAGAAGACACGCAAGTCCAAGAGAACTGCCGTGCTGAGAAGGGTTCTGATCGGCCTTGTTGTGATTGCTGTCACCGGCGGTGCCATCGAGTTGGCGTCGGCACAGTCGCAGTGGCGCTACGAGTGGCCCGACACCGATTTCGAGAATACCTCGATCGATCTTGATGAGATCCTCTCCGGCGGCCCGCCGAAGGATGGTATTCCCTCGATCGACGATCCGATCTTCGTGCCGGTCTCGGAAATGGATGACCTGCCGGGCATCGAGCCGATTATAAGTGTCAAGGTCGGCGGCGAAGCACGCGCCTATCCCCTGCGCATCCTGCTGTGGCACGAGATCGTCAACGACACGGTCGCCGGCATCCCGCTGACGATCACCTTCTGTCCGCTCTGCAACACCGGCATCGTGTTCGAACGCACGATCGACGGTGTGGTCTACGACTTCGGGACGACCGGCAAGCTGCGGAACTCCGATCTCGTCATGTACGACCGGCAGACGGAGAGTTGGTGGCAGCAGTTCACAGGCCGTGCCATCGTCGGCGACATGAACGGCGCCAGGCTGGTCGCCTACCCGTCCCGACTGGAGTCCTTCGACCGCTTCAAGGAGCGTCATCCCGACGGCATGGTCCAGATCCCGAATAACGAACGGGCCCGCCAGTACGGTACCAACCCCTATATCGGTTACGACAGGCGTGATGCCCCTTACGGCTTCTTCGAGGGCGACCTGCCGACAGAGGTGCCACCGTTGTCCCGTGTCGTCCGCGTCGACGACCGGGCCTGGTCATTGCTTCTGCTGCAGTCGGAGGGCCGGATCGAAGACGGCAATCTCGTGATCACCTGGAAACCCGGTCAGGCATCGGCGCTCGACGATCACGACATCGCGCTGAGCGTCGACATCGGCAATGTCGTCGTGCAGAGGATGACCGATCACGGGCTGGTCGACGAGGTCTACACGGTCGACTTCGCCTTTGCGTTCAAGGCGTTTTATCCGGAGAGCGACATATTGACCGCCGCCGATCAGTGAAGTTCGGGCTCAGCCTCCAGGAACAGCGTGAGCACGCCGGTGTAGGCATAGAGCCGGTCGAACGAGATTTCGCCGTTGCCAAAGAAACCCACGATCGGGATGTCGCCCAAGACCTCTTGGACGATCTTCATCTCGTTGCCCTCGTCGCCAAACAGGTTGGGACCGCGCGCAAGGCAGCTGAAGTAGAGCCCGCCGCAAGGCTTGAGCGCACGCGCCTTCATATCGTGCAGCATGCGTCGCAGGTCGGTCTCGGCAGCCTCGCGATCGCGCCGGCAGAACATCAGCGCATCGCCTTCCTGAACGTGATCGCCGATCACGATCGAACGGGCCTCGGGATCAAGCTCGAGCAGGTTGCGAACCAGATAATCGCCCATGTCCGAGCCTGTCACGGGGAGCGCGACATGAAGCGCGCCCGACAACGAACGCAGATCCGTGACGCCCGCTTCGGCCAGCACCTCGACAAAGACGTCCATCGCCGGCCGGTCATCGAGCCCGAGCACGACGTTGTCCTTCGCATCGGTGACCTGATGGTAACCGCCGAGCGGCGAACAGCCCTGGGTCAGACCGGCGGCGACCCGCGCATCGGTCACGAGCAGACCCGAAAGGCTGTTGTCGGCCGGATGCCCTGCGATGGTGCCGAAGGCTCCGCGCGACGACGTCAGTCCGCCGACCAGAAAGCCGTCGGTGTCACGCGCCAGCCGGGGAATGTCGCTCACCAGTTCTTCACGCCGGGGATCACCATGCACGATGCCGAACGCGCCACCGGGACCGGCACCGAGTTCGCTGTAGGCCGTGATCGCCTCGTCGACCGAGGTGAAGGTGTTGATACCCGAACCCGGAAGGTTACAGGTCATCGCAACGATCCCGGGCCTATCGAAATACTCGACGCAGGTGGCGCAAATCCCGATGCCGATCGTGCCGCACCAATGGAGCGTTCCCGTCGCCGCCGAAAGGAACGACGTGATGTCACCCAGATGGTTCGCGAAATGGTCCGTGACATAAACGAAACCAACATCGTCCTCGTCACGGTCGCCAAGCTGCTCCGCCACCCGGCGGGCCGCCTTCTGCCATGTCGTGTCGGTGGCATGGCCCATGACGAAACGCGAGCCGGAAACAAGCGACGAATGATCCATGTCCGCACCATAGAACGCCTTGGGACGCGGTCAACACTGGCCGCCGCAGTGGTAGACTGGGCCATGCCGTTTCCACTGCCGCGCAGGCCTTTCGCCGCTCTCGCCAATCTTCTTGCCCTTGCGGTTCTGGCGTTGGCCACCAACGTCCGCGCCGAGCCATGGACCGTGCACGGCCTGACCTTCAGCGACGAGGAAGGCGGGTTCACCATCCGGGCCGTCTTCGGCAGCGGATCGTTGAGCGATCCCATCACGGTCGTCGAGGAGGTCACGAGCACACAGGGCGTGGTGCTGATCGTTCGCGGCCTGGGCCCGCATTCCGGGAATCCCATTCCGACCGCACACCCGGCGGGGTTCGCCATTCGCAAGATCGTGATCAATGCGACCGGGCGCACCTGGAACCGCTACGATATTCAACTGCAGAAGAGCTTCGGAACGCCGAGCGATCTCTACGACGGCCTGTCCTTCGGCCAGATGTCGGAAGCCGGACGGCCCTTCCCGTCCGACGGTTTCGCCCAAAGCGCCATCTTCGAAGAGCCCAGCGACAGTCTCAGCTTCTTCGACGGCGTGGTCGAGCCGGACGAAGCCGTGGCGATGACCTTCGTCATCACCGCGACCGGCCCTGTGCCGGAGTTCTTCGTGCTGCAACAGCCCAACCATCCCATCGCCCAGTTGTTGTCGCCCGGTGGGCGACCTGTTCGTATTGATCCGCCTGCGCCTCGTAACGGGACCGACTCCTCTTTGCTTTCATCGTCACGCATCTTGCCAACACGCCCTGGCTTGGATGGACAACGGCCTGATCGTGCACTTCGTCCTGGCGCTTGAGGCGGTCTGGCGTCACGGCTCGCTCGCCATGCCATGGCGCGATACCATGCAGACATCTCCGGGGCTCATCGCGCCGATCCTGGTCGCCGGACACGTCGCCGACCGGCGCGACTTCATCAGCCTCTCCGAAGACCAGCTTCCCTATTGATACGGTCTTCATCCTGAAATGCTGCTTCGTGGCGATGGGACAGGCGCCCGAACGGCTCAACGACGACATGGCGAACGATCTGCCGCAGCTCTTTCGCATGGGGATCGGCATCCATGCGGGGGCCGTCGCACCGCGCTGCGCATCCTCGCGTTCCGGGAAGCCGTGGATGTGCAGCGCGGTGTCGGTTGACAGCGGGCGGCGCTTGACTCAGGTTGGAGTCATGGGACGAGTGCGCCATAACGTCAGGGTACGCGTGTTGTGTGCGTTTCTGTCCGTATCCCTCTTTGCGGCGTCCGCCGACGCCGGATACGACGAAGGTGTCGAGGCTTTCGCCGTCGGTGACTACGCCGCGGCCATGGCCGAATGGTGGCCGTTGGCCGAGGCAGGAGACGCCAACAGTCAGTACGGCCTGGGCGTGATCTTCGAGAACGGTCACGGTGTCGGGCGCGATTATCGCGAAGCCGCCGAGTGGTACCTTGGAGCCGCGGAACAGGGCCATACCGGCGCGCAGTTCAATCTGGGGCATCTCTACCGCCTGGGGGCCGGCGTTCCGCCGAGCATGGACGAAGCCGTGCGGTGGTGGCAGGCGGCCGCCGATCAGGGGCTCACGCAGGCTCAGGTCCTCATGGGTCTCGCCTACCAGCGCGGCGACGGAGTCGCGGCCAATGCCGAGACAGCCGTCGAATTGTTCACACTCGCGGCCGATCAGGGTTACCCTCCGGGACAGTATGCGCTCGGGTTTGCCTACGAGACCGGATCCGGCGTCGAGAGGAACATTGATACCGCGCGACACTACTACGAGCTGGCCGCGGCCGCCGGAGTCGAGCAGGCGATCAGTCGCCTGACGTCCCTGACCTTCCCGCCAACGCCCGAGGAGCCGCCTCCGCCGCCCGCCGAAGAGGATGTCATCGACCAGCTGGCGGGCACCGCAAACGGCAACCAGACCGCCCATATCGAGGATCCCGCAGCACCCCCTCGCTCCCCGGCACCGGCATCCGGGCCGGTCTACATTCAGCCGGTCTACATTCAGGTTGCAGCCTACGTCGACGCAGACCGCGCCGAGCGCGCCTGGAGCGACCTTGAGAAACGCCATCCCGACCTGCTCAAGGGGCTGCCGCACAGGGTGACATCGGCCCTGCGCGATGACGGCAGCTCCGTGTTCCGCCTACAGGCCGGGCCGCTGCCGATCAGCGACGAAGCCGAGGCTATCTGCGACCTGCTGAAACAACAGCAGACCGACTGTTTCATCGTTCGGGACTAGTCGAGCATCAACTGCAGGTCGCGCAGGGCTCGGTCGGAAGGACGCGGGCAATCCAGCCGGTACCATCGTCGCTCCCCGGCATCCCCTCACAGAAGGGATGGGCATACAGCACCTCCCTTCCGGCTGTCGGCCCAGATCATGGCCGCAGACTGTGTCACATCCTGTACTCCTCGGGAATGAAGAGCATAGAATCGCGTTCGGCATGGACATGGCAGTCGATACAGAACGCAACGTTGCCGAAACCTTCACCTTTGGTCGTTCCGATCACGTTGCCGTTCCGAAGGATCAACGGCCTGGCGAACACGGCCATTTCCACACCTTCCTTCGCACCTCGGGCATGAAACGCGGCGTGGAGCCCATTCCCTACGACGGTGACGCGACATGGCCGGTCAACCGATGGATCACCGGGATGGTCCGGCTGTTCCAGCCGCTCGTGAAAGACCTGATCCGCGAGCGCGACCTTGCCGTTGACGCCCGCCACCGCAGCCATCCAGGCGATGTCTATGAAGACAAGGGCCTGGAGGTCACCTCGCAGAGCCCGATCTCCGTCGAGAAACAGATCACCCGGCTGCGAGCCCTGCTCGCAGGGTAGTTGTTTCTTTAGCCTCAGTCGCCGGTCCTCGCTCCGCAGGCGTCTGGCGATTGATGCGGGATCACCAAAAACGCACGCCGCCCCCGGAGAGGGAGCCGGGAGCGGCGCGGCTTAAGAACGTCGGCCGGCTTGCGGTCGTATGGTCGGGGACGAGGATACGGACCGCGTCCACCGGGCGGGTCCCGGGGGAGTGGACGTATCGCCCGGCACCGGGCGCGAAGCCCGGGACCGACGTCTCATGAGATGGATATGTGCACTCCGTCACACCCCGGCAAGGGGTCCAATCAAACTTCTCGACGATGTGAACCCGACCACAAACCCTTACACTGCTGGGGCTTCAGGATTTCAGGCCGCTTGCAACGCGAGATAGCGGTCGACGTCATCAACGCTGTTGAAGAGATGAGGACTGGCCCGGACGCGAGTCGATCGACGAGATCAAGCGGGCGATGCCCTCCGATGCGTTGCCGACGAAGGCGTGTTCGTCCGGCGTCATCGCCGTTTTTCACCATTGGCACGGTCGGTTGCATAGCGTTCAAACGCGTCACGATGATGCACGAGCATCGGGCTTTGTCCGCCGCTGCTGAGAAGCACGACTCCATCGTCGAGACCGATGAACTCGGATCGTGGCGCGGAAAGCATTTGTGTCATGGTGTTCCGCAGGCCTGGCGGCCCAGACAGCTTGTCTTGCCAAGCCTGGTGCAAGCCCCAGGCCAACGCACCCGTTTCTGCTACAATATTGATGCCGATGACGATCGCCAATGCCCCTGCCCCGATGCTGAGCGCGCGATGCGCCCGGCGTGCATGGCGTTCGGCGGCTCCGAGCGGCCAGGCTGCGACCATCGACAGCGCCACCATTCCCAGGATCGAGCCGGCGCCGAACAGGACGACATAGATCAGCGCCACGACCGCATCCTGCGTGGCCGCGACCACGAGCGCGAGCAGGCCGGCGGACCCGGCCGTACCGTGAACCAGACCGACCGCCAGGGCACGCATCGGCAGACCCCGGGGATGCTCATGGCGATGCGGGTCCCCATCATGCGGACCGGACGCCTCGGCGTGGCTGTGTGCGTGGAGATGAGGTTTGCCATCGTCATGGCGATGGACGTGGAAGTGCACCTTCTTCCGACGCAGGCACCACAGCACATCCGCGCCGAGCAGCACGAGCATGACACCGACTCCGAACTCCAGTGTCGCGCTCAGGCGCTCACTGAGGTGCAGGCCGAGAAGGACCGCCGCCGAGCAGAGCGCGAACAGCGTGATCGTATGGCCCAACCCCCAGGCCGCGCCGCGCAGGGCCAAAGATCGCCGCGAGGACGGCTGACCTGCCGCCATGGCACCCACGGCTGCCAGATGATCGGCCTCCAGCGCATGCTGCATGCCGATCAGAAATCCCAGTGCCAAAAATCCTTCCAAGGGGTACCGCCCATCTTTCCGAAGTCGCCCACTGTGCGGAGCCGAAAGCGGGCTTCCTCGCACGATCGGGAACCAGCGGAAAGAGGGTGCGACCGGAAATCGGCACCACGTGTGGCCACGGCATGGGCGGAGTGATAGGTCAGACTCCGCGCCGCCCCGGCTTCAGGGAGAGGATGACGCCATGTCTGACGACCGTTTCGCCAACGCGCGCGAGGTGATTGCGCCGACGGGTACGGAGATCACCGCGAAGAGCTGGCTGACCGAAGCGCCTCTGCGGATGATGATGAACAACCTTGATCCCAACGTGGCCGAAAAGCCCGAGGAGCTGGTGGTCTACGGCGGCATCGGCCGCGCCGCCCGCGACTGGGGCAGCTTCGACCGAATCTGCGGCGCTCTACGCGAGCTCGAGGACAACGAAACGCTGCTGGTGCAGTCGGGCAAGCCGGTCGGCGTCTTCCGCACCCACAAGGACGCACCCCGCGTTCTGATCGCGAACTCGAACCTCGTCGGCCACTGGAATTCGTGGGACCACTTCCACGAGCTCGATCGCAAGGGCCTCATGATGTACGGTCAGATGACGGCCGGTTCCTGGATCTACATCGGCAGCCAGGGGATCGTTCAGGGCACCTATGAGACCTTAGTGGAGGCTGGCCGCCAGCACTTCGGCGGCGACCTCACGGGCAAGTGGATCCTGACCGGAGGCCTCGGCGGCATGGGCGGCGCGCAGCCGCTGGCAGCCACGATGGCGGGCGCCTCAATGCTGGCTATCGAGTGCCGTCCGAGCCGCATCGATCGCCGTCTGGAAACCCGCTACCTCGACCGGATGGCAATCTCGCTGGACGAGGCCCTTGGGATCATCGACCAGGCCAGGGCCTCGGGCGAAGCCGTCTCGGTCGGGCTGGTCGGCAACTGCGCCGAACTGCTGCCTCAGATGGTCGAAAAGGGCATCCGGCCTGACATGGTGACGGACCAGACGAGTGCCCATGACCCCATCAACGGCTACCTTCCGGCAGGCTGGACCCTGGAGGAGTGGGAGGAACGGAGCCGGAGCGATCCCGCGGGCACCGAACAGGCCGCACGGGAGAGCATGAAGCTGCACGTTCAGGCCATGCTCGACTTCCAGAAGGTGGGTGTTCCCACCTTCGACTACGGCAACAACATCCGCCAGATGGCGCTGGAGAACGGCCTCGAGAACGCCTTCGACTTTCCGGGTTTCGTCCCGGCCTATATCCGGCCGCTGTTCTGTCGCGGTGTCGGCCCGTTCCGCTGGTGCGCGTTGTCGGGCGATCCCGAGGACATTTACGCGACCGATGCCATGATGAAGGAGGCCGTGCCCGACAATCCACACCTTCACCGCTGGCTCGACATGGCCAGGGAGCGCATCAGCTTCCAGGGTCTACCCGCACGCATCTGCTGGATCGGTCTGGGCGACCGTGCGCGTGCCGGCCTCGCCTTCAACAGGATGGTGCGCGACGGCGTGCTCAAGGCACCGATCGTGATCGGCCGCGACCACCTGGACTCGGGTTCGGTGGCGAGTCCCAACCGCGAGACCGAGGACATGCGGGACGGTTCGGACGCCGTGGCCGACTGGCCCCTGCTCAACGCCATGCTGAACGTTGCCTCGGGCGCGACATGGGTCTCGATCCACAACGGCGGCGGGGTCGGGATCGGCTACAGCCAGCACGCCGGCATGGTTGTCGTGTGCGACGGCAGCGAAGAGGCCGGCCGTCGCCTGGAGAATGTGCTGACCAATGATCCCGCGACCGGCGTGATGCGCCATGCCGACGCCGGCTATCAGGAGGCGATCGACTGCGCCACCGAGCAGCGCCTGAACCTGCCGATGCTGGGACAGGGGTGAGCGAGACGTTCCGGCATCGCGAGGCACGGGAAGCAGGCGCAGACGGCATTGCGCGGGTTCACCGCACCGCGCGGGAAAAGGGCCATGCACCGTTCTTCCCGCTGGATGCGCTTGAGACCCACCTGGCGCGCACCGGGCCTGCATATTGGCGGGGCTACCTGCCGACCGTTCTCAGCACGGAAGACCGTTTCATCATCGCCGAGGAAGACCGCGGCGTGCTGATCATCGCGCCACAGGCCGAGATCGTCCGGGGTGTGACGACCGTTCGCCATCACCTCCGTGGGCGCGATGAAAACCAGGCCGGCACCGCCAAGCACGAAGCGCAACAGATGGGCCAGGTACCAGTCATGCGACAACCCATCGCGCGCCGGATACCGGCGCGGTCGATCAGAACGTGATCAGTTCCAGGGCGAGTCCGACTTGCGGCTGTAGCTCGCATGGCCGGCAAGGATGTCCTCGGAGACAATGCCCCAGTTGCGCTCGCCGACCTTGATATCGTTGTCGACATTGTTGCGCAGCCAGCCGTTCCTGACGCGCTCGTTCCAGTTCAGGTAGAGCATCCCGTCGCGCACCGTCCAGGCATTCTCCGGGTCGACTTCGGCAGCATACGGGCCCTTCGAGAGAGCATAGGCGCACCAACCGCCGAACTGCGGCGCATAGGTCTCGGGGTCGCCAGCGAACAGATCGCGGTTCTCGGCAGACGAGAAGAGCCACGTGGCACCGTCCCACTCGTGGGAGAACTCTTCCGAACCGGCGACGGCGCGGTTCTCCGTGAAGTACGCCACAGTGTCCCAGCCACCGATGGCGATGCCGTCGGGCGTGATGTTGACCGCGGTCCCGGCATTGGCATGCGCGGTGCCACCGGCGGCGACACCGAATCCAAAGGCGACCAACACTGCGAGCAGAATTTTGCGAGTCATGATTTCCCCTCTCGTTCGGTTTGATGAAGCCGTCCACTGCCCTCTGAGCGGGAGATTAGGGGTGCGCCGGCCGAGAGGCCAGTCGCAGGTCTTCACAAAAGTGCCAGCCCGATGTCAGGCCGGCACAACCGTTGTGCCGTCCTTGACCGCACGGTGCAGGGAATTGAAGCCGATGCGGTAGCTCAGCTCGGCGGGTCGTTCGATATCCCAGATCGCCAGATCGGCGGCCTTGCCGACGCTCAGAGTGCCGCGTGTGGCGAGCATGCCAAGGGCCCGGGCCGCCTCGCGCGTCGTGCCGGCCAGCGCTTCCTCCGGCGTCATGCGGAAAAGTATCGCCGCCATGTTCATCATCAGCAGAAGCGAGGTCGCCGGCGAGCTTCCGGGATTGCAGTCGGTCGAGACCGCCATGGGCACGCCCGACCGGCGCAAGAGATCGACCGGCGGCACGTTGGTGTCGCGCAGGAAGTAAAAGGCCCCGGGCAGCATGACGGCCACGGTGCCCGCTTCGGCCATCGCAGCAGCGCCTTCCTCCGACAGGAACTCGAGATGATCGCACGACAGCGCACCACAACGCGCGGCGAGCGCTGCCCCGCCCATGTCCGAGAGCTGTTCGGCATGAAGCTTCACCGGCAGGCCGAGGTGCCTGGCTTTTGCGAAGACACGTCCGGTCTGCGCGGCATCGAAGGCGATATGCTCGCAGAAAGCATCGACCGCATCGGCCAGCCCTTCCTCGGCGACAGCGGGCATCGCCTCATCGCAGACAAGATCAATGTAGGCGTCCGCCTCACCCTCGTACTCGGGCGGCAGGGCATGCGCGCCCAGAAACGTCGTCGCGATTGTCACCGGCCGCAGCTCGCCGAGGCGGCGCGCCGCGCGCAGCATGGTGCACTCGGTCTCGATGTCGAGCCCGTAGCCGGATTTCACCTCGATCGTTGTCACGCCTTCGGCGCGTAGCGCATCGACCCGCTTGAGGGCACCGGTGACCAACGTGTCGAGATCGGCGTCACGGGTCGCGCGCACCGTTGAGAGAATGCCGCCACCGGCCTGCAGCAAGGCCTCATAACGCGCGCCGCCGAGCCGCATTTCGAATTCGGCGGCACGATCGCCGCCGTAGACGAGATGAGTGTGGCAATCGATCAGGCCGGGCGTCACCCAGCGCCATTCGAGGTCGACAACATCGCGCGCCAGGGTATCGGCCGGGCCGGGCAGTTCGGCCTCCGCATCACAAAAGACGATCGTCCCGTCCTTCACGCCGATCGCGCCGGGTTCGATGGCACCGTAGGGTGCGCCTCCGCCCTCCATGGTGGCCAGGCGCGCGTTGCGCCAGAGTGTGTCCCACATGCCTCGTCTCCCGCTTGGATCGACCGTAGTGTTGTGGCGGTCACAGTGGCAAGGCTTGCGACCCTCCCGTCGCTGCGCTTAAGTCTCCGCCTCGCAGGGGCAACAGCGACTCCATGACCGACTATTTCGCCACATCAGCACTTCTTCCGAAGGGCTGGAGCGACAACGTGCTCATCGTCGTCGGCGACGACGGTGCAATCACCTCGATCAAGGCCAACAGCCGGGCAAGCCGCGGTGCGGTGTGGCTCACCGGTCCTGTGCTGCCCGGCATGGCGAACCTCCACAGCCACGCCTTCCAGCGTGCCATGGCCGGCCTCGGCGAGAAGGCCGGCACCGGCAGCCAGGACAGCTTCTGGACCTGGCGCGAGATCATGTACAGGTTCCTGGCGCGCCTCGATCCCCGCCAGGTCGGTGCAATCACCGCACAGCTCTATCTCGAGATGCTCAAGGCCGGATTCACCACGGTCGGCGAGTTCCACTACCTGCATCACCAGCCCGACGGCACGCCCTACGACGATCTTGGCGAGATGGCGCATCGCGCGATCGATGCCGCGCACCGGACCGGTATCGCCATGACCATGCTGCCGGTGCTCTATACCTACGGCGGGTTCGGCGGGCAGCCACATCAGACGCAGCAGCGCCGCTTTATCAATGGTGCCGACCGTTTCCTTCGGCTTTTCGGCGATCTCTGCAAACGCTACGGCAATGACCCGCAGGTCCGGCTCGGCATCGCGCCGCATTCCCTTCGCGCGGTCAGCAAGGGCGTGCTCTCCGAAGCGCTGACCGGACTCAACCGGATCGACGACGGCGCACCGGTCCACATTCACATCGCCGAACAGGCCAAGGAGGTCGACGACTGCATCGCCTGGTCGGGCCAGCGCCCGGTCACCTGGCTCTATGACAACTTTCCCGTCGATGAACGCTGGTGCCTGGTGCACGCCACCCACATCAACCGGATAGAAATCTGGATGGTGGCGCACAGCCGCGCCGTGGCCGGGCTCTGCCCCACGACCGAAGCCAACCTGGGCGATGGCATCTTCCCGCTAGGGGTTTTCATGCGGGGCGAGGGCCGGTTTGGGATCGGTTCGGACAGCCATATCTCGGTCAGCCCGGTCGAGGAGCTGCGCTGGCTTGAGTATGTCCAACGTCTGCGCCGCGAACTGCGCAACGTGATGGCGTCGGATCGCGAACGCCACACGGGCGCGAGACTCTGGAACGCCGCACTCGCCGGCGGTGCGCAGGCACTCGGTCGTCCGATCGACGGCATCAGGGCGGGCAACCGGGCCGATTTCATTGCGCTCAATCCCAATCACCCGATCCTCTTCGGCCGCAGTGGCCATCATGTCACCGACAGCCTCGTCTTCTCGGGCAACGACACCACGGTCTCCGACGTCGTGGTCGGTGGCCGCCACATAATCCAGGACGGTCACCACACTGATGAAGAGAGGATTGCGCGCGCTTACCACAAGGCCGTCAAAGACCTGATGGATTAGGCAAGGTCGAGCGACTCGACGCTGAGCGTCTCACCGTCACGAACCAGTCCTGCCACGGCCGCAATGTCGGGCGCCATCAGGCGGTCCTGATCCCAGAACGCCGCAACATCGCGAATGCTCCCATGGGCCGCCGCCAACGGCGGCGACGTCTTCAGCGGCTTGCGGAAATCGATGCCCTGGGCGGCGCCCAGGAGTTCGATGGCAACGATCTCCGCCAGATTGTCGTTCATCGCGGCCAGGCGGCGGGCGCCGTGGGTGGCCATGGAGACGTGGTCTTCCTGATTGGCCGAGGTCGGCAGGCTGTCGATCGACACTGGCGTGGCGCGCTGCTTGTTTTCGGCAGCCAGCGCGGCGGCGGTGACCTGGGCGACCATGAAGCCGGAATTGACGCCGCTGTCCTCGACCAGGAAGGGTGGCAGTTCGCTCATGCGCGAATCCGTCAGGAGCGCCATGCGCCGTTCGGAGAGCGAGCCGATCTCGGACAGCGCCAGCGCGATGACGTCGGCGGCCATGGCGACAGGTTCGGCGTGGAAGTTGCCACCCGAGAGCACATCGCCTTCGGCGGCGAAGACGAGCGGGTTGTCGGTGACCGCATTGGCCTCGCGCAGTAGCACGCCGGCGGCAAACCGAAGATGGTCCAGGCAGGCACCCATCACCTGGGGCTGGCAGCGCAGGGAATACGGATCCTGTACGCGGTCGCAATCCTCATGGGACTTTCTGATCTCGCTGCCTTCGAGGAGGCCGCGATAGATTGCCGCAACCTCGATCTGGCCGGGCTGCCCGCGGGCATCGGATATCCTGGGATCGAACGGTGTATCGGCACCCAGCGAGGCATCGACCGACATCGCACCCGCGATCATGGCGGCGCCGAAGTTGTCCTGCGCACGATAGAGGCCGTCGAGCGCAAGGGCCGTCGAGACCTGGGTGCCATTGAGCAGAGCGAGCCCCTCCTTGGCGCAGAACGCAATCGGCTTGATCCCGATCCGCTCAAGCGCCACAGCGGCCGACACCGTGTCCCCGGCCATGCGCACGTCGCCGACCCCCATCAGAACGGCGCTGAGATGAGCGAGCGGGGCGAGGTCGCCGGAGGCACCCACGGAGCCCTTCGACGGGACGACCGGCAGGGCGGCGGCATTGTAGAGCGCGATAAGGGCCTCGATGGTGGTGCGCTGACAACCGGAGAAACCGCGCGCCAGCGCGTTGATCTTCAGGGCAAGAACGAGGCGCACAACGTCGGCGGCGAGCGCTTCGCCCGTTCCGGCGGCATGACTGAGCACGATGCGGCGCTGCAGATCGAGCAGGCGGTCCCGGGGTATCGCGGTCCTGGCGAGGCTGCCAAAGCCCGTGTTGATGCCATAGACCCGATCCTCGCTATCGGCCACGTCGAGCACGAGCTGCGCCGACACGTCGACCGCAGGCCATGCGGCTTCGTCCAGCACAAGCCGTATAGAACCGTCGCGCAGACGCCGGATGTCGTCATGGCCCAGCACTCCAGGCGTCATTACGAAGGTTTCAGTCATCGGAAGCCCCATTCGCCGCACTGCAATTTCCGTGTTTACACTGTTCCGGACCGGACCTAATAGCGATCCCAAGAAGCGTTTGGGGACAAGGAGATTTCATGGCGCGTGAGAGACGGCGCGAGCGACGGACACGGTCTGCAGAACCGGCGGTGCGTCAGTCGCCCTGGCGGGAGGTGGTCAACCGGTTCCCGCCAATGACGCCGGTGTCCGAAGACGAGCTGAAATTCATCCAGGACCGCTCGCTGAAGGTGCTGGAAGAGGTCGGCATCGAGTTCCTGCACGACCGCGCCCTCGACATTCTCGAGGCCGCCGGTGCCGACGTGAACCGCGACACGCTCCGCGTGCGGTTCGACCGCGGTCTTGTGACCGAGAGCATCGCCAGGGCACCTTCGGAATTCCGGCTCCATGCCCGCAATCCCGAGCGCAACATCACGATCGGCGGCAACCGCATCGCGTTCTGCCCGGTTGCCAGCCCGCCCTTCGTGCATGACATGGACGGCGGTCGCCGGGAAGGCAACTTCCACGACTACTGCAACTTCCTGCGCCTGGGTCAGAGTCTCAACGCGCTCCACTTCTTCGGCGGCTATCCGGTCGAGCCGACCGACCTGCCAGCCGCCAGCCGTCACCTCGACTGCCTGCAGGCCTTCGTCACACTGACCGACCGCGCCTGGCACGCCTATTCACTGGGTTCGGAGCGGATCGACGATGCGCTCTCGATCATCTGTATCGCGCGGGGAATGAGTCGCGAAGAGATCAGGGCGGAGCCGAGCATCGTCACGGTCATCAACGCCAACTCGCCGCTCCGGTTCGATACACCCATGCTCGACGGCATGATGGCGATGGCCGAGCACAACCAGCCCGTCATCGTCACGCCATTCACTCTCTGTGGTGCCATGGCGCCCGCCACCGTCGCCGGTGCACTGACGCAGCAGAATGCCGAGGCGCTCGCCGGATTGACCATGGTGCAGCTGACCAATCCCGGCGCACCGATGGTCTACGGTGGGTTCACGAGCAATGTCGACATGAAGACCGGCGCACCGGCCTTCGGCACACCGGAGTTCACCCGTGCGGCGATGATCGGCGGTCAGCTCGCCCGGCTCAACGGCGTGCCCTACCGGTCCAGCAACGCCAACGCCTCGACCTCGGTCGACGCGCAGGCAGCCTATGAGAGCCAGATGTCGCTCTGGGGTGCCGTGATGGGCCACGCCAACATCATGCTGCATGGTGCAGGCTGGCTCGAAGGCGGTCTGGTGGCGAGCTTCGAGAAAATGGTGATCGACGCCGACACCATCCAGATGATCGCCGAGGTCATGGAACCGGTTGTCGTCACCGATGACGAGATCGGCATTGAGGCCATGCGCGACGTGGGCCCGGGCGGCCACTTCTTCGGGACCCAACATACCCTGGAGCGCTACGAGACCGCGTTCTACGAACCCATGGTCTCGGACTGGCGCAACTTCGAGAGCTGGGAGGAAGCGGGCAGCCCCGATGCAGCGACCCGGGCCAACGGCATCTACAAGGCCCTGATCGCGGCTTACGAGCCCCCTGCCCTCGATCCCGCCATCGCCGAGGAACTCGACGCCTTTGTCACGCGCCGCAAGAGTGAGATCGGACGGCAGGCGGCCTAGTCGGGCGAAAACGGGACGGAACGTGACGGGCTGGTGTTTGTTGCCGCGTGAATCGCGCGCCTAGCCTGTCCGCGCCCGTTCGGAGTGTTCCATGTCCCGCCGTTCCAGCTCCCGCCGCCGCACCTCGGGTCGCGAGCGGTCATCCGGCCTCACCCAGCTTCCCTGGCGCGAGATTCGCAACCCGTTTCCACCGCTCAACGTGCTCTCCGAGGATCAGCTTGAGCATATCCATCAGGCTTCGCTGACGATCCTCGAGGACCTCGGCATGGAAGTGATGGGCGAGGATGCCCGCCGCCTTTACCGCGATGCCGGTGCCGACGTGGACGACAGCACCATGCGGGTGCGCATGGACCGCGATATGGTGATGGAGCATGTCAGCAAGGCGCCGTCGGAGTTCACGCTCCACAGCCGCGTGCCGGGCCGAGACGTGACGCTCGGCGGCAACCGGATCGTGGTGACCTCGGTCTCCAGCCCGCCCAACACGTCGGACCTCGACAACGGCCGCCGACCCGGCACCTTCGAGGACTTCCAGAACCTCGTGCGCGTGGCGACAAGCCTCAACTGCATCCACTTCTTCGCGGGTTATCCCGTGGAACCGATCGACTTGCCGGTCCCGACCCGGCACCTCGACTGCTACATGACCTTCATCACCCAGACCGACCGGGTCTGGCGCACCTACGCGCTGGGTGCCGAGCGCAGCCGCGACGGCATCGTGATGAACCGGATCGCACGCGGCATCGATGAAGACGAGATGCGCGAGAAGCCGGGCATCATCACGCTGATCAACACGAATTCGCCGCTCCGCCTCGACGAACCCATGAGCCAGGGTCTGATCGAGATGGCGACCGCCGGACAGGCCGTCTCGATTACGCCGTTCACCCTTTTGGGTGCCATGGCACCGACCTCCCTCGCGGGCGCACTTGCCCAGCAGAACGCCGAGGCGCTGGCGGGTATCGCACTGATCCAGCTTGTCCGGCCCGGCAATCCCTCGGTCTACGGCGGCTTCACCTCAAACGTCGACATGAAGTCGGGCGCGCCGGCCTTCGGCACGCCGGAATACGTGAAGGCGACGCTGGCGGGCGGCCAGTTGGCGCGCAAGTACGGCATCCCGTTCCGCTCGAGCAACGTGAACGCCTCGAACGCGGTCGACGCCCAGGCGGCCTACGAGAGCGGCATGTCCCTGTGGGCGGCGTTCATGGCACACGGCAACTTCATCCACCACGGCGCGGGCTGGCTCGAGGGCGGGCTGGTCGCGAGCTTCGAGAAGATGATCGTGGATGCGGAAATGCTGCAGGGCATGTTCGAGACCATGGCGCCGGTCACGGTGAACGACGCCGAGATCGGCATCGATGCCATGGCCGAGGTCGGCCCCGGCGGCCACTTCTTCGGCACGCAGCACACGCTCGACCGTTACGAGAACGCGTTCTACGCGCCCATGCTGTCGGACTGGCGCAATTACGAGACCTGGGTCGAGGCCGGCAGACCGGATGCTGCGGTCCGTGCCAACCGAATCTGGAAACAGATCCTGGCCGACTTTGAGGAACCGCCGCTCGATCCGGCGATCTGTGAGGAGCTTGAAGCCTTTGTTGCCAGGCGCAAGGCCGAAGGCGGTGTCCACGACAACTGATCGGATTGCCCAATTATAACTGGATCAGGCTGGATCAGGCTGGATCGGGCTGGATGTCGATCGGGGGGATGTCCTGCGTTCAGCGCGGACGGTTTGACAGCGCTCCCGGCGACGGCAATGATCGGTGCCGATGACCGATCATGATATCCTGCACACCGAAGACAACTTCGACAGTGACTTCGAAAGACTGACCGGCCACGCGCCGTTCGCCTGGCAAAGACGGCTTTTCACGGACTGGTTCCAAGATGGCCGGATCCCGCAAGCCCTCGACCTTCCGACCGGTCTTGGCAAGACCTCGGTCATGGCGATCTGGTATCTGGCGCAACAGTCCGGTGCCGGGCTGCCGCGCCGCCTCGTCTATGTGGTCGACCGCCGGGCGGTGGTCGACCAGGCGACAAGCGAGGCGGAGAAACTGGCGGCCCGCGATGCGGAGCTGCGCGTCAGCACGCTGCGTGGCCAGTATGCAGACAACCGCGCGTGGCTTGAGGATCCGGCGGCTCCGGCGATCGTGGTCGGCACCGTGGACATGATCGGCTCGCGCCTGCTGTTTTCCGGCTATGGCGTCTCGCGCGGGATGCGCCCCTTTCACGCCGGTTTGCTCGGTGCCGACGCGCTCGTGGTGCTGGACGAATCGCATCTCGTACCGCCGTTCGAGCGGCTGTTGCGCGCGGTCGAGGACCAGGGACGCGGCGACGATCGGGGTCGCAGCCTCGCAGCGGCGAACGAGGCGGATCGGGCTGCGATTCCGCCTTTCCGGCTGCTTTGTCTCTCGGCGACCGGACGCGGGGGGACGGACCGTGAGCCGGATAGCGATGTCTTCCGGCTTGAGGAGGCAGACCGCGAGGACAGTGTCGTCCGGCAAAGGCTGGACGCGCCAAAGAGATTGGCCATGCGTGACATCGACGATGAGCCAAAGCCGGTCGAACTTGCGCAGAAACTGGCAGACGAGGCCTGGAAACTCGCCGATGAGGGAACCGCGGCGTCAACCTTCCTTGTCTATTGCAACAGTCGCGAGGTCGCGGAAAAGACAAAAGAAGCGCTCGATAAAAAAGCCAAGCAGGCCAACAATGTCGAGACCGAATTGCTCGTCGGTGCCCGGCGCGTTCGTGAGCGCAGCAGGGCAGAACAGCGCCTCAAGGAGCTTGGCTTCCTCGCCGGAGACAACGGCAAGCAAGATCGGGACGGTTCCGCCTTTCTCATCGCCACCTCGGCAGGCGAGGTCGGTATCGATCTCGATGCCGATCACATGGTGTGCGATCTCGTTGCCTTCGAGCGGCTTGTGCAGCGCTTCGGGCGGGTCAACCGGCGCGGCGGCAAGAAGGCTGAAATCCGGCTCATCGTGGCCAGAGACAAATCGGCCGATGCCCGGGAGGCGGTCAAGGATGCTGCGAAAGACCTTCTCGAAGAACTCCGTGATGCCTCTGGTTGCAGCGGCGATGCGGATGACGAAGCGTTCGATGTGAGCCCCGGCAATCTGCTCAACCTGAAAGAACGTGCGGAAGGCGATCCGTGCCTTGCCGCCAAGATCAAGGCCGCAACGACACCGGCCCCGCTCTACCCGGCGTTGACGCGACCGCTTGTCGATGCTTGGTCGATGACATCGCTGGAGCACCATAGCGGCCGGCCGGAGGTGAACCCCTGGCTGCGCGGCTGGGAGGAGGATGAGAGGCCCCGGACCACTGTGATCTGGCGCAGCCATTTGCCGGTTCGTCCCTCTGGCGATGGCGATGCAACCGCAAGCGAGGAGAGCGAGCGCAATGCGTTCTTCCGCGCCGCCCCGCCGCATCTCACCGAGCGGCTGGAAACGGAGACCCACCGGGTTTCCGACTGGCTGCTTGCGCGGGTCAGGAAAATCGAGAAGATATCGAAGTCTGCCGATGCAAGGACAGACCCGCCCGATGCAGACGACGAGTCTCCAGAAACCGCGCAATGTCCCCCGCTGGACGAGGGAACCGTCGTCGCCCTTGCCCTTGACAATCGTGGCGAAGTGTCCCGATCCTGGCGGCTGGACGATCTCATCATCGACAAGACAAAGGGCAAGACAAAGGACGGGATCAAGAAAGCGCTCTCTGGCCATGCTGTGGTGGTGGTCGATGCACGGCTCGGCGGGCTCTCGAAAGCCGGGCTTCTGGACGAGAACATCGACGAACCCCCGCAGACCCTGGACAGCGGCGAAGCGTGGCTTGACGGACTGGTCCCGGATTTCAAGGTGCAGCGGTCGCAGGCTTGCGAAACTCTGCCGGACCGCACGGTGCACAGCTTCGCGATAGCTTACTCCGAGGAGGGCGAGCCGACAGAGTTCCTGCATGTCCAGACTCTGGCAAATGAGACGAGCGAGACGAGCCGTTCGGTCGCTGCCAATGCGCAGCTTTTGGAGGACCACCTTGCCGAGACGGCGGAAAAGGCAAAGGCGCTCGGCGAACGACTCGGCTTGCCGGAAGACTATCGCCAGGCCCTCGTTCTGGCGGCACGGCTGCATGACGAGGGCAAGCGGGCAGAATCCTGGCAAAGGGCAGCGAACGCGCCTGGGGACGGGGTTTATGCGAAAACCAGGGGCCCCTTTCGGGGTAACGAACTCAACGGCTACCGCCATGAATTCGGATCGCTTCCCCATGCCGAGCGCGATGAGGAGTTTGCCGCGCTCTCCCCTGGGCTGCAGGATTTGACGCTGCATCTGGTTGCCGCCCACCATGGCCGCGCCCGCCCGACGATCCCGACGCTGGGCTGCGAGGACGCGCCACCCTCGGTTCTGCGGAAACGCGCCCGGGATGTCGCGCGGCGCTTTGCGCGGCTGCAGGAACGCTGGGGACCCTGGGGGCTCGCCTGGTTCGAGACGCTGCTGCGCGCTGCCGATCAGCAGGCATCGCGCGACAACGATGCGCGGAACGGTGCGGACTGATGGCGCAGGCCTCCATTCCGGTCGATCCGTTCAATCCCGGACAGGTGTTCGCCTGTCTGGGCTTCATGGAAGCCGCCGACATCCTGCTCGGTCACGCGGAAGGCGGGTTCGACTGGCAGTCGAAGGATGGCGATACGCGCTTTGTGCTGAAGGCCGACGGCGACGAAAACCCGTTCGCGACAGTGCTGGAGTTTCTGGCCGAAGCCGAAATCGTCTCGCTTGCGCCTGCCGGATCGTCGAATGACACCGAGAAATGGAACATAAAGCAGGTAAGCCTGCCGAACGACGATCCGTTTCCGTTCCCCGATCCGGACAGCCCGGCGACGCTGCCAGCCCGACTGACAACAGCCGACGGACGAGAGATCGTCATCGATCATTGGGGCGACGGAACGATCCGCCGCGACAGGGTGAAGTTCTGGGCAGGGTCCGGCGGCTATCCCGGTGTCGCTCTTGTGAGGGATGCGCGCGACCTGATCAAATCCAGCCTCGATGAGCAGGGTTGGAAGGTTGCAGATGCAGCTTCGGACCCATTCGCACTTTCGGCTGTTCAATCCAGCAGTTTTCGTTTCGATTGGCGACGGGACTACATTCCAATCGATGCCGGATTTTCTCCCAACGACCACAAAAAAATAAGGATGCTCGGGTTTCCGATTGTCGAACTGCTCGCGGCGATTGGCCTCACGAATGCACGACCGCAGCGTCTCGGAATTCTTGAATATCGATACGGCATTGCAGGTCTGGAAGGATCACGGCTCTTGAGTCCGATTTTTCTTCGCGCCGCGCTGGGCGCGGGTCCCGCGATACCGTACGCTGGAAACGATGCGTTTCTGCCGCTTCCCCGCAGAACGTTCCACATGCAACTGGGTTGGCCCGCCCAAGAAGGCCAAGCGCGCTGCATTCTCGATGTCGATGAGGAGATCGATCCATGACCGAAACACAGATAACGCCAGAGACGTTCGACCGATGGGCTGACGACAGGAAGGGGCCGGTTGCCCTGCATCTGAAGCAGACGCTGCTGCCCGTCGAGGGCGAAGGGGGCGTGATTTTTCCGCCGACCTATGCGAACATCGGTTATAATATCGACGCACTCCAGGACGGCACGAAGGTCGCGACCATCGACAGTGTCGGCTCGCAAGCCAACCGGATCGAGCCCGTGTTCAGGGACGAGCCGTATTCGAACCTAGTGCCGCAAATCGATATCGCTTACGGCAATGAGAAGACGGTGTCGATCCTCGAGGTCGGGCACCGGCTGGGCGACGCCTTGATTCGCTCAACGGGCGACGATCTGCCGGGAAAAGCCTAATCCGCCTTCGAGGACCTGAACAGGACCGGCAATGCGGGCGCCATTGCCAGGCTGGCACCGACCTCGCTGGTGTTCGGGGTCTGGGATTCGCGCGGTACCCAGGCCAAGCTCCCGCGCCTCGTGCAGTCGGTCGTCCGCGCTTGGGATGTCTCCGAATTGACGCGCTCGGCGCAATACGAACCGCCTCTGGATTACGCTGAACTGGATGTCTTCAGCGAAGCCGAAAAGGAAAAGCAAAGCGGCGATTCGAAAAGCCCGTTGGCGAAACGCGGTTTTGTCCATGTCCCGGCTGTCGGAACCCATGGCGGTGTGATCGCGCGCGGTCCGATCGAGCGCGACGTAACGGTGAACCTGGTGGCGTTGCGCCGGCTCCGGGGCAGCGATGGTGGCAATGGCGATGAAACACGGCGACTGCGGCGTTATGTTCTGGGCCTTTGTCTGGTTGCCGCGACCGCACCGATGGACCCCTTTCTGCGCCAGGGGTGCCTGCTCGTCTCCGATCCCGACGCGCCGGCGCAATGGCACCTTGTCGGGCGTTCGGGGGAACGATCTGCAATCGTGCCGGATGAAAAAACGGTGCTCGATTATGCGACAAGGTCTGCCGAGGCCTTCGGCGTGGGCGAAAACATGACTGTGACGTTCGACAAGGCCCGCGCAAAGGAAGACACAAAAAAGAAAACGGAGGGAGAGCAGGCCTGAGCCATGGTCCGGGCGCTTCTCCTCTCGGTCCGCTTCCATGACGGCCGCTACCATGGTGTCAGCGACGGTGTCGGCGACTGGCCCCCTGCGCCGGCGCGTCTTTTCCAGGCGCTGCTTGCGGGGGGTGCGCGGGGTGGGGTTGTGGCCGAGGAGGCGACGGCGGCGCTGCGCTGGCTCGAAGGGCTCGCGCCGCCTTCGATCGCCGCGCCGCCCGGGCGAACGGGAGTCGGCCATACGACATATGTCCCGAACAACGATCTCGACGCGGCGCTCAGGGAGAAGAAACACGGCGGCAATCTTGCCGCAGCAGTGGCCAGCATCCGTGTCGGGAAGACGATCCGACCGCAGATCTTCAAGGCCGACATGCCTTTTCTGTACATGTGGACCGTCGATGACGATCCGGAGAACGACGTTCATGCCTCATATGTATGCGCCATGGCGGAGGACGTGTTCCAGTTGGGCCGCGGCGTGGACATGGCATGGGCATGCGGGGAGATGCTCGACGGGCGAGACGGCGAAAAACGGCTCGCCGATCACGCCAACAACGGTGGAGTGGTGTACCGCCCTGGGGGCAACGGGTCCCGCCCCCTTGCCTGTCCTGTGCCCGGCTCGCTCGACAGTCTGATCGCGCGCCATCGTGCATTCGTCAGCCGGTTTTCGCCCCGTTACCGGAACAAGCCGACGAAGAAGGATCCGGCACACCGCGTACCCGACGGGCTGGTTTTTGCCCAGCCGCCGAAGCCCCGTTTCAACCGCATTGCCTATGGCAGCCAGCCATGTGACAGCCCGCCATGGCACAGGGTTTACGAGATTCGCGATACTGCGGGCCAGGGCTGGCAGCCACAGTCGGCGTCCGACGCGGTGCAGCTGGTCGAGAGGGTGCGCGATCTGGCCGCCGCCAGGCTCATTTCGGGACTGGCTTCGGGACTTCCAAAGCGGCAAGCGGAGATCGAGCGCCTTGTGATTGGACGCGGTGCCGGGCCGCGCGACAAGAGTGCGCGGATTCGCATCGTGCCGTTGCCGTCCATCGGCCATAAGCACGCCGATTACGGCATCCGCCGCCTGCTGGTCGAGGTTCCGCCGGACTGCAGGATCGAATCCGGCGACATCGACTGGGCCTTTGCGGGCCTCGATCTGGGCAGGGGACGCCGTCTTCTGCCGACTGCCGCCGACACGATGCTGAAGCACTACGGGATCGCCGACGAAAAAGGCCATCGGTCATGGCGATCGGTGACGCCGGTGGCGCTACCCTTTTCTGCCAGGCGCGCCGGCGGTCGCAAATCCGCACCCGTTCGGCTTGAGGAGGAGGCACGGGCGACTGGCGCGGTCACCCGGGCCCTGCGCCATGCCGGGATCGCCGTACCCCCCATGACGGTGCGGGTCCAGCGGGAGCCGTTCGATGCAAAGGGCACCCGTGCCGAAGCCTTTGCGGCGGGGCGGTTCTGCGCCTCCCGCCTGTGGCATCTGGAGATCGTCTTCCGGGAACCGGTTCCCGGCCCGCTCGCGATCGGCGATGGCCGCTATGTCGGCCTCGGTCTCATGCAGCCTGTCCGCAGGACAGGCCGCGGCCTGTGGGTGTTTGCCATGCCGCCGGAAAACCGCATCGGCGTCGCCGATACCGGCCCGTTGCTTGAGGCCGTGCGCAGGGCGCTGATGGCGCTTTCCCGATGCGACGACGGCAATGTGCCTCTTCTTTTCTGCGGCCACGAAGGCGACGGGCCGGCACGATCGGGCCGACACCGCCATATCTTCCTGACCGCCGAGGATGCCGATGGCGATGGTCATCTCGACCGGCTTCTGGTGGCTGCGCCGTGGCTCTGCGATCGTTCGCGGGGCGCTCCGAAACCCGCAGAGCGTGCGATGTTCGACGAGATCGTTCCGTGCCTGCGCCGGTTGCGGGCCGGTCGGCTCGGTGTCCTGGAATTTGCCGAACCCGTTACGCCTCCCGAGGGCGATCCGATTGTCGGACCCGCACGGGCCTGGACAAGCCGAACGCCCTATCGTCCGACCCGTCACGCCAGCCGTGGCCGCGACGCGGAAGCGGCGGTGTGCGAGGATGCCGCGCTCGAATGCCGACGCCGCGGCCTGCCCGTGCCGTGCATCGACGTTCTGGCGTTCCGTGCGGGGCCAAAAGGCGGGAACCCTTCGGCCCGCCTGCGCCTGCGTTTCACCACCGCCGTGGACGGGCCGTTGCTGCTCGGTCGCGACAGCCATCGCGGCGGGGGCCTGTTCGTCGCGGAAAGTCCGTTCGTCGCGGACAATAATGGCGACGATGACATCCGGCGGCCAGTTTGAACTGCACCTTACGGCGCCCGCGGCCGATGACCAGACCCCACTGGCCCCGGCCCGCATGGTCAACGAATTCGTCTATTGTCCGCGCCTGGCCTATCTGATGTGGGCACAGGGCGAATGGGCCGAGACCGGCGATACGGTCGAGGGCCGGCGCGTCCACGCCCGTGTCGACAAGCCCGGTACGCCGTTGCCGGCACCCGAAGCGCTCGACGACGACGCTGCCGAATTTGAAAGCGTCGTCAGTCGTTCGATGACACTGTCATCGCAGCGGCTGGGCGTTATTGCCAGGCTCGATGTCGCAGAGGCCGGGAACGGCACGGTCACGCCCGTCGACTACAAGCGCGGCAAGCGCCCGCATGTCGCACACGGTGCTTTTGAGCCCGAACGCATCCAGGTGTGCCTTCAGGCCCTGCTTCTCGAAGAGCATGGCTATCGCGTCGAAGAGGGTGCGATATGGTATGCCGGCAGCAGAGAGCGTGTGCGGGTGGCGCTCGATGACGACCTGCGGTCTGTAACGCTCGCGGCAGTCGGCGATTTGCGGCTGACCGTGACGCAGGGCCGCATACCGCCGCCCCTGAAGGACAGCCCGAAATGTCCGCGGTGTGCGCTTGTGACCGTGTGCCTGCCCGATGAGGTTCGCTGCCTGTCGGGCATGTCCCTCGAACCGCGTTCTGTCGCCGTGCCCGCGGATGACGCCTTGCCGCTTGTGGTTCAGGCCCAGGGGGCCCGTATCGGCAAGGACGCGCAATCCCTGAAAATCAGCCATGACGAAGAGGAGACCCGGGTTCGCCTTATCGACATTTCCGATGTCGCGCTGTTCGGCAATATCGCGATCACGACGCCGGCCCTCTCGGCCCTGCTTGAACGGGAGATCCCGGTCAGTTTCCACAGCTACGGCGGCTGGTTTCGCGGCATTGCACACGGCGCGGGGCATCGCAATGTCGAGGTGCGCACGGCACAATATGCCATGAGCTTCGACAGGGCGGCCTGTTTGCGTTTTTCACGGGAGCTCGTTGCTGCCAAGATCGTCAACCAGCGGACGATCCTGCGGCGAAACTGGCGGGGAATGCCGGATGAACGCAAACCCGTCCTTGATCGCCTGGCAGCGGCCAGGAAATCCGTCGGAGGTGCCGAGACACCCGCAAGGCTTCTTGGCCTCGAAGGGGATGCGGCGGCCGTTTACTTCCGTGCCTTTGCCGGGCTGATCGACGCGCCGCAATCCGACAAGGGATCGCACGCTTTCGACTTCAGGGCCAGAAATCGCCGCCCTCCGGCGGACCCCGTCAACGCCATGCTGTCCCTGGCCTATGCCATGTTGACGCGGCACCTGACCGTCGCACTCAGTTCCGTCGGGCTCGATCCCTATCGCGGCTTTTTCCATGCGCCGCGCTACGGACGACCGGCGCTTGCGCTCGATATCATGGAACCGTTCCGGCCGATCATCGCCGACAGCGTTGTCCTCAATGCTGTTAACAACGGCGAAATCCGGCCAGGCGATTTTGTCGTGGCCCCGACCGGAACGGCGCTGAACCAGGCCGGCCGCCGCAGGTTCGTGCAGGCCTTCGAACGCCGGCTGTCGCAGGAAACGACACACCCCGTCTTCGGCTACCGCGTCAGCATGCGCCGAATGCTGATCGTGCAGGCCCGATTGCTGTCGCGTTTCCTGCTCGGGGAGTTGCCGTCATACCCTCACTACCTGCCACGTTGAACGTCTCTGCATGAGCAAGGAACAACTCTATATTGTCACTTACGACATCGCCGACAAACGGCGTTGGCGGCGGGTGTTCAGGATCATGCAGGGATATGGAGAATGGCTGCAACTTTCGGTCTTCCAGTGTCGACTGACAAGGAGACGCCGTGCCGAACTCGAGACAGAGCTTCGTGAGGCGGTGAAGGACGGCCACGATCACGTTCTTTTGCTCGATGTCGGCCCTGCCGCAAAGGTCAATCCGGCGATCGAAAGCATCGGCAAGCAGTTTTCGCAGGTACAACGTCAGGCAACGGTGATCTGATAACGCCAACCGAGGGGACAAGGTGAGACATCGGGGTTTCCGTGACCTGCTGCCGCGTCGATTCGAGAGGTCCGGTGCCGATATGAACCTCACCAGCGCTCGATTCCTGCAAGTGGCTGTTATCATTCGGATGTTTGAAATTGTAAACGCATGGGCCGGGATTTCGGGGCTGACCGCCTTGCAAGGCAAGGCAGCGCTCGAATTCACGCGGGATTTGTGTTTCTCTGCAATGGATTATAGGATGGCGGCTTCCGGGGCACACGTGCCCCGGCCTCATTGAAGCCTTGAGCAATCCTATCTCGACGAGCGGCGCAACGAGTAGCTTCCGGGGCACACGTGCCCCGGCCTCATTGAAGCGGAGAATTGGTCCGCCGCCTCGAACGGACTGTCCGGCGCTTCCGGGGCACACGTGCCCCAGCCTCATTGAAGCACCTTCAAGAGTTCAAGGACACCCAAGCCGAAATCTGCTTCCGGGGCACACGTGCCCCGGCCTCATTGAAGCCCATCGGGTGGTCGGACTTCCACAAGCCGGTGCCGAGCTTCCGGGGCACACGTGCCCCGGCCTCATTGAAGCTTCCGCCGTCTTCGTTTGTGCGCCTCAGTGAAGGGAGCGCTTCCGGGGCACACGTGCCCCGGCCTCATTGAAGCGTGGCTACGCCGCCGAGTGGCGGCTCCGCAAGGTCCGGGGCTTCCGGGGCACACGTGCCCCGGCCTCATTGAAGCATCATCCTGCTGGCATCGACGAGGTACCAGGCGGTCTTGCTTCCGGGGCACACGTGCCCCGGCCTCATTGAAGCGAAGGTGTGCGACGGGCAGGGCTTGTTACTGCTGAAGACGCTTCCGGGGCACACGTGCCCCGGCCTCATTGAAGCGCAGTCAGCGAGGTCGTTCGACGCCTGCCGGCCCGGCCCATCATGCGCCTGGCGCTCGGCCAGGGCGGCGCGCTCACGAGTCCACGTCCTTCGGCCAGCGGAAGAGGAACGGGAGCGCCGCGCTGATCGCAACAAAACGGATGAGCTGGTGGCCCGCGACAAACGCCGGGTCCAGGCCGAGCGAGAAGGCAAGCACCGGCATGGCATCAAAGCCGCCTGGCGCATAGGCAAGCCAGAGTTGGACGAAGGGCACGCCGGTGAACACCGAAACGGGCCAGGCCATCAGACCCATCAGGACGATGCCCAGCAGGATGCCGCCGACACCGGCCTTCAGGCTGTGCCACATGTAGGGCAGCGTCGTCCCGGCAAAGCGGGCACCGACGACCGAACCGCTGACGATCAGCGACGGATACAGAAGCTCGCCCGGCATGAGGCCGTCGACCACACCGGTCATTGAGAGCCCGCCGACGAACAACATCGGCGCGATGAAGGTCGGTGCCGGGAAGCGCAACGTCTTCACAAGCGGCACGATGGCACATGACAGCGCGATCAGCAGGATCGCCGGACCCCAGTCGAGCGCCGGTCTCGCGCCCGCAAGCGCAACATGCCTGAGTTCGTCGTTGAGCGCGCCGACCGCAGGAATCAGCGTGAGAAGCGTGGCCAGACGCAGGGTGTGGAGGATGGCAACACGCCGTGCGTCGACATTGAGCTGCAGGGCAAGCACGACGACATGGCCGAGCGCGCCCGGAATGGCGCACATGCGCGCCGTGCGGCGGTCGATCCCGTGCAGCCGCTCCAGGTAGAGCGGAACCAGCGTCATCAACAGCACCAGGCCGATCAGCAAGCCGACAAGGGAGACCGGCCACTCGGGCAGGGCGTCGAGGGTCCGGCGATCCACGGTCGTACCCAGGATCGCGCCGAGGATGACAAACGCAGCCTCGCGCAGGGGCATCGGCAGGGCGACCGGCACCCTGGCCAGCGCCGCCAGCGCGACGGCTATCATCGAACCGGCCAGGAAGGCAGCGGGAACGCCGACCGAATCGAAGACGATGCCGCCCGCCGTTCCGATGGCAAGCGTGATCGTCGCCCAGAGCAGCTGACGCCGCGTCGGCCATGGCAAGCGCGGTATCACGCACGCCTCCACAGCCGCGCAGGCGGCACCACGGCGAGCGCAAGGCGAAGGGTCAGGAAGGTGACGGGATCAGCCAGGGCGGTGCCGCGGTCAGGTGTGCTGCGCCTCCGGTGCCAGCTCTTCGACATTCGGATGAACGTTCGGATGGACAGGCTCGTCCTTCGGCACGAAGAGAAACTGCCTGACGATGTCGCGGTAGCCCTTCCACAGAAACCCGCCGTTGGCTTCGAGCCAGGCGTCCCGGTTCTCGCGGTAGATACGCGGCAGTTCGTACCACGCGGTACCCGGCAGTTCGTGGTGCACCGCGTGCAGGTTGTTGTTGAGGAAGAGCAGGGCCATGGGCGCTTCGGCCTCGTTGATACAGATGCGGTGATCGACCGAGACCGCCGGACGATGCTCGGCATAGGACCGCATCATGATCAGCGAAACCCCGAGATACATGCAGGGCAGGTAGAGCCAGAGCGGAAAGCCCACCACGCCGACGAGCCAGGTCAGAACCAGGGCACAGCCGATGGCATGCAGGACCCAGCTGTTGAGATCGGTGGTGTCACCCTGCGCCAAGCGACGGACAGCGTCGCCGCAGAGCGCGCCGGTCGCAAGGGCCGGACCGATCGATAAGCGGCCAAGGACCGTGTTGTTGAACCGAAGCACGGCCTTGCGGAACGCACCCATCCGCTCCCACTGCCGGGGCGTGACGTAGCAGCTCTCGGGATCGTCGATCGGACATGTCAGATGGAAGTCCATGTGGTGCGCAAGATGTGTGTCACGATAGAGCCCGTACGGAAACCACATGCCGAGCGGCGGGAAGACCAGGAGCTCGTTCAGCCAGGTGATGCGCGTGGGGTGACCGTGGAGCACCTCGTGCTGCAGATGGCCGTGCCAGCACAGCAGAATTGCCGCGACAGGAATGATGAGCCATGCCGGCAAGGCGGCGTGCCACCATGTCAGCGCAAGCCAGCTGGCGTAGATCACAAGGATCACGCCCCAGGTGGGCAGTTCCCAGCGACGCCACAGCGCCGGGGTGTCTGCTCGCAAGGTGTCGGTTCGGATTGTCATGCGCCCCAACGAAGCCTCCCCGTTCGTCACATGTCATTTTCGTCGGGTGTCATTGGAGCGACACCAAAGCCCTCGCGACAATGTGACTCTGCAAACATTTTGCATCGCTTTGTCACCAAAGACATCGTATGTTCATTTTTATCAACAATTGTGGTAAACCATGCGTCCCTACGACAGACGCGACGCCACCCGTGTGTTCCGCGAACGCCTGATGGCAGTCATCAAGCGGCAGGGCGGCAGCCAGGCCGCCTTCGCCCGGCAGATCGGCGTCGATCGCTCGACGCTGTCGCAGCTTCTCAGCACCCGGGAGGACCGGCTGCCCCGCGCCGACACGGTCGCGGCCATCGCGCAGACCTGCCAGGTCAGCGCCGACTGGCTGCTCGGCCTGAGCCAGCAGGAGCAGGCAGACGACGCGATCATCGGCACGCCGCTGGAGATCGCGACCGACGCGTGGGACCCGGCCAACCGGAAGCTGCGCGCGTGGCATGCCGAGGCGGCCGGCTACAAGGTGCGCTATGTGCCGACCACCCTGCCCGATCTGCTGAAGACCCGGCAGGTCAACGCGTTCGAGTACAACGCCAGCAAGGGCATGAGCCCGGAGCTCGCCGTGCGCACGGCCCAGGACCACCTTGCCTACTCACGCCGGCCCGAGACCGATATGGAGATCTGCAGTTCGCTCCATGCCCTGGAGGGGTTTGCGGCCGGCGAGGGCATCTGGCGCGACCTGCCGACGGAGGCGCGGCATCAACAGCTCGAAACCATCGCAACCCTGGCCGACGAACTCTATCCGACGGTGCGCTGGTTTCTTTTCGACGCTCTGGAGCGTTACGCACCGCCGATGACGATCTTCGGGCCCAAACGTGCGGTGCTATACACGGGCGAGGTCTATTTCGTCTTCAACAGCACCGACCATATTCGGCTACTCACGCAACACTTCGATTCCCTGATACGGTCGGCCGTCGTCCAGCCGCCGGAGATCCCGGGACTGGCGCGACATCTCCTGGCAACGATGGACGAATAAGGCTTCCACCATGACCGGCAATGCCCACCACGAGGACAACCACGGGGCCAACAACACTGGCGGCTGCCTGTGCGGTGCCGTGCGTTACACCGTGACAGGCGCTATGCGCGAGGTGGTCGCCTGTCATTGCGGCCAGTGCCAACGGATGCACGGCAACTTCGCGGCTTACAGCGCCTGCGACACGGACCGGCTCGGATTCGACACGGACGAGGGGCTGACCTGGTTTCGCGCTTCGGACACGGCGCAACGCGGCTTCTGCCGGCATTGCGGATCGAGCCTGTTCTGGAAGCCGGATTTTGCCGATTACGTCGCAGTCTCGGCAGGCACTCTCGATCAGCCGACCAACCTCAGGCTGGCGAAACACATCTTCACCGCCGACAAGCCGGACTGGTACGAGATCTGCGACGGCCTGACCCGGCATGAAGGCAGTTCGTTCGGGCGAGACGCATGACCATCGCCAGCCTGCCCATGTACGATCTGGAACCGCTGCGCGAGGCAACCGATGCGTGGTGGCGGGCGATCGCCACGGCGCTTCGCTGTCACGGCTTCCGCGATGTGCCCGACACACTCGACCGCGGCGACTTCGGGGACCGGTTCGATCACTGGTCGTCGCCCGATCTGTTGCTCTCCCAGACCTGCGGCTATCCGCTGACCCACGACTTCGCAGACAAGGTCCGGCTGGTGGCGATCCCCTTCTACAGCGCGCCGCACACCGTGAGTCACCAGTACTGCAGCGTTGTCATGGTCCGTGACGATGACCCCGCGACGTCGATCGGGGACCTGCGCGGCAAACGCGCCGCGGTGAACGGCTTCGACTCCCAATCCGGTTTCAACGCGCTGCGCGCCACGGTCGCGCCCCATGCCCGCGGCGGCCGCTTCTTCAGCAAGGTGATCGAAACGGGACATCACCACGCCTCGCTGCGCAAGGTGGCGGAGGGCGAGGCCGACGTCTGCGCCATCGACTGCGTGTCCCACGCACTGTGGTGCGACACGATGCCCGAACGGGTTGCAGGCACGCGTCTGCTCACCACCACCCCGCTCGCGCCGAACCTGCCCTATGTCACCCATATCGGGCGGCGCGACGAGGAGGTCGAGGCGATGCAACTGGCTCTGGTCGAGGCGTCCGGGAACACCGATGTCGCCGAGGCCCGAAAGGCCGTGCGGCTGGCCGGATTCAACTTTCTGCCGGCCTCGGTCTACCACACGATCGAGGCAATGGAGCAACAGGCAGCCGCTCTGGGATACCCGGATCTGGCCTGACGACCACGACATCTTGGGCTGGGGACAAGCACGAACCTCAACATCTGTGTAATTTAAGGATAAACCAGAAAATGCTTGAATCTCAACAAGATATAGGGTTTCCTTGATTGCATAAATCAAAGGATAACCCTCATGGTCCTTGACACGCCACACTGGGCGGGCACCCCGCCCCAGGCGGGCCGTTACGCGGTCATTTACGCCGATCCGCCGTGGCACTTCGCCACATGGAGCGGGAAGGGCGAGGGTCGCAGCGCCACGGCGCATTACGGCTGCATGTCACAACGTGACCTGGCAGCGCTCCCCGTTGCGTCATGGGCGGCCCCGGATGCGGCGCTGCTCATGTGGACGACCGACACGCACCTTCCCCGGGCGCTGGACCTGATTGAGGCATGGGGCTTCACCTACAAGACGGTTGGCTTCACCTGGGCGAAGCTGAACCGGTCGGCGACCGGCAGGGGCAGCTACACCGACCGGGATTTCTTCACCGGGATGGGATACTGGACGCGGGCGAACCCGGAACAATGCCTGCTGGCAACCCGTGGCAAGCCGCAGCGCCAGGGCCGTGACGTGCGCCAGCTTGTGGTCGCACCCCGGCGCGAGCACAGCCGCAAGCCGGATGAGGTTTATGACCGCATCGAACGGCTGATCGACGGCCCCTATCTTGAGATGTTCGCCCGCCAGACCCGGCCCGGATGGGACGCATGGGGCGATGAGGCCGGCATGTTCGACGGTGGCCGCGCTGAGACCCGCCGATGGCCGTCCAATCTCAAGCGCCACCCCGACAGCATCGCCGCCCGATGATCCGGGACCTGGAGAGGATCGCGGGGCTGCCAGCGCGGGCCTGTCGGGATCCCGGCTCTCCGCTCCACGGCGGCCGGGATGACAATCGAGGCAGTCAGTTCAGCAGCACATCCTCGTAAGGGAAGGTCGAGAGCCGTGCCGCACCCTTGTCGGTGATCAGGACCTGCTCTTCGAGTTTCACGCCTTCGTTGCCGTCCTCGGCACCGATGTAGCTTTCGACGCAGAGCGTCATGCCGGTCTCCAGCATGCCGGTCGACGACATATCGGCATTGTCGGTGAAGGCGATCGACGGGTACTCGTCGACCAGGCCGACGCCGTGGGCGGTGATGCCATAGCGGCGGGCGTGGAACTCGTTGGGGATGCGCCAGGACTTTTGGGCCGCCTCGACGAAGGTCATGCCGGGCTGCAGCATGTCGATGTTGTGCTGCACCTGCTCGTAGGCATAGGTGTAGAGCCGCTTCTGTTCGTCGGTCGGGCGCCCGGGCCCGCAGAAGTACGTGCGTGAGATATCGGCGCAGTAGCCCAGCGGTCCGACGAGATCGGTGTCGAAGGCGACCAGCTCGCCGGCCCGGATGATCCGGCTGGACGCCTCGCGGAACCACGGGTTCGTGCGCCCGCCCGATGCCAGAAGCCGGGTCTCGATCCATTCGCCGCCGAGCGCGATGTTGACCCGGTGGAGATGCGACCAGAGCTCGATCTCGGTGATGCCGGGCCGGAGCTCCTCATGCATCTTCGTCATGCCGGCCTCGCAGGCCGAGATCGCGATGCACATGGCGGCGACCTCGTCGTCGGACTTGATGACGCGCGCCAGCTCGGTGACGCGCGTGCCGCTGTGGAGTTCGTAACCCATCGCCTGCAGGGCGTTGGCACCCTCGAAATCGAGACGGTCGGCGGCAATGCGCTTGCCCGCGTTGTCGCCGCGCATGACCTCGTCGATGTCCCTTGCCCAGAGCGCGACCCGCTCATCGATACGTTCGGAGGCGGTCATGTAAATGTAGCCGATCGCCGGCCGGACCTCGCGGATGGTTTCCAGATGGCCATGGAGGTGCATCGACTTCGCATAGTCGAACAGCACCGGCACGCCTTCGACCGGGACCCAGCAGTAGCGGATCGGGTTGTGGGTGAACCAGACCTGCATGTTGGACGAGCCGGTCGCGTAGCGGATGTTGAGCGGGTCGTAGAGGATGATGCCGCCGATATCGAGGCGCCCGAGCTGCTCCTGAATGCGGCCCAGCCGGTAGGCACGCATGCGCTTCATGTCGATCTGCGGTTCAGCGTCGTGCTGCGCAAGACCCGGTGTGTTGCGGGCCAGTGTGTTGCTGTCTGGAGCGATGCTTTCGAGGTCTTGCCGGGACACGGCGGCTCTCAGTTCAGGAGCTCGTGTTCGTAAGGATAGGTCGACAGGCGCTGGGGACCGTCCCCGGTGACCAGGACCTGCTCCTCCAGCTTGACGCCCTCGTTGCCGTCCTCGGCCCCGATGTAGCTCTCGACACAGACGGTCATGCCGGCTTCCAGCATGCCGGGCATTGAGGTATCGGCCTTGTCGGAGAAGGTCAGATATGGCCATTCGTCGGCAAGGCCCACGCCGTGGGTCATCGCCCCGTAGCGCCGGGCGACGAACTCGTTGGGCACCCGCCAGGAGGTCTCGGCGACCTCGCGGAAGGTGCGCCCCGCGCGCATCTCGTCGATGTTCGTCTGGATCTGCTCGTAAGCGTAGTTGTAAAGGCGCTTCTGCTCGTCGGTCGGGCGGCCAGGCTTGCAGAACCAGGTGCGGCTGATGTCGGAACAGTAACCGAAGGGACCGATCATATCGGTGTCGAAGGCCACCAGTTCGCCCGCCCGGATGATCCGGTCGCTGCATTCGCGAAACCACGGGTTGGTGCGCCCGCCCGAGGACAGCAGTCGGGTTTCGATCCACTCACCACCCATGGCGATGTTGACCTGATGGAGGTTCGACCAGAGCTGATTCTCGGTGATGCCGGCCCTGAGCTCCTCCTGCATCTTCGCCATGCCGGCCTCGCAGACGGAGATCGAAATCAGCATCGCCCGGATCTCGTCATCGGACTTGATCGAACGGGCCCGCTCCATGACTTCCTGGCCGTTGTGGATCGTGAAACCCCGGGCCTCCAGCGCCTTCGCGCCTGAGGGGTCGAGGTGGTCTGCGGCCACGCGCGTCTCGCCGCCGGCGGTCTCGCGGATCACATCGGCCAGTTCATCGGCCCACACGGTGACCTTACTTTCATAGTCGTCGCCTGCACCGAAATAGGTCCATGTCCGCGCCGGCCGGATCTCGGCGATGGTCTCCAGATGCTCCGCCAGATGGACGGTGAGCGGATCGTCGAACAGCACCGTCTTGCCCGTGGCGGGTACCCAGCAGTAGCGGTGCTGGTTATGCAGGATCCAGACCTGCATGTTCGACGAGCCGTTGGCGTAGCGCACATTGATCGGGTCGTAGAGCAAGACGCCGCCGAGGTTCCTCTCCTGCAGCATCTGCTGCACGCGGCCGAGTCGGTAGCCACGCATCCGCACGATATCGATCTGCGGCTCGGCATCGTGCTGCGCAATGCCGCGCGTATCGCGCGCCATGCGGATGCTTTCGAGGGGAATGTCGTTCATGGAGGAGACCTGCCGATTTGAGACCGACGCCATGAGACGGTCTGGCGCACAAGCTGTCAATGCGAATTGTCCTTGCAGGCATCGGAAATCGGAGTAACATTCAGACACACTCAACGGGAGCAACGCCATGGCGCGACAACGCCGGACGCGGAAGGACCTGGGCACCGAGCGCAGGGCGCTCAACACCCTGCCGTGGCGCAAGGTCGAGAACCCCTTCCCGCCGATCGAACCGTTGCGCGCCGATCAGATCGAGGCGATCCACCGCACGTCGCTGCGCGTGCTCGACGAACTCGGCATGAAGGTGCTCTGCGGGGAGACGCGGAGCCTGCTGCGCGATGCCGGTGCGCGGGTCGACGAGGCAGGCGAGATGGTCTTCATGGAGCCCGGGCTCGTGGAGGAACGGATCACGACGACACCCGAACATTTTACACAGCACGCACGCAATCCTGCAAAATCGATCGAGGTCGGCGGCAACGTCATCAACTTCGGACCGGTCGGCGGGCCTGCCTTCACCAGCGATCTCGACCGCGGTCGACGCGCCGGCACTTTCAACGAACTCTGTGATTTCATTCGCCTGATCCAGATGTTCGACATTCTCCAGATCAGCGGTGCGGGATCGTTCGCGCCGCTCGATCTTCATCAGGACTCGCGCCACCTCGATCAGGGGCTCGCGGCCTACACGCTGACCGACAAGGTGGTGGGATCGGGCCTTCTGGGTGCCGGCAGGGCACGCGACGGCCTGGAACTCGCCAAGATTGCCCATGGCATGAACGACAGCGACCTGGAGCGGAAGGTCGTGACAGCGGGCGGCATCAACACGAACTCGCCGCGACAGCTCGACGCCAACATGGCCCAGGGGCTTCTGACGCTGACCCGTGCCAACCAGCCCGTGGTCGTCACACCCTTCACCTTGTCCGGCGCGATGGCGCCCGCCACCGTGGCGGGCGCGCTGGCTCAGCAGAACGCCGAGGCGCTGTTCGGCCTGGCGCTGATCCAGATCGTCCGGCCCGGCGCGCCTGCGGTCTACGGCGGCTTCACCAGCAATGTTGACATGAAGACCGGCGCACCGGCCTTCGGGACGCCGGAATACACACTGGCGACCCAGGCGACCGGTCAGCTCTGCCGCCGCTACGGGGTGCCCTATCGTTCATCGAACACAAACGCATCGAATGCGCCCGATGCCCAAGCCGCCTATGAGAGCATGATGTCGCTCTGGGCCGCAGTCATGGGCCACGCCAACATCATCTTTCACGCCGCGGGCTGGCTCGAAGGCGGCCTTGTCGGCAACTTCGAAAAGCTGATCATCGACGTCGAGATGCTGCAAATGATGGCGGTCTATCTGGAAGGCATTCGGGTCGACGACGACAGCCTCGCCTTCGACGCCATCGCCGAGGTCCAGCCGGGCGGGCACTATTTCGGCGCCCGACATACGCTGGCGCGCTACGAGGACGCCTTCTACGCACCGCTGGTGTCGGACTGGAACAACTTCGAGAACTGGTCGGAGGCTGGCGCCAAGGACACCGCCACACGCGCCAACGACGTCTGGAAGCGCATGTTGAAGAACTACGAGAAACCGCCGCTCGACCCCGCCAGGGAGGAGGCGATGCGGGACTACGTTGCCCAGCGCAAGGAAGCGATCCACGGCAAGGCGGCCTAGATCAGCTGCGGCGGCTCAGAACAAGGGGGTGCCTCAGAACAAGGGGTGTTGTGGTGTGGCGAGCGCCGTCCTGAGGAGTGACAGACCGAGCAGCAGGATCACAACGCCGCCGGCAAGGGCGATCCAGTCGGTCCAGTTCGGCCCATGGCTGTGAGAGTGGCTGTGCCCGAGCCGTTCGGCCAGTTGTGCCGCATGATCGCGAAACACCAGCGTCACCAACGCAAGAATGCCGAGCGAGAGTGCCGTGCCCGCCGACATGGCGATCGCGGCCCCGATGCCGGCCCAGCGCAGATCGATAGCACAGGCGAGCAGGAGCACAAGGATGGCGCCGCTGCAGGGGCGCAGGCCGATGGTGAAGGCCACAGCCACCAGCTTGCGCCACCCCCAGCCCGCTTCGACCGAACCGTGATGGTGGCGATGCCCCTTCCCTCTCATGCGCCGCAGGGCTGAGATGCAGAGGACCACGCCGATCAGCATGACAAGGCCATAGCTGACCGTTTCGAGATCGGTTGCCAGGCCGCGTGCCTGCCGCAAGGGGATTTCAAGGATCAGCACCGCCACCTGAACGGCGACGATGGCCGTCAGTCCCTGGAACATGGCCGACATCGACGACAATCCGAGCCCCCGCGCCAGATCGCTGCGCTGGGTCATCAGATAGGTCGCCAGCACCGCCTTGCCATGCCCGGGCCCGACCGCATGGAACACGCCGTAGAGGAAACTCACAGCGATCAGCGTCCACGCCGCGGCGCGGCCCTGCTCACGGATCGCATGGATGGCTGCGGTCAGGGCATCGAAGAATGCCCTTTGCCGAGCCTGAATCCAGACAACGGCATCGCCCCACAGCCCCGTGACGGCAATCAGCCAGACAACAAGGCAGCCCGCCAGGGTCCCGGCGAGTGCGACAATCCCCCAGACCCGCGCGGGCGGGTTCAGCAATCCACTGCGATCCATTCGGCGAACAATTCACCCAAGTTGTCGGGAGCGGTGGCATTGATGTCGAGGGCGGCGACCAACCCGACCGCCTCGGGCGTCGGCTCCGGCGCGATCAGGTCCGTGTCGCATCCGGACGGCGCACCACCGGCGAGCGAGATCGGTTCGCCCTCGACATGCAACATCTCGGCGAAGTAGGTCGGATCGAAGATGGCATAACGAATGGCGTCGTCACGAGGATCGATCGGCTGCTCAAGCGGAACCGTGAAACGCATCCAGATCCGTTCGCCCGCGATCCCCGTCACCGCACCCTCCGCAATGCCGAGCGCCAGAGAATGAGAGCCGATGCGCACATCGTTGAAGTAGCGGAAGGGCTCCAGGGTCATCATGTTCTCGTCGGCCACGTCCTGAAGACCGGCCTGCGTGACACCCCCTTCGGCCTTCAGCTCCTCGACGATGAAAAGCGAGTAGTAGATATCGAAGGTCCATGTCTGCTCGATGCCGGTGATCTCTCCCGCATCGTTGAACACAGGCGCACTCACGAGATCGATCCAGGCATGGGGATGCGCTTCAGCGCGCCCGATGGCGATCAGCAGAAGCCCGGCAATGAAACCTGCATATGCACGTTGGATCATGGCATCCTCATACCAGATTGGAGGGCATCATGGTCTCATAATCGGGCGAGAGTCGGGCGGGCCGGGCCTCAAGCGATCCGCTCGATGTTTCGCCCCCTTCGTGCGAAGCCGGCTTCGGCATGAGCCGGATGGCGATGGTGCTGCCCGACGAGGGCCAGACCACCGCACAGACCACCGCGCGGTCATCCCGGAAACCGCAACGCCATCACGTGACGGGATTGCGGTTTTGCGTGGCCGCGATGACACCGGGTGGGGTCAGGCGCGCAGGCGTTCGTTTCCGGGATCGAACGGGCTTTCCGGCAGGATCGTCACCCGCCTGGTCTCACCCAGAATGTCGATCGTGAGTTCGTTGCCCTCGGCCGCCTGGTCGGGATGGACCATGGCGAGCACCATCGATTTGCCGATCCGGAAGCCATAGCCGCCGGAGGTGGCGCGGCCGACCAGCTTGCCGTCCTTGCGGATCGGGTTGTTGCCCAGCGCGTCGGCGTCGGTCACGTCGTGTACCTCCATTGTGACGAACCGATTCCGGAAACCGCGCTGCTGCCACGCGGTCAGGCCCTGCCGGCCCTTGAAGTCGCCCTTGTTGAGATGGACGAACCGATCGAGCCCGCTCTCGAAGGCGGCGTATTCGATCGACATCTCCTGGCCGACGAGCTTGTAGGACTTCTCGAGCCGCATCGAATCCATGGCACGGATGCCGAAGGGCCTGATGCCGAGGTCTTCGCCGGCGGCCATGACGGCATCGAAGATATGGTTCTGGTACTCGACCGGGTGGTGAAGCTCCCAACCGAGCTCGCCGACGAAGTTCATGCGGATCGCGAGCGACGGTGCGAGGCCGACGTCGATCCAGCGTCCCGAAAGCCACTTGAAGGCCTCGTTGGAGAGATCATCGCGGGTGATGCGCTGCAACAGTTCGCGGGACTTCGGCCCCGCGATCACCAGCACGCCCATCCGGTTGGTCAGGTCGTCGAAGCGCACCGAGCCGTCGGTCGGCATGTGCTTCCTGAGCCAGTCGTGGTCGAGGCGTGTCGTGGCGCCCGCACTGACGATGTAGAAGCTGTCAGCCGCCTCGCGCCGGATCGTGAACTCGGAATGCACACCGCCGGGATCGGTCAGCGAATGCACGAGACCGACACGGCCGACGGTCTTCGGCAGCTTGTTGGCGATCATGGAGTCGAGGAAGTCCTCGGCACCGGGGCCAGAGATACGGCACTTGGCGAAGGCCGACATGTCGAGCATGCCGACGTTCTCATGCGTGTTGCGGACCTCGTTGCCGACGGGCTCGAACCAGGCCGAGCGACGGAACGACCAGTCGTCTTCCCGTGGCGTGCCCTCGGGCGCGAACCAGTTGGCCCGCTCCCAGCCGAACGTCTGGCCGAAGACGGCCCCCAGTTCTTTCAGCCGGTCGTGGCACGGGAAGGTGCGCAGCGGCCTGCCCGCTTCGCGCTCCTCGTCGGGGTAGTGGATCGTGAAGACGTTGGCGTAGGCCTCCTCGTTCTTCTTCACGAGGAAGGACCTGGTGCAGTAGTCGCCGAAGCGGCGGGGGTCGACGCCCAGCATGTCGATCGTGGGCGTGCCGTCGACCATCCACTCGGCAAGCTGCCAGCCAGCACCGCCGGCAGCGGTGATGCCGAAGCTGTGGCCTTCGTTGAGCCAGACGTTCGGGAGGTCCCAGGCCGGGCCGATAATGGGCGAGCCATCGGGTGTGTAGCAGATCGCACCGTTGTAGACCTGCTTGACGCCGACCTCCCCGAAGGCCGGCACCCGCTCGATCGCCGACTCGATATGCGGTGCCAGGCGCTCGATGTCCTCCTGGAAGAGTTCGTATTCCATGTCGTCGGAAGGACCGTCGACATAGCAGGCCGGCGCACCGGCCTCGTAGGGGCCGAGGATCAGGCCGCCGCGCTCCTCGCGCATGTACCAGCTGCCGTCCGAACCGCGCAGCACGCCCATTTCGGGCAGGCCCTGCTCCTTGCGGGCGACGATCGCGGGATGGGAGTCGGTGACGATGTACTGGTGTTCGACAGGAATGACCGGAACCTCGAGCCCCATCATTGCGCCGACATCGCGGGCGAAGCTGCCCGAAGCGGTCACGATGTGCTCGCAGGTGATGTCGCCCTTGTCGGTCCTGACCAGCCACTCGCCGCCCGAGGTGCGCTCGATGCCGGTGACGCAGGTGTTACGGTCGATCTCGGCGCCCCGGTTCCGCGCGCCGGCGGCAAGGGCCTGGGTCAGATCGGCGGGCTGAATGTAGCCGTCTTCGGGATGCTGGATCGCACCGACCAGCCCGGTGGTGTCGCACAGCGGCCAGACCTCCCCGACCTCGTCCGGCGTGAGAAAATTGACCTCGACGCCGATGGTCTCGGCCACACCGGCGTACTGATGGTACTCGTCCATGCGGTCGCGGTTGGTCGCGAGGCGGATGTTGGAGACCTTCCTGAAGCCGACATCCATGCCGGTCTCTTCCTGGAGCTCCTGATAGAAGCGCACCGAATACTTGTGTACCTGGCCGACCGAGTAGCTCATGTTGAAGAGTGGCAGCAATCCGGCAGCATGCCACGTGGAGCCCGATGTCAGCTCCTTGCGCTCGACCAGGACCACATCGGTCCAACCCTTCCTGGCAAGGTGGTAGAGCGTGCCGACACCGACAACACCACCACCGATCACGACAACACGAGCATGGGTCTTCATCGCGCCACTCCCTCAGCCGAAGGCTTCCCCGGTCGCCATCTGTTCCGACAACATCTGTCCCGACAAATGGCAGGGCGCTTCACTAGCGCGCAGCGGGACAGTGAAGTTTCATGCAAACGACATCCGGACCGTTCGCGACGTCCGCCATGGATTATTCGCCGCACGTTCGCCGCACGCAACCGGCCGGGGGGCCAGGGGCAACCTCCGATCCGGACGATTCCCCCGGCGCGCGATTCAGGATGCTCTCAGGCTTCGGATGCAGAGCATCTTCACGCACTAGAAGGCGTGCACCATCTGCACGGCCGGACGCTCGGCCACGGCGTCGGCGATACGCCTGGCGTTCGGGAACTCGGCAAGCGCGGGATGACCCATGCCGGTGTTCAGCCAGGTCGTGAGCATGTGGAGGTGGACGTCGGCCGCGCTGAAACGCTCACCGACAAACCATGTCCTGCCCTCGAGCGCGGCATCGATGTAGCCCCAGATCTCGCGCAGCCGTTCGCAGGAACGCTCCCGTGAGGCGGCATGGTGCTCCTCGCCCTTGGTGTAGCGGGCCGGGTAATAGGTCATCTGGTAGGCGATCTGCAGCGTGTTCGACATGTAGACCAGCCAGGTCAGGAACGGCCCACGCGCGGGGTTGCCAACCGCCGGTGCAAGGCCCGCTTCCGGATGTTTGTCCGTCAGGTAGATCGAGATCGCCGAAGCCTCGTGCATCGCGACATCGCCGTCGATCAGGACCGGCACCCAGCCGTTGGGATTGTGCTTGAGAAGCTCCGGATGACGCGGGCCGCCCCACTTGATGCCGGTCTGGATCATCTCGTACTCCGCGCCGATCTCCTCGAGCAGGATACGCGGCGCATAGGCGGCGGAGCCGCGGGCGTGGATCAAACGGTACATGGCTGTTCCTCCTGTCCGGGTCCTTGTCCGGGCTCTTTTGTGGTCGGTCCCAGTTATGGCCGCCACAGGTCTGGCGACAAGGAGCGAACCATGTCAATGGCATAACCCAGCGCCGCAAGAAACCCGGTCGCGGTCATCGGATTACATCCGCGGTCATGGCATCCCGGAGCGGATCTGCTCGCCCGCAAGGAAGTCCTCGACATCGACCTTGCCAGGCAGCGTCGCCTCCGGCCAATCGGGCCTGGCTGCGCGCTCCCACCAGCAGGGTGTGTCCTTTCCATCCGTCGACGAAGACGTTGCCTGCCATGCCACGGTTCCTCGCCTTGCCGGCTGGAACCCCGGTCCAGCCACAGACGGGCGGCAAACCGGAACCGGCGGATAATCCGACCGCAGACGACGAAATGGCCCGCATCTGCGGCGCAATCTGGCCGATTTGGCTCCCGACCGCGTGTCATAAGCAGCCACAAATCGCGAAAACGCAGGAGTTTTCGATGAGCGACGAACAGGATCAGGGCCAGGCAGGGGGCGGACGTCGGGGCCGCAGGGGACGCGGCGACCGGGGCGGCAGCGGCGCACGACGGGCGCAACGCGGCCAGAAGTTCGACACCACGCCCCTGCCCTATATCCAGCGCAAAGTGCCCGTGTTCGATGTCCTCTCCGAAGAGGGCATGGAGATCATCGAGAACAACGCCGAAACCATCATGGAAGAGGTCGGCATCGCCATCAAGGACGATCCCGAGATCGTGGCGATGTGGAAGGACGCCGGTGCCCAGGTCGCCAGGGATGGCGAGACACTGCATGTGCCGCGTGGCCTGGCCCGCGAGCTGCTGAAGACGGCACCGAGGCACTTCATGCAGGTCGCACGCAATCCCGACCGCACTGTCAAGATCGGCGACGGTGCCACCGTCTTCGCTCCTGTCTACGGACCGCCCTTCATCCGCAATCTTGATGAAGGTCGGCGCTACGCCACGATCGAGGACTTCAACAACTTCGTGAAGCTGGCTTACATGACGCCCGCCATGCACCACTCGGGCGGCACCGTGTGCGAGCCGGTCGACATCCCGGTGAACAAGCGTCACCTCGACATGGTCTACGCCCACCTGCGCTACAGCGACAAGCCGTTCATGGGTTCGGTGACAGCGCCCGAGCGCGCCCGGGACACCGTCGACATGGCAAAGATCGTGCTCGGCGAGGACACGGTCGAGAACAGCTGCTGCATCATCAATCTGATCAACGCCAACTCGCCCATGACCTTCGACGGCACCATGCTGGGGGCCATGAAGGTCTATGCCGGCGCGGGCCAGGCCTGCGTCGTCTCCCCGTTCATCCTGGCAGGCGCGATGAGCCCCGTGACGGTGGCCGGCACCGTGGCCCAGCTGTTTGCCGAGGCACTCGTCGGCATGGCGACCACACAGCTGATCCGCAAGGGCGCACCGGTGGTGTTCGGCACCTTCGGCAGCTCAATCTCGATGCAGTCGGGCGCGCCGACCTTCGGCACGCCGGAACCGGCCCTGGTGCTCTTCGCCTCGGCCCAGCTTGCACGCCGCCTGGGCGTACCGTTCCGTTCGGGCGGTTCGCTGTGCGGCTCGAAGATCCCCGACGCCCAGGCGGCCTATGAGAGTGCCCAGACGATCCTGCCGACCCTGATGGGTGGTGTGAACTTCGTGCTGCATGCCGCGGGCTGGCTCGAAGGCGGCCTTGCCTCGGGTTACGAGAAGTTCGTCATGGATGCCGACCAGATCGGCATGATGCAGGTGCTGGCCGGCGGCGTCGACATCTCCGAGAACGGCCAGGCCATGGACGCCATCCGCACGGTCGGACCGGGTGCGCATTTCCTCGGCTGCGCCCACACCCAGGCCAACTTCGAGAACGCCTTTTATCGCTCGACGATCGCCGACAACAACAGCTTCGAGCAGTGGGAGTCGGAAGGCTCGCTGGACGCCGCCAGGCGCGCCAACAAGCTCTGGAAGGAGATGCTGGCCGACTACGAGGCACCTTCCATCGATCCCGGCATCGACGAAGCGCTGATCGCGTTCATGACCAGAAAGAAGGACTCGATGCCCGACGCCTTCACCTGAGAAGCTGGCACATGAAGCTGGCATGCGCCTCGTCGCACTGGCCGCAGCCGGTGGCCAGGAACCATTCCATTTCGGTCTCATCGGGGCCGAGGCCGGGCCGGGGCATATCCCGTTCAGAGTGAATCAATCTGAACGGAACATGCTGTGAGGCTTTGGATGCAGAGCGGATTCACGCACTTCGTTGGAACCGGTGTCATTCGCTGGCCTTGGCGCTAGCCTTGGCGCTGGCGCTGGAGCGGGCCGGACGACACCAGGTCGGTGTCCCGGGCTCGGGCACCACCGCCACGCCGTAGGGGCCGCCGCCGGTCTCGAACCAGGTCCAGAGGTAGTCGGTCTGGCTGCGTTCGATGTGGATGTCGAACACAGCGTTGTCCGCCACCTGGTGGATGATGACCGGGCTGCGGCTGATGAAGCTCTGAGCGCAGCGTCCCGTTCCGAAGGCACGCGGATGCAGGTCGAGCGGGCAGCCCATGGCAATCACATCGCGGGCCATGTCTCCGCTGACGCGGATCGTGGAGCGACCCTCCGTGACATCGACGACCGACGCACTGGCGCCGGCGAGCGCTTCGACCAGGTTCTCTTCGATCGCCGCTTCCGCCCCTGCCGGACCGACGATCAGCCATTCGGCCGGCCCAAGCCACAACGCGCAGAGGTTGTTGCCCTCGGCCACGGTGTTGGGCTCGGGCGGCAGTTCCACGCCGACCGCCTGCCTCACGGTTGCACCGTCAGCCTTGCCGCGAATGTTGATCTTGGCGAGGAAGCGCCGCTCGGTGAGCACCAGCGCGGCCGCACCCGTGTCGTCGGACGCCCGTGCGTCGAGCGCGCGATGGGCCAGCGGGCTCTGGCGGAGATAGCTGTCAGCCACGGAGACGCTCCCCCTCCTCGTCGAAGAAGACCGGTTTCACGACCTTCGCTCTGACGATCCTGTTCTCGAGCGGGATCGCCACCTGCTCGCCCATGCGTTCGTGCCCGCGCTTGAGCAGCGCCATGGCGATCGAGCGCCCGCAGTTCGGGCTGTAGTAGCTCGACGACACCCAGCCCTCCATGGGCACCGGTGCCTGGGCAGCGGGTTCGGGCGAGATATGGGCGCCTTCGGGGATCACCTCGTTGGGGTTCTCGGTCAGCAGGCCGACGAGCTGCTTGCGGTCCTCGCGCAGGGTGTCGGGACGCAAGAGCCCGCGCATGCCGAGGAAATCGTCCTTCTTCCTGGAGACGATCCAGCTCATGCCGAGGTCGTGGGGCGTCGTCGTGCCGTCAGTATCCTGGCCGACGATGATGAAACCCTTCTCGGCGCGCAGCACATGCATCGCCTCGGTGCCATAGGTCGTGATGTTGTACGTCTCACCCGCGGTGATCAGCGCACGCCAGAGTGCGAGCGCGCAGCTCGACGGCACATGAACCTCAAAGCCGGTCTCGCCCGAGAAGCTGATGCGGAAGATGCGGCCCTCGATGCCTGCGACCTCGCCATCCTGCCAGGTCATGAACGGGAACGCCTCGTTCGAGAGATCCATCGCGGTCAGCTCGCTCAGAAGGCGGCGGCTGTCGGGTCCCGCGATGGCGATCGCGGCCCACTGGGTCGTGACCGAGGTGCAATAGACTTCGAGGTCCGTCCACTCGGTCTGGAGCCATTCCTCGAGCCAGTTCAGCACGTTGGGAGCGCCCCCCGTGGTGGTCGACATGAGGAACCGGTTCTCGCCGATTCGCGCGGTCACACCGTCGTCGAACACCATGCCGTCGTCCTTGCACATCAGGCCGTAGCGGCAGGACCCCACCTTCAGCGTCGAGAACCTGTTGGTGTAGATGCGGTCGAGGAACCCGGCGGCGTCAGGACCCTGGATGTCGATCTTGCCCAGCGTCGAGGCATCGAGGATGGCGACCGACGTACGTGCGGCAAGCACTTCGCGATCGACCGCCTGCTTCACCGTCTCGCCGTCGCGCAGATAGCAATACGGGCGCTTCCAGGCGCCGACGTCCTCGAAACGGGCGCCATGCTTCTCGTGCCAGCCGTGCATCGGCGTCTTGCGCACGGGATCGAGCAGCTCGGAGCCGGTGTCGATGCCGGCCAGCGCACCGATCGTCACGGGCGTGTACATCGGCCGGAACGTCGTGTGACCGACCTGCGGGATCGGCTCACCACGGAGATCGGCCAGGATCGCAAGACCGTTGACGTTCGAGGTCTTGCCCTGGTCCGTGCCCATGCCGGTCGTGGTGTAGCGCTTGACGTGCTCGATCGAGGCGTAGTTTTCGCGGTGGGCCAGTGCAATGTCGGACGCCGTTACGTCGTTCTGGAAGTCGTGGAACCGCTTGGCGCCCTTGCGGTCGGTCGGCACCGACCAGATCGCCTCGAGATTGAGGACCCCGTCGCTCTCATCGGCCTCGACATCCGGCACAGCCATCGGCGCGACGGGAAAGCCTGCCGATGTCGCGGCCTCGGCGCCGGCCTCGGAACCTTCCGCGAGGCAACCCGCCAGAGACAGCGTGCCTCCCGCAGCACCAACGCTGGCCTGCGCCTGCTTCAGCACACCGGGAACGAAGCTCGCCAGCCCCTCGTCCCAGCGCATCCTGGCACCTGACTGCGAGGCCAGGTGAACCGTGGGATTCCAGCCGCCCGACATCATGACGAGATCACAGCCGAACGAACGGGCCGCACCGCTGACCGAGGTGCCGTCGTCGCCCAGGGCCATGACATCGACACCGGCAACCTGCCTGGCACCCGTGACGTTCGTGATCGCGCTCCGGGCAATCACCTTGATGCCACGGTCACGCGCGGCGCGCACCGGACCACCTTCCGGCCTGGCACGCACGTCAATGATGGCGACAACGTGGATTCCGCCGTCGGCCGCATCCGCCGCCGCGCGGTAGGCGCTGTCGTTGTTGGTGAAAACAACAGCACGATTGCCCGGCCTGACGCCATAACGGTTGACGTAGGTCCGTACCGAATCGGCGAGCATGACGCCCGGCCGGTCGTTCTGGGCAAAGACGAGCGGACGTTCGATCGCGCCGGTCGCGAGCACGACCCGGCGGGCGCGGATCTTCCAGACACGCTGACGCGGACCGATGCGTTCGCCGATCGGCTGGTGGTCGGTCAGCCGTTCGGCGGCCATCAGGAAGTTATGATCGTAGTAACCCGCGACGGTCGTGCGCGACAGCAAGCGGACTTCGGGCATGGCCTCGAGGTCCCTGACCATGCCGGCGACCCATTCGGCTGCAGGCTCGCCGCCGATCCCGGCGCGGCTGGAGAGCAGCGATCCACCGAACGCCGACTGTTCGTCGGCCAGGATCACCCGGGCACCCGAGGCACCGGCGGCGTGCGCGGCCGCGAGGCCGGCCGGACCGCCACCGACGACGAGGACGTCGCAGTGGGTGCGGCGCTTCTCATAACTGTCGGGATCGGGCTCGGTTGGCGCCCTGCCCAAGCCTGCCGCACGGCGGATGAACTTCTCATAGAACATCCATGCGCCGTCGGGCCACATGAAGGTCTTGTAGTAGAAGCCGGCCGGAAAGATTTTCGACAGCACATTGTTGATGCCACCGACGTCGAGATTGAGGCTCGGCCAGCGGTTCTGGCTCTCCGCCACGAGCCCGTCGTAGAGCTCGATCTGCGTTGCGCGGATATTGGGCTCGGTGTGCGCGTCGGTCGCAAGCTGGATCAGTGCGTTGGGCTCTTCAGAGCCTGCGGAGACGATGCCGCGCGGACGATGATACTTGAAGCTGCGGCCCACGAGCCGGATGCCGTTTGCCAGCAGGGCCGAGGCCAGCGTATCACCGCCATGACCGGTATAGCTCCGCCCGTCGAAGGTGAAGTTGACGCGCTGGCCGCGATCGACATGGCCGCCGTCGCTGTTGCGGAAGGGCTGGCTCATCGGTCGCTCTCCCCGCCGTCGCGGGCGGGCGGCTTCTCGGTGATGCCGTATACTGCGAGGATCTCATGGGTCACGGTGTCGCGCGCGACGTGAAACCACTGGCGGCAGCCATGCGCATGGAACCAGCGCTCAAAGTGCACACCCTTGGGGTTCTTGCGCATGAAGAGATAGTCGGCCCACTCCTCATCGGTCGCGGTCCTGGGATCGGGCCGTACGATGTGACCCTCGCCGCCGCAGATGAACTCGGAACTCTCGCGTTCGCCGCACCAGGGGCAGGTGATCAGAAGCATCCTCGTTCCTCCCCTAGTGCGCCACGGCCGCAGCGCCGTGCTCGTCGATCAGGAAGCCGGTCTCGAAGCGCTTGAGGTCGAATGCCTCGTTGAGCTTGTGGGGGCGATCCTGCGCAATGGTGTGGGCGAACGACCAGCCCGAGCCCGGCGTCGCCTTGAAGCCGCCGGTACCCCAGCCGCAGTTCATGTAGAAGCCCTCGACCGGAGTCTTCGAGATGATCGGGCTGGCATCCGGGCAGATGTCGACGATGCCGCCCCAGGTGCGCATCACGCGCAGGCGGCTGACAATCGGGTAGAGCTCGATCAGACCCTCGAGCTGGTGCTCGATGATGTCGATGCCACCGTTCTGGCTGTAGCTGTTGAAGCCATCGATGCCGGCGCCGAGCACCAGTTCGCCCTTGTCGGACTGGCTGATGTAGACGTGCACGGTGTTCGACATGATGACGGTGTCGAGCACCGGCTTGATCGGCTCCGAGACCATGGCCTGGAGGCAGTGGCTCTCGACCGGCATCCGCAAACCCGCCATCTGGCCGACGACCGAGGCGTGGCCTGCCGGCACGGCGCCGACCTTGTTGGCCTTGATTGGGCCCTTGGTGGTCTCTACACCGACGACCTTGCCGTTCTCGACATCGATCCCGGTGACCTCGCAGTTCTGGATGATGTCGATGCCGTACTCGTCGGCGCGGCGCGCGAAACCCCAGGCAACAGCATCATGGCGCGCGTTGCCCGCGCGGCGCTGCATGGCACCGCCCAGCACCGGATAGCGGATCGACTTCGAGATGTTGATGATCGGCGCGATTTCCTTGATCTGTTCGGGCGTGACGAGCTCGTAATCGATGCCGTTCAGCCGGCAGGCATGGCCGCGCCGGGCCAGCTCCTTCAGGTCGTGCTCGTTGTGCGCCAGGTTGATCACGCCGCGCGCGCTGAACATGACGTTGTAGTTCAGGTCCTGGCTCAGGCCCTCGAAGAGCTGCAGCGACTTCTCGTAGAGGAACGCGCTCTCGTCCCACAGATAGTTGGAGCGGACAATCGTGGTGTTCCGGCCGGTGTTGCCGCCACCCAGCCAGCCCTTCTCCAGGACCGCGACATTGGTGATGCCGTGTTCCTTGGCAAGGTAGTAGGCCGTCGCCAGACCATGACCGCCGCCACCGATGATGATGACATCATAGGCCGGCTTCGGCTCTGGACTGCGCCAAGCCTGGGGCCAGTTCTTGTGATAGTCGCGAGCCTGCCTGAGCAGGCTGAAGATCGAATACTTCATGGCAGCTTCTACGCCGATCGCCCCAACGAAGACGAACCTTTCGACCACAGCCGAAAAGGCGGCGCAAGCTAACGAGGGTAGCCAACCCCGTTTGTCCCGTGAACGACGCAATGCGTTGGAAAACGACCCGCGTCAGGCCGACATTGAGAATGCACCGGGTGCCAGCGGTTGTATCGGGCCGGAGTGACATTCCCCTCGCGTGTCACGGCAAAAGGAACACTCCAGATATTCAACCAGACCACCGGCCAGCCCGGCAAACCAGGCTCTCGGCGGCTGGCGACAGCCTCGTCGCACGTCCGTCCTGGCCCTGCTGTTGATGCTGCTATCGGCGTCGCTCGCTTCGGCACGAGCCCAGGTCCCATGCACCCATGATGACCACTATCTCGCACCGGGTTCCGAAGGCAATGTTCTCGATGAACTCCGAGCCGACGGCCGCGTGGATGTGACAAGGCTTGAGAATGTCATCGCCGAAGACTTGCATGCAACGCGTTCCTTCCGCTGTTCTGAGGCTTGACCTGCCTGACCTACCGGTCCAACGCCATCGATCAGGAGATCGGACTCCGCATGCTCTCAAGATTGGCGAGACACGGATCTTCGGACGCGCCTTATGCAGGCGGCATGTACATGGCTCAGGAAAAACCCGTCGAAGCCCTGTCGACGCTCTATCTTGCCCGCACCTGCCAGCCATCCGACCCCTTCGTCGATCCCGATCGCGAAGTGCCGCAAGGCGACGACTATCGATCGGCCGAAGAGATCAGGGACTCATTGATCGCCGTGCTTGAGGACAACCTGGGGGCCTCTCTCGCAAACCAGATGAAAACACTTGCGGTCCAGTACGAATGGGAATGCTGCGCCCAGACGACGTCCAGCGCCACGACCCTGTCGCCGCCCGACTCGCGAGGCGAGGAGCGGGGCGGTCGACAAGCTTGGCGTTACTCCGCCGCGTCCTTCTGGTGGAAGATGGGCTCGACCTGGGCCAGCTCGCGCAGCGGGATGTGGCACTTGATGACGTGGCCGTCGCCGACATCCTGGTTGGGCGGTTCCTGCTCGTCGCAAAGCTTGCCGAGATAGCGCGGACAGCGGGTCGAGAAGCGGCAGCCCGACGGCGGGTTCAGCACCGACGGCATCTCGCCTTCGAGACGAATGCGCTTCTGCTCAATATCCGGATCCGGGATCGGCACGGCCGAGAGCAGCGCCTCCGTATACGGGTGATACGGCGGATCGAAGATTTTGTCGGCGGCACCCGATTCCATGATCTGGCCGAGATACATCACGACGATCTCATCGGAGATGAAACGCACGACCGAAAGGTCGTGGCTGATGAAGAGCAGAGTCGTGTTGTACTGCTTCTGCACGTCGTTCAGCAGGTTGATCACGGCAGCCTGCACCGACACGTCGAGCGCGGAGACCGGCTCGTCGGCGATCACCATGCTCGGGTTGCCGGCGAAGGCGCGAGCCACAGCGATACGCTGCTTCTGCCCGCCCGAAAGCTGGCGCGGCTTGCGGGTGATGAAGGCCCGCGGCAGGCGCACGATCTCGAGCATGTCGCCGACGCGATCGCGGATCTTCCCGGGATCCTGCTCGATGCCGAACTTCTTGATCACGCGGCCGATGCAATGACCGACCGAATGGCTCGGGTTGAGTGTGCCGTCCGGGTTCTGGAAGACCATCTGCAAGGCACGGATCAGCTTGGGGTCACGCTTCTGCGCCGGGATCACGCCGATGTTCGTGCCTTCGAACATGATTTCGCCGTCGGTCGCGGTCTCGAGACCGGTCAGCACCTTGGCGAAGGTCGACTTGCCGCAGCCGGACTCACCCACAATTGCCACCGTGCGGCCGCGCTGGGCCTCGAAGTTCAGCTTCTCGTTTGCCTTCACGTAATGCTTGCTCTCGCCCTTGAAGAGCGCGGCAAGCGACATGTCCGAGATCTCGTAGAACTTGCTCATCTCGTTGATGTCGAGAACGGCTTCACCTTCGGAGACGTCGACCTCGCTGCCGGCTTCGGACGCGACATGTTCGATCTCGTCCACACGCAGGCACCGGGCGCGATGGGTGGAGCTGCCATCCAGGTGTTCGATCGGAATCTCGCCCTGATCGCACACGCCCGGCTTGAAATACTTGCAACGCGGGCCGAAGGCACACCCCGGGGGCCGCTCATGCGGCAACGAGACCTGACCGGGGATCGGCTCCAGCGTGCGCGCGTGCTTGTCGGCCCCAAGTGTCGGGATGCAGTCGAAGAGGCCGAAGGTGTAAGGATGACGGGTCTTCTTGAAGAGCTCGTCGATCGTGCCCTCTTCCACCATCGAACCCGAATACATCACGCCGACCCGGTCGCAGACCTTCACGATCAGACCGAGATTGTGGCTGATGTAGAGCAGCGTGGTGTTGTACTTCTCACGCAGGTTCGCGATCAGGTCGATCACCGTCGCCTCGACCGTCACGTCGAGCGCCGTGGTGGGCTCGTCGAGCAGGAGGAGCGACGGGTTCGAGAGCATCGCCATGGCGATGACGACACGCTGCTGCTGACCGCCCGAGATCTGGTGCGGGTAACGCGCCATGACCTTGTCGGGGTCGGGCATGTTGACGTCGCGCAGCATCTGGACACAACGCTCATAGGCCTGTTTGTCGGAGAGTCCCTCGTGGATGACGAGCACTTCCTTGAGCTGGGTGCCGATGGTCAGGCTGGGGTTCAGCGCGCTCATCGGTTCCTGGTAGACCATGGCGATCTTGGAGCCGCGAATGTCCCGCAACTCCTCCTGCGACATGGTCGACATGTCCCGGCCCTCGAATTTGATCGAGCCCTTCACGATGCCGCCGTTCCGGCCAAGGTAGTTCATGATCGCCATGGCAACCGTGGATTTGCCGCAACCGGACTCGCCGACGAGGCCGTAGCTCTCGCCGCGCTTCAGCCTGAGCGAGAAATCGGGCACCGCCGGGATCTCGCCGATCCGGGTGAAGTACGAGATCCCGATATTGTCGATCTCGAGGACGTAGTCGTCGCTGGTCTGATCGGTCATGGCGTCAGTCCCTCGTCGAGATTTCGCGCAGGCCGTCGGCGAACAGATTGAAGCCGACAACGAGGCTGGAGACGGCGATCGACGGAATGATCGCGAGATAGGCCTTGCCCGGCACGGTCACGAAGGTCCGTGCTCCGGCAACCATGCCACCCCAGTCAGGCTCGGGCGGCGGCAGGCCGAGACCAAGGAAACCGAGAATACCGATCGTGATGACCGTGTAGCCCATGCGCAGACAGGCATCGACGATCAGCGGCCCCCGAGCGTTCGGCAGCAATTCCACGGCCATGATGTAGAGGCTCTTCTCACCCCTGATCTGCGCCGCGGAGACATACTCCAGATTGCGCAGATCGAGCGTCAGGCCTCGGACAATACGGCCGATGCCTGGAGACGCCGCAAGCGTCACCGCAACGATGATGTTGATCGCCGAAGCGCCGAACACCGAGATGATGATGATGAAGAGGATGATCAACGGGAACGACAGGATGATGTCGCTGATACGGCTGATCACATTGTCGACCCAGCCACCGTAGTAACCGGCCATCATGCCCATCAGGATGCCCAGGAAGTAGGCGCAGATCATGGCCGCCGGCGCGATCACCAGCGTGTTGCGTGCGCCATAAGCCAGCCGCGACCAAAGGTCACGACCCAATTCATCGGTGCCAAGCCAGTGCGGACCCTCGGTAAACGGTTCCTTCAGCGTATGAAGATAGTCGTTCTCGAGCGGGCCGAAGACTGTGATGACATCGGCGAAGATGGCGACAAAGACCCAGAAGATGATGATTGCAACGCCGATCATCGCCGACCAGGATTCGCCCAGCAGGCCAATGTTGTAGATGAACTTGGCGAAGCCTGTGCGATCCGGCTGTTCCGCGCTCTTGGGCGCGTTGCCGTCGACCTGGGGAGTCTGTTCTTGTGTCTGATCCGTCATGGCAGCCTCCCTCAGGTGAACCGGATACGCGGGTTGATGTACATGTACCCGACGTCACCGATGAGCTGCGTCGATACGGCAATGAACACCGCGATCAACGTGGCAGCCTCCACCATTGTGATGTCACCGAAGGTCGCCGACTCCAGGAGCATCTTGCCGAAGCCCGGATAACCGAAGGCGATCTCGGTCACGACCACGCCCGTGATCAGGAAAGGAATCTGCAGCAGAATGACCGTGAACGGCGCGATCAGCGCGTTGCGCAGCGCGTGTTTCATGATTACCTGGCGATAGGGAATACCCTTCAGAATGGCGGTTCGAATGTAGGGTCTGGTCATGACCTCGACCATCGAGCCGCGCACCATGCGCGCCACGTAGCCGAAGTCGTAGAGCACAAGCACAGCGACCGGCATGATCATCTGCGAGGCCCATGACCATTCATCGAAGTTCTGCATGGTCGATGTACCGGGTAACCACCCCAGCATCAGCACGAAGACGGCCGATAAGAACACTGCCGATGCGAACTCCGGTATCGAGGTCAGGGTGATGCTGGTGTACGACAACGTTCGATCGAGTGCGCTGCCCTCCCGCATCCCCGACAGCACACCAAAGACCAGAGAGAGCGGGACGATGATGGCGAAGGCAATACCTGCGAGTATCAGCGTGTTCTCCAGCCGTCGCCAGATCGTGTCGTTGACCGGACCCTTGTATTTCAGCGAATAGCCGAAATTCCCGAAGTACTGGTCACCACGGGGATCGTCGAAGCCCAGGCCCAGATCGGGATCCTGCAGCGGATCGGCGATCACGCCCACCAGCACGCCGACCCACCGGAAGTAGCGTGTGAGCAGCGGATCATCGAGATTCAGCTTCTCGTAGAGAATGTCTTTTTGTTCCGGGGTCGCGTACGGACCGAGCGTCTTGCTCGCCACGTTACCCGGTGTGAATTCCATGAGCGCGAAGACGATGAACGAGGCCACCACCATGGTGGCCGCCATCATCAGCAACCGCTTGAGGATAAAGACGACCATACCCCCGTTGCTCCCTCAGCCTGTGTTCCCCGCCGACCGGCCACTTGTTGCAGCTCTTCGTTCGGCTGTTGTCGACAACCTTGGGCCATGGCCGGACATCGAGTCCATAGCCGCAACGGCAAAAAGTGTTCCGAATTCACCGCATACAGTCACAATCTGGTCAACATCGGTCCGGTGGCCCGCTGGACACGCCAAAGTGCCATGAAGTCAAGGATCAATGCAGGGGAACGACCATGGGTGCCATCGATTCGGTTGCCGATCTCACGGAGTACGGCCGCACAAGGCTGTCTTGAAGACGTCTTCATGCGCGAGATGCTCTACAGCGAGGTCGCGAAGACCCCGACCTTGCGCTCCATACTTGCGCTCCATATCGGCGAGCAGATCGCCCCGAAGCTGATCGAGCCCCTGCGTAGCCCATTCGGCCACGTGACGATCCGCGGTCGCTGGCCTGGTGGATCCGCGCGACAACCTGCCGGGCTACGCCGGGATGATCTTCTTTCCCAGGCTCGCGGCCTTCAACATCCGCTGGTACGAGGGCGAACCGACCAAGGCGATCGACATCGACGACGGCGTCAGCCTGGAAGAGGAGGTCCTGATATGCCCCGCCATGGAGAACTTCGCAGGCGACGTATCGCAGGGCGGCCGCGTCATCGAAGACTGCGCGGCCGGCAGCCTCGCTCTTGACGATGGCGGCCACGTTGAGGGGCTGGAGACCGACCAAGGCGTGCTGACAACAAACAAGGTGCTCCTCGCCACGGGGCCCGACACCGGCGATGTGCTGGCAGCGCTGCCGCGCTGTCCTCCCAGGCCAGCAGCAGGGCGGTTCCGGCTGCCTTCCAGTTGCCGAGAGCATCAAGCGCCAGAACGCGCTTGCCACACCGGGCCGATCCGTCGAGCACATCGTCGATGGCAAACACGTTGAGGCTCTCCACGCCCGGCAACGATTCCTGGAACGGCAGCGCACGCTGATAGCCGTCGCGCACCGCCCATGGCCCGTTCGCGGTAGTAGCCAAGGTGCCGTTCGCCGCACAGCCGCTCCGCGGCCATGCTCGCCGTATACGCTCCGAACACGGCACGATTGCGTAGGATCAGATCACGCAGCGCGAACGGCTCGAAAAAGTCTGGAAACGGATCGGACATGGCGAACGGCCGATTGCCAGCAGCAGGCCACTCACAGTAGCGTTCTGCGGTTCTCCTGCAACAGGGCAAACGCATGACCGCCGAACGTTTCGATGCGCTCAACGCCGCTGTCGTCGACGCGCTGCGCCAGGCCGCAACGCAACCGTTTATGCCGCGACCGGAACTGGAAACCGCCCGGACACGACTGGAGGGTCTCAGCTTCACCAGCGCCAGCAAACGCCCGCCTCATCCGATGGTTGCACGTGAACTCGAAAGCGCAGCGGTCCGGCACGCTGACGCGCGCAAGGTCCATCACGCTCTGATTGACGCATCGCCGTTCCTCACGTGGAACGGCGCCGAACGGGTCTACGGCAGGGAACCGGGCATGGAGGCGTTCTGCGCCAGCTACGCGTTTGCAGCCCTTGCCGCGCCCGCATCCTGGGTCGGCGACGGCGGCGCAGCCAGTTCGACCGTAGGTCTGAGCTTCACCGTGCAGGGACCCGGCGTGACGTACCCGCCGCACGCTCACAAGGCGGTCGAGCTCTACTACATCATCGCCGGCAAGGGCCTTTGGAAGTGCGGCGACGAACCCTGGATCGAGCGTTATCCCGGTGAGGTCATCCTCCACACCGCCGGCATGCGGCATGCCATGCGCACGCTGGACCAGCCGCTCGTCTCGCTTGCCATCTGGATCACCGATGTCGATTCGCCGATCGCCATCGTGCGGGCCTAGGCTGCTGGCACCATTCGAAGGAAAACAATCATGAATGTCTACATCAGCGGCGACACCGAGGACGTCACGGGCATCACCCATTGGGACGAGGCCGAGATCGGCAAGCCCGGCTATGAGACCCTCCGCGACCAGATGACCGCCGAAGCGGCGACCGCATTGGTGGCCTTTTCGGGCTGGCGTTTCTTTTCGTTTCAGCGATGACTGCCTGTAACGACGCGCGGGGCACCCATCTCTTCGGTCACGGGCTGGAGCGGAAAGAGCGTGTTCAAGCTGAGCTCCGGCGTCTTCGGCCAGGTCCACTCGCAGACCCGCTGCCAGAGGTCGTTGTTCCGGTAGAGCGCCTGGGCCGGTTCGCCCGGGCCGATGCCGATGAGCTGCGCTGTGTTCATCGTGGTCGACGCCATCGGACTCCGCGAGGAAGGCCTCGGCGACCTCGTGGACGAGCGGTGTCAGTATGATGTCGATGAAGGCGTTGCTGTGCTGGGCGAGGCTTGCGAAGCGAACGGTGTTGCGGCCCGTGCTGACGTGGAGGCGCTGGAGAGCCAACGCCCTTGCCCCCTCAGCTCCGCAACCGGGCGACGTCGGGCGACGACAGCAGACTGTCGATCGGCGGCGTCTGGCCCTCGGCGCAACACTCTTCAGCCAGAAACGCGATGACATCGCGCATGCGCGCATAGTTCGCCGTGCAGTGGTGCGTCGTGCCTTCCTTGCGCCGGTCAACAAGGCCCTGCAGTTCGAGGTGTTTCAGGTGATGGGTCAGTGTCGAAGCGGGAATGCTGACCGCTTTCTGGATGGCGCCCACGGGTCGCCCAGCCTCTCCGGCACGCACCAGCAGACGAAAGATTGCGAGACGGGTGGGATTGCCGAGCGCCTCGAGCGAGGCGGCCATCTGTTCCAGTCGTTCCATGCAACGAAGATATGGGCCCGGAGACGGCGCGACAATCTTTGTTCGAAAAATATCGAAATAAGGTTGACTCCGATACAAACTATCATACTAGTATAGTCGAATTATTGATCAGCCGGAGGACCAACCGATGAAACTCCATGTCTCCATGCGCGTCGCCGACTACGAGAAGGCCGTCGCGTTCTACAGCGGCCTGTTCGGCCAGGAACCGAGCGTGACGCGCGAGAACTACGCCAAGTGGGATGTCGAAGATCCCAGCGTCAACTTCGTGATCGAAAGCGAGCGCGGCGAGCCCGGCTTCGACCACATCGGCATCCAGGTCGCCGACCATGACGAGCTCAACACTGTAGCCGACCGCATGCGCGCCATGGATCGCCCCTTCCTCGATATCGAGCAGACCACCTGCTGCTTCGCCAGGATGGAGAAGGCCTGGGTCAAGGGAGAGGCGAACGACGCTTGGGAAACCTTCCTGACCCACAGCCACGACGCCGAGGAGTACGGCGTCGACCGCAGTCACCTGCTCGACCGGGGTATCCATCGTCCAAGCCAATGCCCTTGAACGACCGGCATCGACGCGACGGATCACCAGTGATGGATGGCCAGTGATGGATGGCCAGTGATGGATGGCCAGTGATGGATGGCCAGTGATGGATGGCCCGGTCAAGCCGGGCTCTTCCGCAGTCTGTTGGATAAGGAATGCGCCTGCCGCTCAGCTCGCGCTCACACCTGTGGCAGCGGATGTTTGCGGCGCATGCCGGTGAGTGCGTTCATGACGATGGCGGCGAAGACGATGCCGCCGCCCCAGAAGGTCGCTTCGACCGGCACCTCGCCGAGGATCATCCAAACCCAGCTCGGGCCGAAGACAATCTCGGGGAGAGACAGCAGGGCCAGTTCGCCGGCGGACACATGCTTCGAACCTGCGAATGAAGAGCGCCATGCCGCCGGTCATCTGCACCACGCCCATCATGGCGGCCCGGAAGAGATCGTTGCCGGTGACGCTGAGGCCGTAGCCGTCGGCGAAGGCCATACCCGTCGAGAAGATGAAGCCGATCAATGCGCCTGCGACAATACAGGGCAGCATCTCGACGTTGCGGCGACGCACTGGCCTACGAAGTCACCCGGTTGTTCAAGTCGAACGGACATGGAGATCGCGAGGAAGAAGGTGCGCCAGGCGACAATCTGCCAGACCTCGGCGTGATCGATCAGGCGGAAAAGAGCCCGCCCAACGACCAGAACATGCCGGCTGCCGCGACCAGGATGAGGCCACGGGTGTCGTTCTCCGAACGCAGCGGCGGGTCGGCGGCCTCAGTCACAGACAACGGTCCGAAGTCTGGGTCGGCGGCACCCTCGGTCGGCGCCTCGGCGAGGTAACCGCGAACGACTGCGTCCGAGCGTGCCATACAGGCAGCTCTCCGTTCCGCAAGGTCGCCCAGCGCCGTGTCATCGCCGGCAGCCCTGACTTCGCTCTCGGCCTTGCCGCGTTGAAGCGGGTCCAGCAACAGGCCGTCCCGATGATGATATCGGGCGCATGGCCGGCAACGCCGACCTCGTCGAAGCCAGCGCCCCCATCAGTACGTTGAATCTGCGCTCCGACGTGATGTGCGGGCCGCCGGCGCTCCACGATCAGCTCACGATATCGGGTAGCACCGCCTTGCGCTCGGCCATGAAGGCCTGGAGTTCTTCGTCCTTTGCGGGATCGAGCTCGGGCGCCTCGTAATGAGCAAGCATGCGCTTGGCCTTTTCGACGGCGCGCTGGTCGTGAGTCTTCGCACCCTCGGCTTCCCACTGCTCGTAGCTGTTGTTGTCGGCCAACTGGGGCATGAAGAATCCGTTGAGGTAGTTCCGCTGGGTGTGGGCGCAGCCAAGGAAATGATTGCCCGGACCGACCTCCCGGATGGCTTCCATGCCGAGCCCGTTCTCCGTCATGTCGAGTGGCTCGGTGAAGGCCTGAAGCATGGCGATCTGCTCGGTGTCCATGATGAACTTGCCGTAGCCGGCGGTGAGACCGGCCTCGAGCCAGCCGGCCGAGTGCAGCACGAAGTTGGTGCCGGCGAGCAGAGTCGCCGTCATGGTCTGCATCGATTCGTAGGCGGCCTGGGCATCGGCGATCTTGGCACCGTTCAGCATGCCGCCCGAGCGCAACGGCACGCCGTACTTCCGGGAGAGCTGGCCGACGGCATAGATCATTTGCAGCGTCTCGGGCGTGCCCATCATCGGCGCGCCCGACTGCATCGAGACCGTGGCGAGGAAGCTGCCGTAGACCATCGGCACGCCGGGCTTCACGAGTTGGCTGTAGGCCAGGCCCGCCGTCACCTCGGCGTTGAGCTGGGCGATCGCGCCTGCAGTCGCGACCGGGGCCATCGCACCGGCCATGATGAACGGCGTGATGAGCACCGCCTGGTTGTGCTCGGCATAGTGCCGCAGCGCTCCGAGCATGGATTCGTCCCACACCAGCGGCGAGTTGCAGTTCACCACCGAGGTCATCACCGTGTTCTCACGGATGAAGTCCGCGCCGAACAGGATCTCGACCATCTTGCAGGAGTCATAGGCGCGTTCGGGTGCCGACTGCACACCCATGAACGGCTTGTCCGAGTACTTCATGTGCGAATAGATGATGTCGAGATGCCGCTTGGGAACGGGCACATTGACAGGTTCACAGATGATGCCGCCGTCGTGGTGCAGCTCGGGCGTCATGTAGGTCAGCTTGATGAAGTTCTGCAGGTCTTCGAGCGTGGCGTAGCGCCTGTTGTTGTCGAAGTCGCGCACGAAGGGCGAACCGAAGGTCGGTGCGAAGACGGTGTGCTTGCCGCCGATCAACACGGTGCGGTCGGGATTGCGAGCGACCTGGGTGTACTGCTCGGGGATCAGCGCCAGCTTCTCCTCGGTCAGGCCGCGCGGGATGTGGACCCGCTCACCCTTCACATCGGCGCCCGCCTCCTTCCAGTGGGCCAGCGCCACCTCGTCGCGGAAGTCGATGCCGACCTCCTCCAGGATCTCCATGGAGGTGTCGTGGATCAGCTCCAGCCCCGCCTCGTCGAACAGTTCATAGAGCGGTATGTTGCGGGTGATGTAGCGCTTCTGGACGATCGGCGCGCCGACCCGCTCCTTGCGCCTTGCCGCACGTCCACCCCGCCTCGATTGCGCTGATGCCGCCATGGGCCTCATTCCAAGAGATCACGCGGCTATGTGAGGCTTGCCGAAGGGCGAGTCAATCAGGGACAGCGAGGTGTGGGGGCACACGACGACTCGGGGTTGGCGGTCATGTCGCTTACGGACGGACCACATCGACGCCGCAGCCGAACAAATGCTGCACTGCACAAGACTGTGACCGGCGATATGAACCCTTGGAACTGCGCCCGTGACACCGTCGTCACAACCGGGCGGATTTGGTTTGGATTGCGTCAGGATTGGTCGACGTGTGTCGTAATTGTGACAAGCCGTGTCGCGATCATTCTAGCCATGGGGACCATGACGGGCCTACCTGTGCGACCGAGTTCAATCCGAAGCCGCCGTAGGAGTGCGTCACATGGCCGACGAAGAGGACGATCTCGATCTCAGCACGTTGGATGATGATGAACTTGTGCAACAGATGCACGAGGACCTCTACGATGGTCTCGCAGATGAGATCGTCGAGGGCGTCAACATTCTGCTGGGGCGCGGATGGGAACCGTACAAGGTTCTGACCGAAGCGCTGGTCGAAGGCATGCGGATCGTCGGTATCGACTTCCGCGACGGCATTCTCTTCGTGCCTGAGGTGCTCCTGGCCGCCAACTCGATGAAGGCCGGCATGAACATCCTGCGCCCGCTGCTCGCCGAGACCGGCGCGCCGAAGCTGGGCTCTATGGTGATCGGCACCGTGAAGGGCGACATTCACGACATCGGCAAGAATCTCGTGGGCATGATGCTCGAGGGTGCCGGTTTCGATGTCTGGGATATCGGCATCAACAACGATGCAGATGCCTACATGGATGCGCTCGAAGAGCACAAGCCGGACTTCCTCGGCATGTCGGCTCTTTTGACCACGACCATGCCCTACATGAAGGTCGTGATCGACACGCTGAAGGAGCGTGGCCTGCGCGATGAGTACATGGTTCTCGTCGGCGGTGCGCCGCTCAACGAGGCCTTCGCCGACAGCGTGGGCGCCGATGCCTACTGCCGCGACGCGGCGGTGGCCGTCGAGACCGCCAAGACCATGGTTGCCGAACGCCGCCAGGGCGCGCCCGCGGCCTGATCACGACGTGGCCGACCGCAGCCTTGTCATTGCCTGCGGAGCGCTGGCCTGGGAGATCATGGCGCTCATCCATGCCAACGGATGGGACGCCATCGAAGTCCAATGCCTGCCCGCCGACTGGCACAACAGGCCACAGCTCATTCCTGAGGGGGTGCGCGAGAAGATTCGTGCGGCGCGCGAAGAGTTCGACCATATCTACGTCGCTTATGGAGATTGCGGCACCGGCGGCTTGCTCGACGCGGTTCTGGAGGAGGAAGGTGTCGAGCGCATCCGCGGTCCGCACTGCTACCAGTTCTATGCCGGCGACGAGGAATTCACGGCCCTGCACGAAGCCGAGCTCGGTACGTTTTATCTGACCGACTACCTCGCCAAACACTTCGAGACCCTGATCCTGAAGGGCATGGGTGTTGACCGGCACCCCGAGATCGAATCGATGCTGTTCGGCAATTACAAGAAGCTCGTCTATCTGGCCCAAACTCACAACGCAGACGTAGAAGCCAAGGCCCGAGCCGCCGCCGAGCGCCTGAACCTCGACTTCGAGATGATCTTCACCGGTTACGGCGGACTGCAGCCCCTGCTCGCCGAAGCCAACAACGCCGCCACCCGAGTACAATTATGGCAACCCTGACGATTGTTTACTGGCGCGACATCCCTGCGCAAGTCATCGCGAAGGCCGGACGCAAGAACGCCAAGCGTGTTCTGCCCGAGCGCTTCGAGAAGGCGATCGATCAGTCGGCCATGTACGCCAAATTGGGCGATACCGATTCCTATCTCGAGCACTGGCGCCGTGGCGAATCCGTTGCCTGCGGCGATGACCTGGAGACCGAAGCCGACGTGCTGGCCACCAAGCTCGACACCGAGTTCACCGATGAGGTCCTGGCGGGTTACATCCGCGCCGGCGGCCTGAAGCCAGAGGCATAGGGAGACGATGACCATGAAATCGAACGGCAATCTGGAAGCCAAGCTGCGCGCCGGCGATTTCGTGCTGACGGCCGAGACCACCCCGCCCGACGGCGCGAGCGAAGCCTCGGTCATGGACAAGGTAGGCTGCCTCAAGGGACTGGTCGATGCGGTCAACGTGACTGACGGTGCCGGCGCCCGTGCGCACATGTCGGCCATCGCAACCTGCGCCATGATGGCCAACAACGGCATCGAGCCCGTCCTGCAGTTCACAACGCGCGATCGCAACCGGCTGGCCATCCAGGGCGACATGATCGGCGCGCCCGCACTCGGCATTCACTCAATCCTCTGCCTGCACGGCGACAGCATCACCAACGGCGACCAGCCCGATGCCAAACCTGTGGAAGACATGGACAGCCGCGGACTGATGTCGATGGCGCGCCATATGCGCGATACCGGCACCTTCCCTGCCCCAAGCGAGCGCAAGATCGATCCTGCGCCGGGCCTGATCATCGGCGGCGCGGAGACACCACGCGACCCCGACGAGAACTTCAACACCAAGGGCATCGAAGCCAAGCTCGAAGCCGGTGCCGATTTCTTCCAGACGCAGTTCGCCTACGACATTGAGGTTCTGAAGCGCTACATGGCCGCCCTGGTCGACCGCGGCATCACCGAGAAGGCATTCTTCATCGTCGGCGTAGGTCCGATCATGTCGGCCCGCTCGGCGCGCTGGATGACCGAGAATCTTTTCGGCGTGCATGTTCCCGACCATGTCATCGCGCGCATCGAGGGCGCGGATGACGAGAAGGCGGAGGGCCGCAAGATCTGCGCCGAACTGGTCGAGCAGTTCAAGGAAATCGAGGGTATCAGCGGCGCGCATCTGATGGCGCCACGCGGCGAGAAGGCCATCGCCCAGACGTTGTCGGATTACAACCTGCGCGGCTGAGCTGCCGCGCCAAACGGAGGCTGCGCCATGCGCGCGATGCGTCTGTGGTCCGTGCGGAATTCGCGCGGATTGATGAAGCTCTATGAGATGTTCGAAGGCACGATCATGGTGATCGAGCCGCTCGCACGGAAGATCGGCTACCAGAAGCTGGAAAGGCCGGTCGTCGCGGTCGAACGCAACATCAAAGGCTTGATGTTCGATTGCCAGATGTGCGGGCAGTGCGCACTCAGCTCGACCGGCATGTCATGCCCCATGAACTGCCCGAAGAACCTGCGCAACGGTCCCTGCGGCGGCGTTCGCAGCAACGGTCACTGCGAGGTGAAACCCGAGATGCCATGCGTATGGGTCGAGGCATGGGAGGGCAGCCAAGCCATGGCCAACGGCAAGTTCTTCGATGTCCAGGAGCCCGTCGATCATCGTATGAAGGGGAGCTCCTCCTGGCTGCGGATCATGCGCCAGAAGAAGGACGGCACCTATCCCGAGCCGAAGGAGTCGGCGCGCACGGACATCGGGAAGATCGCGACATGACATCCGACGACCTCGACAATCCCTGCCAACCGACGGGCCCGCTGAACGAGGGTCCGGCGTTCCCGGAGATAATCGACCCGGGTGCACCGCTGGAGCTCCTCCCCGGCCATACCTCACGCGGCCGACTCGAGCGCATCCTGCGGGCCGGCGAGTTCGCCGTGACCGCCGAGCTGTCGCCGCCCGATTCCGCCGACCCCATGGATGTCTTCGAACGTGCTTCGATCTTCGACGGATGGGTTGATGCTATCAACGCGACCGACGGTTCCGGCGCGAACTGCCACATGTCGAGTGTCGGTGTCTGCGCCCTGCTCACCCGCGTGGGCTACGTGCCGGTGATGCAGATATCGGCGCGCGACCGCAACCGCATCGCCATCCAGGGCGACGTGTTGGGCGCATCTGCCATGGGTGTGGCGAACATCCTGTGTCTGACCGGCGACGGCGTGCAGTGCGGCGACCATCCCGAGGCCAGGCCGGTCTTCGACCTGGACTGCATGGGTTCGCTCGAAATCCTGCGCACAATGCGTGACGAGAGGACCTTCTCCTCGGGACGCAAGCTCGACAAGGCACCCGAGCTCTTGCTCGGCGCAGCCGCCAATCCCTTCGCTCCGCCGTACGACGTGCGGCCGCTGCGGCTGGCCAAGAAGATCGCGGCGGGTGCGCAGTTCGTGCAGACACAGTACTGCTACGACATCCTGCTGCTCGAAGAGTACATGAAGCGTGTTCGCGACATGGGGCTCCACGAGAAGTGCTTCATCCTGGTCGGTGTCGGCCCGCTCGCCTCGGCCCGTACAGCGAAGTGGATTCGCTCCAACGTGCCCGGTGTTCACATCCCCGACGACGTCATCAAGCGTCTCGAAGGCGCGGAGAAGCAGAAGGCCGAGGGCAAGCAGCTCTGCATCGACCTGATCCAGCAGATCAGGGAGATCGAAGGCGTTTCCGGCATCCACCTGATGGCGTATCGTCAGGAGGAGAGCGTTGCCGAGATCATCGAAAAATCCGACGTCCTGAAGGGTCGTGCACCCCACGCCGTCGACCCCGTTATTCCCGACTATATGCAACAGAGGTTCAAAGCGAAGGCATGACCGAGACCGTTATCAGCTCGGCGACCAAGACCGTTATCATCGGCTTCGATCGCCCGTTCACCGTGATCGGCGAACGCATCAACCCCACGGGCCGCAAGAAGCTCGCCGCCGAGATGGCCGAAGGCGACTACAGCCGCGTGGAATCCGACACCGTCGCGCAGGTCCAGGCCGGCGCGCATATGCTGGACGTCAACGCTGGCGTGCCCTTGGCCGACGAGCCGCAGATGCTCTGTGACTGCATCAAGCTGGTGCAGTCGCTGACGGACGTGCCGCTCTCGATCGACAGCTCGATCGTCGCCGCGCTTGAGAAGGGCCTGGAAGCCTACGTCGGCAAGCCCCTGGTTAATTCGGTCACAGGCGAGGAAGAGCGCCTCGAGTCGGTTCTGCCTCTGGTCGCAAAGTACAACGCCGCGGTCGTCGCCATCTCGAACGACGAGACCGGCATCTCCGAGGATCCCGACGAGCGCTACGCCGTCGCCAGGAAGATCGTCGAGCGCGCCCAGGATCACGGGATTCCGCCCGAGGATGTCGTCGTCGATCCGCTCGTCATGCCGATCGGCGCCATTGGCGAGGCCGGCCGTACGGCCTTCAAGATCATCCGCCGCCTGCGCGAGGAGCTGAAGGTCAACACGACCTGCGGCGCCTCGAACATCTCTTTCGGTCTTCCCGCGCGCCCGGCACTGAACGCCGCATTCCTCACCATGGCCGCCTCGAATGGCATGACCTCGGCGATCACGAATCCGCTCGAAGCCGAGATCATGACCGGCCTGCGTGCGGCCGACGTCATGAACGGCGTCGACAAGAACTGCCACACCTGGATCTCGCTGAACTCAGGGTCCGGCTCGGGCGGCGCCTCAATCGCCGAAGCGCGCGCCAAGCGTCGCGAGGGACGGAGGCGTCGTGCCTGACGATCCTCTTGTCGTCTTTACCCCGTCGGGCAGGCGAGGCCGGTTCCGACGCGGCACGCAGCTTCTGCAGGCAGCGCGCGAGTTGGGCGTGGATCTCGACTCCGTCTGCGGCGGACGCGGCATCTGCACGCGTTGCCAGGTGCGCATCGGCGAAGGCGACTTCGCCAAACACGGCATCGCATCATCGCAGGACAATCTGACGCCGCTGACCGACGCCGAGGAGCGCCAGCGCAAGAGCGGGCTGCTCAAGGAAAATCGCCGGCTCTCGTGCCAGGTCCGCATCGGTGGCGACCTTGTGGTCGACGTACCGGAAGAAAGCCAGGTCCATCGCCAGATCGTGCGCAAGCGCGCCGACGCCCGCACAGTCGAGGTCGATCCCGTCGTCCGACCCATGTATGTCGAGATCCCCGAACCCGACATGCATGACCCGGCGTCCCACCTTCGCCGCTTGGAAAAAGCGCTGAAGGAGACCTGGGACGTAACGGTCGCGGGCGTCGATGCACATGTCCTGCGCAAGCTTCACAAGACGCTGGAAGACGGCGAGTACAAGGCGACGGTGATGGTGCGTCGGGGCAAGCGGCTGGTCGATATCCGACCGGGCTTCCACGACAAGGTCCATGGCATTGCGACCGATGTCGGCTCGACCACGATTGCCATGCACCTCTGCGACCTGCTAACCGGCGAAGTGCTCGCCTCGGCGGGCCAGATGAACCCGCAGATCCGTTTCGGCGAAGATCTCATGAGCCGTGTCAGCTATGCGATGATGAACGAGGGCGGTGCCGAGGCCATGACCGAGGTCGTGCGCAAGGCGCTCAACGACCTCGCGCAGGAGACCGCCAGGGAAGCCGGCGTCGACCTCAACGACATCATGGAGGTCTCGATCGTCGGCAACCCGGTGATGCACCACCTGGTGCTGGGACTCGATCCCACACCGCTCGGATTCGCACCGTTTGCGCTGACGACCGATGACGCGACGATCATGCTGGCGTCCGACATCGATCTCCATCTCAACACCGGCTCGCGCATCTACGTGCTGCCCTGTATCGCGGGCCACGTCGGTGCCGATGCCGCCGGCGTCGTGCTGTGCGAGATGCCCTACAAGAACGACGAGATGACGCTGATCGTCGATGTCGGCACCAACGCCGAGATCATCCTGGGCAACAGGGACCGGCTGCTTGCCGCCTCCTCGCCCACGGGTCCGGCCTTCGAGGGTGCACAGATCAGCTCGGGTCAGCGCGCCGCGCCCGGTGCCATCGAACGTGTCGCGATCGACCCCGAGACACTGGAACCCCGCTTCAAGGTGATCGGCGATGAGCGCTGGTCGAACGAGGAAGGTTTCGACATCGAGCCCACCGGTATCTGCGGCTCCGGCATCATCGAGGCCCTGGCAGAGATGTACCTCACCGGCCTGCTCACGACCGACGGTGTGATCGACGGTGCCATGGCGGCGAAGACCCCGCGTGTGATCCAGCAGGAGCGCACCTTCGCCTATGTGCTTCACGACGGCTCGCCCCAGATCACCGTGACCCAGAACGACATCCGCCAGATTCAGCTCGCCAAGGGCGCGCTCCATGCCGGTGCGCGTCTTCTGATGGATCACATGGAGATCGACGCGGTCGACAAGGTCACGCTGGCAGGTGCCTTCGGCAGTCATATCGACCCCAGGTACGCCATGATCCTGGGCATGATCCCCGACTGCGATCTCGGCAACGTGTGCTCGGCCGGCAATGCCGCCGGCACCGGCGCACGCATCGCACTCCTGAACGGGTCGCTGCGCAAGGAACTCGAGAACCAGGTCCGCCGCATCGAGAAGATCGAAACAGCGGTCGAGCCGAAGTTCCAGGAGCACTTCGTCGAGAGCATGGCGATCCCCCACAAGACGGCGAGCTATCCCAACCTCACACAGGAGGTGACCTTGCCCGAGCCGAAGTTCGCCCAGACCGATGACGATGCCGGTGGCGGACGCCGCAGGCGCCGCCGCGAGGGCCGCAGGGGGAGTGAGGCGGCGGAATAGGCACCCACCGCCGTCTCATCCCGGACAAGCGGCCCAGCGCCTTCACACCGATAACTCCTGGCCCACACCGCTCCGGAGCCTCGGCAATCTCTGCGTGAACGCGACGATCGCGCTGACCGACGACATGGCCGAAAACGGCGCCACGCTGATCATTCCGGGCAGCCATATCTGGAACAAGGGCGAAGATGGCCGAGCCCGGGGACATCGTTCCGACGGAGATGCCGGCGGGCACGGGCGCGATCTTCACCGGCGAGACCATTTACATCGGCGGCACAAGCACCGCGACCTATATCCTCCGTGGCCTCTCGATCTCCGACTGCGAGGGGCTGGCTGCGGCCGGTCGAGAACCACGATCTCAACCTGCCGGCCGATGTGGTGAAGACCCTGCCCAAACGCGCCCAGCAGATCCTCGGCTGGCACGTCCACCACGGCACCGGCGTGCCCGGCTACAACGAAATGGGCAACCCGCAGGACATGTTCCGTTGATCTTCAGGATCCGGTCCCCTGCTCGGACCACTGCTTAAGAAGTTCGTCGATGAGGTGGCGAACATCGAGACGCTTGGCCCAATCGGCCGGCATACCTTCGAAGCCGTAGGCCGCTCCCCAAAGCTGACCGGCGATGCTCGCCGTGCTGTCGCTGTCGCCATCGTGGTTCGCAGAAACGCGCAACGCCTCCTTGAAATCCTTCGCCACAAGGACGGCATAGAGTGCGATGGCGAGCGCCTCTTCACCAACCCACCCCTCGCCGAGCGCCTGGATTGCTTTGTCGTCGGCGCGCCGTGGTGAAGACGCAGCACTTCGGGCAGCGCGGATTGCTTGTACTGTCTCAAGACCGTCTTCTTCTTGCTCAAGAAGGGTCAACATGCGCTCAGACACGTCGTCGTAGGTCATGCCGCGAATGAGTCCGGCAATCATCGTCGCCATCGCTCCTGCCGACAGGTATCCGCACGGATGGCCATGAGTGAGTGCGGCTGTCCGAGACGCGAGATCGAAGAGGTTGTCCTGATCGATGTCCGACCAGAACGCTACCGGTGCGACACGCATGACACCGCCGCATCCCTTGCTGTCGTTCCGCGGTGAGGCGGGCGATCCCATACCGCCGTTTCGGAGCGCTGAGAGGCATGTGATGCCCGGCGCGCGCCGAACATGAAGAATCTCATCCCTCGCGAGGGCTCCAGCGAACGGTCGGGACGTGTTCGGTTGCTGTGTTTGATACCAGTCGAGATAAGCCTCGTTGACCGAATGGAGGACGGAGTCCGGGACGTTCCGGTTGGGAGGGCAACGCAAGAGACCTTCAAGCGTAAACAAGGTCATCTGCGTATCGTCGGAGACAATGAGGTGGCCGCGATGGAAGACAGGCTCGGTGATTCCGCAGGGACCAAATCGGTTTCGGATTTCCGACAATCGATCGAACTCGATTTCGAAGCCGAAAGCGTCACCGACCGCGCCACCGATCAAACAGGCGCGCACACGGTCATGGATTGTCGGAGTCTTGCCTGGGCCAGAGCTCATGACGCCCCGCGCCGCTCCTCGCGGGGGGTGCGGCCGAAGTATTCGCGGTAGCGGCGGCTGAAGTGGGAGGCCGAGACGAACCCCGCGGCCAGAGCGATCGACAGGATCGATGCCGACCCCTGCATCAGCATCAGGCGGGCATGGTGCAGGCGCAGTTCGCGGTAGTAGCGCGACGGCGTGCGGCCCAGGTGCTTCTTGAAAAGGCGCTCGAGCTGGCGAGTCGACAATCCAACGGAGTCGGCGATGTCGGGCAGCGGCAACGGTTCTTCAAGGTTCGATTCCATCTCACCGATCGCCGCCAGCAGTTTGGGATCGCTCACGCCGACGCGTGACTGCAGGGCCATGCGCTGGTGATCATGGGATTCGCGGATGCGCTCGTGGATGAACTGTTCGGAGACCTTGCCGGCGAGCTCGGCACCGTGCTGCAGGGTGATCATGTGCAGCATGAGATCGAGTGCGGCGGTACCACCCGAACAGGTGACGCGATTGCGGTCGATCTCGAAGATGTCGTCGGTGACCTCAAGATCCGGATGCTCCTCAACGAAACCTTCGATGTCTTCCCAGTGGATGGTGCAGCGGTATCCCCCGAGCAGGCCCGCCCGCGCCAAAAGGTGCGTTCCCGTGCAGAGTGCGCCGACGACACCACCCTGACGCGCAATCCTGCGTAGCCAGGCCATGGTCGGCCGGTCCTCGTAGCGGTGGGCGTCGATGCCGGCGCAGATCAGCAGCGTGTCGCAGCTGGTCACGGATTCGATGCTGTGCTGGGCAACCACCGCGAGCCCGTTGCTCGCAACGACCGGCTGGCCGTCACGCGAGACCACCTGCCAGTCGTAGAGCCGCGACCCGCTCATGCGATTAGCCGAACGCAAGGGCTCGACAGCGGCGGTGAAGGCCATCATCGAGAAATTGGGTACCAGGTAGAACGTGAAGGTGCCAGGAGCCATGCCCGACCCTCATCTTGTCATTTTCGACACCAGAATGTCGTGAACCAAACAAATGTCAATCAGCACAGGCCAATTCCTTGGGTGTGATCAGGAGCCCGCGATCTCGGCCGGTGCGGGATCCTTGGCATCGATCCGGACCACGGCCGGCGGTGTCGTTCCACTCCGGATTTCTCCGAAGTAGACGGTCATGTGCGGGAACGGAATCTCGATCCCGACCTCGTCGAACTTCAGCTTGATGCGGCGCAGGTACTCGCGGCGCACGCCCCATTGGTAGCCCGCCAGCGTCTTCACACGAACCCGGACCGTGACCGACGAATCACCCAGTTCATTGACACCCAGGACTTCCAGTTCGCCCGACAGCTTTTCGGCAACCTCGGCATCCTTGCGTGCTTCGGCGTCGACCTCCTTGATCACCTCAATAACGGTGTCGGTGTTCTCCTGATAAGCGATGCCGATATCGATCACCGCAAAGCCGAAGTCGCGCATCATGTTCGTCAGCGCCGTGATCTCACCATAGGGCACGGTATGCACGTAGCCGTCGATGTCGCGCATCTTCACGGTACGGATCGAGATGCTCTCGACTCCGCCCATCTTGCCACCGGCATCGATCCAGTCACCGACCGAGAACTGGTCCTCAAAGAGGATGAAGGCGCCGGTGATGACGTCCTTGACAAGCGCCTGGGCGCCGAAGCCGATGGCGAGACCGACCACACCCGCACCCGCCAGCAGTGGCGCTATGTCGAGGCCGATCTCGGCCAGCACCGTAATCACCGCTATCGTCGCGATCACGACCACAAGGACATTGCGAATCAAAGGCAGGAGTGTCTTCAGGCGCGGACTGAGCGCCGATTCCTGACTGCGCCGCATGTAGCTTGAAATTGCGCCGTCGCCCAGTTCCCAGGCGACGACGGCAACAAGACCGATGACCAGCACGGCGGCGATCCTGCCGAGAAGATCGAGACCTTCGTCGGAAACCAGGAGCACGCCGGCTTCAAGACCCCATGCCTCGAGAATGATGATGGCGGCCAGGAACCAGACTGTACCGCTCAACAGCCATCCTGCGATGTGAACGTAGCGGTTGCTGCGTCGCTCAAGGCCCGGGAAGCGCTCCGCGATGTCGCTTCCGACGCTGAACAGTTGGTCGATGCCGTGACGCATCACTGTGGTGGCCAAAAGGGCGCCGAAGATCGCAAGCCCAGTTACGCCAAAGGCGCGCAGCAGATAGTGGAAGCCGTTCTCGACACGGAACGCCCAGACGGCAAAGAGCATGACCACGGCGATCATCGCCAGGATGTGCCAGATGTCGGCCAGGCGATGGCGCAGCATTCGGCCGCTGCCGTCGCGCGGATGGTCGCGGATCCACGTCGCCACCGCCTCCCTGCTCTGCAGGATCATGACGATCACGAGCAGCAGCAGCACGAGTCCGACGATGCGGCGCAGCAGCATGACACTCGAATCGGGCAGCCCGAGCGACGCCAGCAGCCCGACGCCGATGGCACCATAGACCGAAATGATGACGAAGCGCCGCAACCAGACGTACAGATAGGCTGCCTGCCTGTCGCTCAGCGGCACAGCCCTGAGCTGCGGCGAGAGCGGTGCCAAGATGGTGCGGGCGATCACAACGACCGTGCGTGTGAGCGCGATGGCATTCACCGCCGCGAGCAAGACGATACGCGCCAGATCGCCGAACTCGCCGACCAGCATCACGACACAGGCGACACCGACGAAGGCACCGATCGGGATGATCCGCAGGCCGAGCCGCCCCAATGCGATCAGCGGTCGCTCGAACCAGCCGACCGATTCGCGCTGCCGAAGTGCGCGCAGGTGCGCGTTCACCAGGCGTCCGATCAGGAACATGGCAAGGCCGGCCAGCCCCAATGTCAGGACCACCTGCCACGCCGCCTCCAGCAGCAGTCCCTGGAAGTCGCCGTCGGCCGCCCGCTCGACGAACCAGGCTGCCATGGCGCTGCCGTCGTCGAGCTCGGCAAAGAGCAATGTCAGCCAATCGTCGAGCGCGGCGATTTCCCGGGAGAGACGCGCGACAAGCCCCTCCACAACGGCGTCTTCGGCCGGGTCGACCTGCCGCTGTGCATCGGCGAGGGTTTGCAGGTTGTAGATGAAGGCCTGGCGCGACGCGTCGTCCTCCAGCGTCGCAATCAGGGCATCAAGCTCCTCGGCGGTCGGAACCGTCGTTTCGGCCGCAGGATCGGACGTCGGTTCGTCCTGGGCAAACGCTCCCGGCGCCGCCAGAACCGACACGACGAGCACAAGGGTCAGGAATCGGGAGAGAAACGATGATGTCGACATGGCTGCCCGGATGTCATCATAGGGCATGGGACAAGGCAAGAAGTCCCGCACCAGAAGGACATCGCCGACCTGCTGGCCGAACGGTTCGAGCCGAACCGCTGATTGCTCCTTCACAGCAGCCGTCCCGATCGCCTATAATCGCGCCAGCATTGGGCCAGCATTGGGCCAGCATTGGGTTGGTTTATGAGAGCGAGGGGCAAATGTCCGAAGTGATCCCTGATTGGGAACGTTCCGACGATTCGCATCTGAGCACCTACAAGGGTGTCATGCGTCTGACGGTGGTCTCGGCCATCGCCAGCATCGTCGTTCTGATCCTGATGGCCCTGATCCTGCTCTAGGCCTCACCGTTCCGGTATTCGTCAGAAAGATCGTCTCGGGCGGCCAGACCGGCGCCGATCGGGCGGCGCTTGATGTCGCGCTCGATCTGGGGATTGCGTGCGGCGGGTGGTGTCCCCGGGGACGCATGGCCGAGGACGGGGTGCTCGACATGCGCTATCCGCTCACCGAAACGCCCAGACGGCAGTACATCCAACGCACCGAATGGAACGTGCGTGACAGCGACGGCACGCTGATCGTGGCTCGCCCGCCGCTGTCCGGGGGCACGGCAGCGACGGAAAGTCTGGCACGCACACGCGGAAAGCCCTGCCTTGTCGTGCATCCCGACGATGACGAATGGCGCGCCACACTTCGAACCTGGCTTGAGGCCAACGATATTGCGGTTCTCAACATCGCGGGACCGCGCGAAAGCTCCGGCGACCTGCCCTATGCCGCAACGGAGCGACTGCTACGCGGCCTCTTCGACGGCGGCTGACGCACGTTTCTTGCGATCCCGGCGGCTGTCGGCCCAATCGCGCAACTGATAGGTCCAGTAGGTCGCCTGCGCAGCCATGCGCCCGACCGGACCACCGGCCCATTCCAGACCGAAGGGCTCGAACAGGCGGAACCGGTCGTCGCCGTCAGTTATGGCTGACGCGAGCAGCTCGCCCGCCACGGTCGTCGTTCCCATTCCGCTCCCGCCGAAGGCCTGCGCATACCAGACGCCATCGCGCAAGCGCCCGATCTGGGGCATCCGATGGCGCGCGTAACTCATGGTTCCCATCCATGCGGTCTCGAACCATGCGTGTCCGTCGAGCTGTGGATAGACCTTGACCAGGTCCGCAAGCATGGAGCGTGCCAGGCGCGGCGGCTCACCGACCCGCGAGGTCATGCGACCGCCCCACAAAATCCGGCCGTCCGGCAGGGCGCGGTAGTAGTCGCCCGCCATGCGGGTGTCGCCAATGCAGATGCGCTGCCGGATTGCTCCGGCCAGGGCGTTCTCGGAGACCGGCGTGGTCGCCATCACATAGGTCGCCACAGGCAGGACCGCACCGGAGACCTCGGGAAGGATGCCTCTGCCGTAACCGCCACAGGCCAGCACGATATGCCGTGCCCGAATGAAGGCGCACGGCGTTGTGGCCTGTTTCCTGGCGCCTTCGATCTCAAGGAAAACGAGTGGCGTGCCTTCGCAGATCCGTGCGCCGGCCGCTTCGGCGGCCGCGGCGATGCCGAGGCAGTAGTTCAACGGATGGAACTGGAACGCATCGTTGTTGAGCAGGCCATCGAAGTAGTGCGGCGAGTCGGCAAACTCCTCGGCAAGTCGCTCGCGTTCGACGAAACCGAGATCGACGCCGAAGTTCTCGCGCATGGTCTCGGCGTGCCGCTTCAGGACGTCCGGACTGTCGGTCCACGAGGCGACCAGCATACCGTGTGTGTTGGGACCGCAGGCGATGGCATGACGTTCGATACGGTCCTTGATCAGTGCCAGAGCTTCCCGGGTCAGGCCATGGAGCGATCGGGCGTGGTCGAGTCCAAGACGCCCGGCCAGCCACTCGGCGTCGCGCGAGTAGCCGTGACCGACGAAGCCGCCATTCCGCCCCGAGGCACCGAACCCGACGCTCTCCGCCTCGATCAGGATAATCCTCAGCCCCTTCTCGGCCAGCCCGAGGGCCGTGTTGAGGCCCGCGAGACCGCCACCGACAACCAGAACGTCGACCTCATGTTCGCCAACCAGGGGCGGGCGTTCCGGCGCTCTCTCCCGGGTCGCGGCATAGTAACTGCGGGGATAGCTCACGCGGCCCGTCCGGCACGTTTGCGGGCGCGTGCCGTCGTCACGCGATCGCAGGTCCTGACATAGACGCGGTAGGCCTCGCCGTAGATCTTGCCGATCGGACCGCCGGCCCAGCTGAGCCCGAACGGCTTGAAGAGATCGATGGTGTCGTCGCCCTGAGCAATGGCGCCCGCAAGCGCCTCGCCCGCCACCGTCGTCTGCGCCATGCCTTGGCCGCCGAAACCCTGGGCATACCAGAGGCCGGGCTTCAGTTCGCCGGTCTGGATCATGCGGTGGATCGGGAAGCTCATGAGCCCGCTCCACGCCGTCTCGATCTCGACGTTGGCAAGCTGCGGATAGACCAGAGCCATATCGCCGCGCATCAGGCGCCACAGGTTGTAGGGCTCGGTCGTCCGGGTGGTTCCACGCCCGCCCCACAGAATGCGGTTGTCCTCCAGGCGACGGTAGTAGTCGAGGCTGAAGCGATCGTCGGAGATCGCGTTGTGACAACGGATCGCGCTCTGGACCAGATCCCCGTCGAGCGGTTCGGTCACGATCACATAGGTCGCGACCTTCTGGAAGGCTGCGCCGAGTTCCGGAACGAGCGAGGTGTTGTAGGCGCCCGTTGTCATTACCACCGTTTCGGTTTCGATCATGCCGCGCTCCGTGTTGACCAGCATCGGCTGACCGTCTGTGACAAGAGACTCGACCGACGTACCCTCACAGATGCGGACACCGAGCGCCTCGGCCGCCCGTGCGACACCAAGACAGAAGTTCAGCGGATGGAACCAGAACGCGTTGTGGTGCATCAGGCCGTCGAAGTACTTGTCCGACGCCGCGAATTCGTCGTGCACCCGCTCCCGCGGGATGTACTCGAAGCTCTCGCCGAACATCTGCATCTCGGTCTCGGTGGTGCGCTTGAGCCCGTCGGGATTGTCGTACCAGGAGACGTTCAGGATCCCTTCCGGGTTGGGCCCGCATGCAATGTCGTAGCGCCCGATCCGATCGCGCACGAGATTGACGGCGTCCTGGCTCAGCTTCACGAGTTGCCGGGTGTGCTCCAGCCCCACCTTGCGGATCAGATCCTCGGTCTCGGCCGCGTAGTAGCTGCTGACAAAGCCGCCGTTGCGGCCCGATGCCCCCCAGCCGACCCGCTCGGCCTCGAGAAGGATCACGTCGGTCACGCCCCGCTCGGCGAGGCCGAGCGCCGTGGTGAGACCGGCCAGCCCGCCGCCGACGACACAGACCTGGGCCTTGTGCTGGCCGACAAGGGGTTCGCGCCGCGCATCGTCGGTGCGTGTTCGGGCGTAGTGGATATCGGGATAGTCGGTGGTCATGGGCATGGATAAGTGTAGCGGGTGTGGATGTCCTCGATGGCAGTGAGCAGGTCATCGCTCAAAGCGAGATCGACGCAGTCAACGTCCTTTTCGAGCTGCGCCATCGAGCTTGCCCCGATGATCGAGGACGTCATGAACGGCTGCATGGCGACGAAGGCCAGCGCCATCAGGCCGGGATCGAGGCCGTGGTCCCGGGCCAGTTCAACATAGGCGCGGGTTGCCGGCTCCGCATTCGGCGGTCCGAGGTATCGCCGATTGGTCGGATACATCGTCATGCGCGCACCTTCGGGCCGTGCGCCGTCGAGGTACTTTCCCGACAGCGCGCCTGCGGCCATCGGCGCATAGGCCAGGAGGCCAACATGCTCGCGCATGGCGATCTCGGCACAGCCGGCCTCAAAGGTACGGTTGAGCAGGTTGTAGGGGTTCTGGTTGGTCACGATACGCGGCAGGCCCAGTGTCTCGGCCAGATGCAGCAGGCGCATCGTGCCCCAGGGCGTCTCGTTGGAGACCCCGATCGTGCGCACCTTGCCGGCGGTCACGAGGTCGCCCAGCACAGCCAGGGTCTCTTCGAGCGGGATTGGGTGGGATTCGGTGGGATGTGTGTAACCGAGTTGGCCGAACGTGTTGGTGTCCCGGTCGGGCCAATGAAGCTGGTAGAGGTCGACATAATCCGTCTGGAGGCGGGCCAGACTGTCGTCGATCGCCTGCTCGATGTTCCTGCGGTCGAGGCGGAGGTTGCCGTCACGGATGAAGTCGAGGCGTTCGTCGGGCCCGGCCACCTTCGTCGAGACGATCACCTTGTCGCGGCTGCCGCGCGCCTTCATCCAGTTACCGATGACGCGCTCGCTGTTGCCCTGATGCTTCGGCGTGACGGGAATCGAATACATCTCGGCCGTATCGAGAAAGTTGATGCCCCGGTCGAGACAGAAATCCATCTGCCGGAAGCCTTCCGCCTCGGTTTCGCTGGAACCGAAGTTCATGGTGCCCAGACACAGCAGGCTGACCTCGATCCCGGTCCGACCCAGTCGTCGGTACTGCATGATACCCCCACATACCCCCGTGTGCTCGTTGCGCCTGGACCACAGGCACGGAGCCCAGGGAACGGACACATCCTGACGGACGCATCTTAACCGCCGCATCCGCAAGGCCAAGTGCCACAGTCACTTGTTGCCCGGCTTGCCGATCGATAGTGTCCGCGCCATGTCAGACACGACTCTCTCCGCAGACCTGCGTCTGCATGTCAACTGGCGCTGCGAGCGCGACGCGCCCTATGGCCCGGCCCAGCGCGCCGTCATGGATCACGCAAGCCGCACGGCCGCGCGCGACACCATTTCGGCATGGCCCGGCTATCAGCCCACGCCGCTGGTCGAACTGCCCGGTCTGGCGGCCGGGCTCGGCATCGCCCGTCTGCGGCTCAAGCACGAAGCCAAACGCTTCACGCTGAAGAGTTTCAAGGCGCTCGGCGGTGCCTATGGCGTCATGCGCATCCTGGAGCGCGAGACCGGTGAATCGATCGCCGACATCATGGCCGGACGGGTGAAGGACAAGGTCGCCGGCGTGACGGTGTGCTGCGCCACCGACGGCAACCACGGCCGCGCCGTGGCATGGGGTGCGGGCCTCGCCGGGGCGCGCTGCGTGATCTATCTACACGAGCACGTCAGCCAGGGGCGCGAGGACGCCATTGCCGGCTTCGGTGCCGAAATCGCGCGGGTCGAGGGCACCTATGACGATTCCGTTCGCCAGGCCGCCGAAGATGCCGAGGCGAACGGCTGGATTGTCGTCTCCGACACGTCCCGGCACGGTTACGAGGAGATCCCCGCCTGGGTGAAGCAGGGCTACACGGTGATCATGGCCGAAGCGATGGAGCAGATGGGTGACGAACACCCGAGCCACCTGTTCGTCCAGGCCGGTGTCGGCGGCCTGGCCTGTGCGGCCGTCGGGCCGCTCTGGGAGGATTGGGGCGCGGATCGCCCGATCTGCATCGTGGTCGAGCCCCATGAGGCCGATTGCATCTATCAGAGCGCCGTTCAGGGCCACATGGCGAACGGCCTGGGTTCTCTCGAGACGGTGATGGCCTGCCTCTCCGCCGGCGAGGCGTCGCCACTCGCCTGGGCGATTCTCGAGACGGGTGCTGACGCCTTCATCACCATTGCCGATCGTCTGGTGCCCGAGGCGATGTGCATGCTGGCGTCGGGCGAGACCGACGCACCGCTCGTGGTCGGTGAATCCGGCTGCGCGGGCCTGGCCGGCCTCATGGCCGTTGCCACAGATCCGAATGCCCGGGCCGCCCTGTCGCTGGGGCCCGATGCCGACGTCCTGCTGATCGCAAGCGAGGGCGCGACCGATCCGACGATCTACACCGGGATCGTCGGCAGGACGCCCGAAGAGATCGGCGAAGGCCTGTGAGCCATCACCTCGACCTCTCCGTGCGTGGTGGAATGGTGATGACCGCCGCCGACACCGTGCGCTGCGGCATCGGCATTCGTGACGCCATGATCGTCGCGCTGGCGGACCCTGCCGGGGACGCTACCGGAACCCTGGACGCCGGAGGACTCCCGGTCATTCCCGGCGGGGCCGACGCCCATTGCCACGATGCCCAGCCGTCCTGCGGTGGCACCGTCTGCGGCGGCACGACCACCCCCCTGTCGTTCGCAACACAGATGGTGGGACAGGTGGCAGGCGAGCCACTGCACGAGACGGTCAACGCCTATCTGGCGAGCGCCGACAGCAAGAAGGTTCATGGCGATGATGCGCCGTTCACCAGGATCGCGAACGGCATTCCCGGTATCGAGGCCTTCCTGCCCCCTATGTTCCCAGATGGCGTCACCAAAGGCCGGATGACGGTCAACGAGTTCGTTGCCCTGACGGCGACCAACCCGACGCGCATGACACGGTCTTCTGCCTCGCAAGGGCACGATTGCGGTCTGCGCCGACGCCGACCTTTGCCTCCGGGCCCTCGCGCGGACCGAAACCATCAGAAAAACGACAACCTGCATCACAATGTCGACGTCACACCGTACGGAGGCCACAATGTGACCGGTTGGCCGGTCAAGACGCTCGCGCGTGGGGAGCTGGTGTGGGACGATGGCACCGTCCTCGCCGAAGCCGGACGAGGCCGTTTCTGCCGCGCGGGACTCCCGGGCCGGTACGAAACCGCTGCCACAGGCAAGACCGCCAGATCGACGGAACCCTGACATGAAACCCAGGCCGACGTCCCGTCCCCTTCTCGCACCGTTCTTCGCCGTCTGTCTGGCGCTCACTGCCGGCCCTGCACTCGCGGCCACCGAAGCGACGATCATGGCGATCCAGGACGGTCTCGTGGCCATGGGATTCGATCCGGGCACACCTGATGGCGTTGCCGGCTCCAACACCGAACGGGCGATCAAGGCGTTCCAGACCGAGTTCGGCTATGCGGCGACCGGTGAGGCGAGCGAAACGCTGCTCGACCAGATCAATGCGGCGGCCGCAGGCGGCACAGCCTCGCCCGAACGGCTGCTCGCCCGCGAAGGGCTACTCAGGAGTTACACCCGCGCCGTGCAGCAGGGCCTGACAGATCTCGGCTACGATCCGGGGTCCGTGGACGGTGCGCTCGGCCCCCTCACCCGCACGGCCGTTCGCGAGTACCAGACGGCCACCGGCCTGAGCGCGACGGGCGAAATCTCGAAACCGCTGCTCTCCAGCATCAACACGGCGCTGGGCCGCTGAGTTCCGTCATGCCTGACGAGGCACCCGCCAGAAGCATCTCCGCCGACGACCGGCTTCACGCCCCTGCCGCGGAGCGCAACGGACAGACGATCCTTGAACATATCGAGGCGTTTCTCCGTCCCGGCCTTTCAGTCCTCGAGATCGCCAGCGGTCCGGGACAGCATGCCGCGCTCTTCGCGGAGGCCAATCCGAAGGTCGTCTGGCAGCCCAGTGACCCCGACCCGCGGATGCGCATCAGCGAAGCCGCGTGGAGCAGCGGCCTTGCCAACGTTCCGGAGCCCCTCGACCTCGACGTGACAGCCGACGGCTGGTGGTCGAAGGCCGGGGGACCCTATGGGCTGACGGTCGCGATCAACATGTTGCATTGCTCCGAACCGGAGACGATCGGCGGGCTCATGGCGGGTGCAGCCGAGCTGCTCGAAACCGGCGGACACCTGCTGCTCTATGGCCCGTTCACGTTCAACGGCCTGCACAGCGCACCGAGCAACCAGAACTTCGACCGCATGCTGCGCCGGCAGAACGCGCTTTGGGGTGTGCGCGATCTCAACGACATCGCGTCGACCGGCCACGACCACGGGCTGGCGTTCGAACGCGCGATCGAGATGCCCGCGAACAACCACATTCTGGTGCTACGACGCCATCTGATCATGTGACCGGCGCGGCGTTGCCATGGGCACCGCCGCATTTATACTCGCGCCCGTATACTCGTCGCCCGGGAGCGATGCAGATTTGGGGAGGGCTGTCGTTGAGGCAGGGCGGCTGGAGATTTCGAGACGCACGACGCGAGACGAGGCAGCGGCGAAACCGCCGTATCCTGCGGTCCTTCGTCATGGTTGCCGCGCTCGCGGCGATCGCCTGGTTCTGCTTCGATACCGGTCGCCGCAACAGCGAAAACCGTGTCCTTATCCTCGAAAACCGTGTTGCAGAACTGGAAAGCGGCATCGATGCGGCCCGCGACGCGGAAACCGCTGCCAAGGCCGATCTCGACGCCATGACGGGCGAGGCGGCCGAATGGCGTTCGCGCTATGAAACGGACGTTCCCCAGGGCGAAAACGCGGTCCTGTGGCAGCTCCTGACACGCCGCCTCAGCGAAGGCGTCGAGCACGGCCGGGTGGCCGAGGTGGTCGAACTCGTGGCCAACGAACGGCGCTGCGATCCCCAGCTCACCACCAAACGCATCATTGTGAAGACCCATCTCCACGGCGGGACCGACACCTCCGCCTCGTTCGCCGACACCCGTGTGTCCGTGCTCGGCGAGGGCGAAGCCGCGCGTGACGCGAACAACAATCCCGTCGCCTGGTACGACTCTGCCAAGCCGGTCGCCATCAGCTTCATCGCGATCGGTGGCGATGCCGAGGTGGTGGAAGGTTATCTGCCGATCAACCACGCTGTCCTGGTGGGATCGGATGAGTATCGCTTTGCCGTCACCGAGGGCCCGCGCAATTTCGCGCTTGTCACCGCCGAGCGCTGCGACTATCCTTGAGCCATGCACGGCGACATCGACACGGTGCTGAACCTTCCGGTTCGGACGCCCCTCCGATCCCGATTGGGCCGCGATGCGGGAGGACTGGTTCACCAAGGCGGATCGTTTCGACGAGGCCCTGCCGCGGTGCCCTGTCCAACGACAGAAAGCGCCTGCCATGGGAATCCAGCGTGTTCAACCCACCGACCCTCGTGGAGAATCACAGGGAATCGTCCAGAACAGCGCTCCAAAGGTTGACGCCAACGATGCTGCCATGCTAGAGGAACAGGCAGAACGCAGGAGCGCCACCCGTCGGCAATTTCTTGCTATGCTGACAGACCTGTGCGCAAGAAGATTATCCAGTACTGTCAAAGAGACCGTGAAAGTTCAATCCCGCATCCTGACCTGCGCATCCTGACCTGAGTTATGAGACATATCGCGATGGAGATTTGTATGATTAAAATTTTGCGGTCATTTTTTGTATTGATTGTCATCTTTGGGTTAACACTTGCAAGCAAGGCAATCGCTGCGCCAAATGAATTTCTTATAGCCGAACTCATTCGATCCGGGAAAATTCAGGAAGCATATGATGAGCTGCAAAAATCAGACCCGAAAGAAGAAGATATTTTGTTTTTTGAAGGTCTGGTGGCGCAAAGCAATGGCGATTACTCTGAAGCCATCTTACTCTTCAACGATGCTTTGGTGGCCAACCCAAACCATATGAATGCAAGACGAGAGCTTGCAGTTACCTTGCTTCTTGAGGAAAAATACTCGCTCGCCGAACGAGCATTTCTGGAACTGATCGAGCTCGACAACTCTCGGGAACTGGATCAGGTTTATGAAGAATATATCTACTATATTAGAGAAAAAAATCCGCTTGGCATAACAGGAAGTTTTTCTATTTTGCCGTCATCAAACGTGAATCGGGGCACAGAAAACTTTGCCTACAACAGCTTGATAGGAAGATTTGTTATCGATCCCGATTCCCAATCCAAATCTGGCGTGGGATTGCAGGCCGGTCTTTCCGGATACTATCGATTTTCTTCCGAAACTGAAAATCGAAACACATTGTCGTGGGGTCTGTCTGGACGTTATTACAGGGTTTCCGAGTTCAGGAGAGCGAATGCAAATCTCAGTCTCACACACTCAAGGCTGGTGAGTGACAGAACCAGAGTCAGCATTGGAGCCTATACAAGATATGGATGGCAGGGCGACGATGCAGATAACGGCGCGCTTGGGGTAAACTTAGGCCTTCAGCACGCACTTACCTCAAAGGATGTCCTGGTTTTCCAATTACGACATGAGAGTATACGATATTTTTATCAACGACATAATTCGGGGCCGTTCTCGAGCTTGAGTTCCAGACTCATACATCAGCATAGCCCGAGCCTGTCGTATCATGCAGGTGTGACGGTGTCTCAGCACGACCCAAAGACAGCTCATTCCATTTATCGTGGATTGGAAGTTGCCACGGGATTGGATAAGGCATGGTCAGGCGGACTAACCACTGGACTTCGTTTGAACGCAGGACTGAAGAGCTATGATGAAGACTTCCCCCTGGCAGGAGAGCCGCGCGAGGACAGGTTCTATGGTATCATTGTTTCAGGGGAAAACAATGACTGGAATGTTGAGGGTTTTGTGCCTCATGTTTTTTGTGGCTACACATATAATAATTCAAATATAGAATTCTATGAATATGATGTTTTGGAGTGTAATTTGAACTTTAATAAAAAATTCTAGACGGCGGCATCGTCTGAAACCTTGTTCCGGTTTTCGAGAGGCGGTCAAGAAGACGGTAGCGCGGCGAGAGACATTCCTCGCCGAGCTGAACGCACGAGATGGATGCGGTTGTGACCCGGTTTCGTCTTCTGGCTCCGATGGAACCTCACGCGACCCGAATTGGGTCCGGGAGGCGAACGGCCCCTCATGCTGTACGCCCCCATGCCGCCGGAGACGATGTTGCGGGTCTGCTTGATCTTCGGAACCTCGACACCTCGGCGGATGGCGACATCGGACCGCCCGATGCCCTAGGCACTCAGGCGGCGAGCCTCTCGGTCACGACATCGGCGATGGCGAGGGACGCCGTCAGGCCCGGCGATTCGATGCCGAACAGGTTCACGAGTCCCGGCACGCCATGGTCGGCGGGCCCCTGGATCATGAAGTCGGTCGCCGCACCGCCAGGACGCTGCAGCTTGGGCCGGATACCCGCATAGCCAGGTTGGAGGGCACCGTCCGGCAGATCGGGCCAGTAGCGGCGCACCGCATCATAAAAAACGTCGGCACGGGCCGGGTCGACCTCGTAGTCGATCTCGTCGACCCATTCGACATCGGGGCCGAAGCGGCACTGTCCGGCGAGGTCCAGCGTCACATGCACGCCGAGGCCGGCCTTCGTCGGCACGGGATAGATCAGGGTCGAGAACGGTGAGCGGCCCGGCAGGGTGTAGTAGCTGCCCTTGGCCATGAAGCGCTCGGGCACCTGCGCCGCATCGAGTCCCCTGATGGCACGGCCCAGGCCGGTTGCGCCGAGCCCCGCAGCGTTCACCACCTCGCGCGCCAGAAGTGTCATCGGCTCCGGTCCGCCAACATGCAGCACGATTCCATCGTTGCGCACCTCTGCCGACTCGACCGGCGCATGCAACGCCAGCATGGTGCCCGCCGCCTCCGCATCGCCCAGATAGGCCAACATCAGGCCGTGACTGTCGATGATTCCGGTCGAGGGCGACCACAAGGCTCCTGCCGCGCGCAGAGCCGGCTCGCGGGCCGCGACCTCCGCCGCATCGAGGAACACGAGGTCGTCAACACCGTTCCCGGCCGCCCTGGCCTTCAGGCCACAAAGCGTTCCAGGCTCGGCTTCGTCGGTCGCAACGATCAGCTTGCCGCTGTTGCGGTAGCCGACACCGTGGCTGCGGCAATAGTCGTAGAGCCGCCACTTGCCCGCAACACAGAGGCGCGCCTTGAGGCTGCCGGCTGGATAGTAGAGACCGGCATGGATCACCTCGCTGTTGCGCGACGATGTCCCGGTGCCGAAGTCCCCGGCCGCCTCAAGCACGATCACCTCGCGCCCGGACAGAGCCAGGGCCCGTGAGACGGCGAGACCGATCACCCCTGCCCCGACGACCACCGATTCAACAACATCCATCGCAACTATCCATCGCAACTCGCCCGCAAATCCCTGGTCCTCATTGATGGCATTGTGTTAAGCTCGGATCAGTGGCGAAACGCAAGGGCATTCTGAAGGGATACGACCAGGGACCGTTCTGGTGTGAGCTGTTCGGGCGTCGGGGCCAGCCGGCGCGTCATGCAGAGATCGTTCAGAACCGGTTGGGTTCGATCAGGATGGACGACCTCGAACGACGTGCGCGAGACGCCGAACGCGAACTCTACAACCTGGGTATCACCTTCACCGTCTATTCGGACCGGGACGCGGTCGACCGCATCCTGCCGTTCGACGTCATCCCGCGCGTCCTTTCGCCCGAGGACTGGAAACAGATCGAGACGGGATCGCGCCAGCGCGTCACCGCGATCAACCTCTTCCTCAACGACATCTACCACAAGGGGCATATCCTGAAGGACGGCGTTGTACCCGCCGACCTGATCAAGGGCAACGACAACTATCAGCCCGCCATGGAAGGCTTCGATCTGCCGCACGGAACCTATGTCCACATCTGCGGCATTGATCTGATTCGCGATGAGAAAGGCGCGTTCCAGGTCCTTGAGGACAATGGGCGCACGCCGTCGGGCGTCTCCTATGTGGTCGAGAACCGCCATCTGATGATGCGGGCTTTCCCGGACCTGTCCGAGGGTCTTGCGATCAAGGACGTCTCGGACTACGGCGTCCGGCTGCATGCAGCGCTGTGCGATGTCGCTGCGCCAGCGAAGGGCGACCCCCAGGTGGTGCTGCTTTCGCCGGGTGTCTTCAACGCCGCCTATTTCGAGCACGTCTTCCTCGCCCGCGAGATGGGCGTGCCCCTGGTCGAGGGCCGCGACCTCTTCGTCGAGAACGACAGGGTCTACATGCGCACCGTGGGCGGGCCGACGCACGTCCACGCGGTCTACCGTCGGCTGGATGACGACTTCCTCGATCCTCTGGCGTTCAATCCGGCGAGCATGCTGGGCGTGCCCGGCATCGTCGCGGCCTGCAAGAAGGGCAACGTGACGCTGGCGAACGCGATCGGCACCGGTGTCGCCGACGACAAGGCGACTTATGCATACATGCCACGCATCATCCGCTACTACCTGGGTGAAGATCCGATCCTGCCCAATGTCGAGACCAACATCTGCCGCGAGAAAGACGGCCTGGACTATACGCTCGCCAATATCGACAACCTGGTTGTGAAGCCGGTCGGCGAATCCGGCGGCTACGGCATCACGGTCGGGCCGCACGCCTCGAAACGCCAGATCGCGGCCTGTCGGAAGGCGGTGAAGGCCGACCCGGAGAACTATATCAGCCAGCCGATGATCAATCTCTCGGTCTCGCCAACGCTGATCGACGGCGCGGTCGAGGCCCGCCATGTCGACCTGCGGCCCTTCGTGGTGACCGGCCGCGACAGCTGGGTCCTGCCGGGCGGTCTCTCGCGCGTCGCGCTGCCCAAGGGCTCGCTGATCGTCAACTCGTCGCAGGGCGGCGGATCGAAGGATACCTGGGTCCTTGGATAGCCTGCTCGCCCGTTTCGCGGAGAACGCCTTCTGGATCGGCCGCTACATGGAGCGGACCGAGAATCTGGCGCGCATCCTCGACGTCAACGAGACCTTCTCGCGCGACAGCACCGAGGATGCGCTGTGGCGACCGATCCTCCAGCTGCACGGCGAAGAGGACATCTTCCTCGAACAACACCAGCAGGCGACGGCCAACGAGGTGGTCCACTACTACCTGCTCGACCGCAACGGGGTGAATTCGGTCCGCACCTGCCTTGAGCAGGCGCGCGAGAACGCACGTTCGATGCGCCATCTGATCGGTACCGAAATGTGGCGCCATCTCAACATGCTGCATCGCTGGCTGATCGGCCTGAACCGGCGCGACATTCGCCTCGACAAGCTGACCAGGGTGTGCGGGCGGATCAAGGAAGGCAGTCAGTTCTTCACCGGCATCCTCGAAGGCACACTGCATCGCGACCAGGTCTGGTACTTCATCCAGCTCGGCAAGGCGATCGAACGTGCCGGCCAGACCACCCGGCTGATCGACATGAAGTCCTACATCCTGATGCGCGAAGGCGAGGAGGCTGCGGGGATCGACATCTCGCAGTGGAACACGATTCTGCGCTCGGTCGCGGCCTACCACGCCTTCAGGCGCGTCCACCCGCGCGGCATGAACGGCCAGCAGGTGGTCGCGTTCCTGCTGATGGATCCCGCCTTCCCGCGTTCGGTGGCGCGTTGTGTCCACGATGTGGATAACCTGCTCTACGGTCTGCGACGCCATGCCGGCCTGAAGCAGGCCAGTACCGTTCGAAAGGGCATTGATCCCCTGATGGGCGAAATTCATGCGGGTCTGAAAGGCGGTTCGCTCAAACATGGCCTGACCGATCGCATCGATCGCATCCAGATTCATCTGAACGATCTCTCCGACGAAATCACGGCTGCATTCTTCCGATGATGCCGTAGAGTCACGACCGCTTCACCGCCTTGCCAGGGCCGCCGCGTTTGAGGTGTCATGCAGCGCCTGCAAATCCATCACAGAACGGTCTATTCCTACCGTCGGCCCGTCACCTTCGGGCCGCACCACTGGCTGTTCCGGCCGCGCGACAGCCACAATCTGCGCATCATCAACGTGGCGCTCGATGTCAGCCCGTTTGCCACGCTGCGCTGGTATCACGACGTCTTCGGCAACTCGATCACCATCGCCAATCTCACCGGATCCTCCGACCGCCTGGCGTTCGAGAGCCGGCTTGAGATCGAATACTGCGGCATGGAGAACAAGGCCTTTCCGATCGAGGACACAGCCAGGAACCTGCCCTTCATCTACCCGACGAGCGAACAGCCCGATCTCGCCCGCAGTATCGAGCGCCAGTACCGCGATCCCGAAGGCGCCATCGAAGGCTGGGCCCGCCAGTTCCTGAATCCGCACGGCAACAGCCGCACGCTTGCCGTCCTGAGCGAGATGAACGAGGCGATCCGTACCGACTTCCGCTACCAGGCACGCGACGAACACGGCGTCCGGAAACCGACCGACACGCTGGAGCTGGGCAGCGGGAGCTGCCGCGACTACGCCGTCTTCTTCATGGAAGCCGCCCGCAGCCTCGGCCTCGCCGCCCGCTTCGTCACCGGCTACCTCTACGATCCCGCACGCGACGGCATCAGCGGAATCGAGGTGCGTGGTGCGGGAACGACCCACGCCTGGGCCCAGATCTATCTGCCCGGTGCCGGCTGGGTCGAGTTCGACCCGACCAACGGCATCGTCGGCGGCCACAACCTGTTCTGCGTCGGCATCGGCCGCACGCCCGAACAGGCCATTCCGCTGCGCGGCACCTTCGACGGCGACCCCGAGGACTGTCTCGGTATGACGGTTGAGGTCTCGGTTCGGAGCATCGCCGGCCAACCGGCCGCGGCCAACGCGAACCGCAGCTAGCCCAACACGTTTCCCGGCACGGTCCGCACCAGCATGCCCTTCTCCGGGCCGCAATGGCGGCAGTAGCAGTTCTCGATGCGACGGCGGGGTTTACGGACGAAGGGGTACTCCTCGCCGCAGTTCATGCAGGTCCAGATGCAGGACGCATGCGCCCTGCGCGAGAGGTAAGGGATCTCGTGGTGGGTCACGGGCAGTTCGCCCAGCATCACCATGGTGGCGCGCCAGAGCGGGCCGTGCTTGCAGGGCTTGCCGTAGTGGCGGTCGGCCAGGATGTGGGCGCATTCGTGCAGAAAAGTGGCGTTGCGGTCCTCTTCCCGACCCGGTTTGAGCAGTTCCCTGTGCAGCACCATGCGCTGCTCGTGCGGCCACGCCTTGCCCGCCTGCACGGCGGCGCGAGCGTCGGCCTCGACCATGCTGGCGAGGCATTCATGATAGGCGGCACCCAGGGATTCCGCACGATACAAACGCTCGGCGACGCCCCATTCAGCCGCGACATCGGCAACCGCCCCGAGATGTCGACCCGATCTTCGCATCGCCGGCGTCAGCTCCCGTTCTTCATGAGATGGCGCGCAATCACGACGTTCTGTATCTCGGTTGCGCCATTGAGCCACTGCGCCATCCGGGCACCGGCCAGATGACGCGCCACCGGATGGCCATCGTCGATCCGGAAGCCCCGCGCACCCATGACTTGCATGCCGTCGCTGATCGCCTTGCAGGCGGCCCGCGTGGCAAACTTCCTGGCGTGTGCGCAGGCCACCATGGCGGCGTCGCAGGCATCGAACAGCTCGCAGGCATGCCTGGTCAGCAAGCGGGCGGCCTCGAGATCGGTCGCTGCGTCGGCCAGCATCCACTGCACGCCCTGGAAGTCGCCGATGGTCTGGCCGAAGGCCGTGCGCCCCTTCACGCCGTCGAGCGCGTGGCGCAGGGACGCTTCCATCATGCCGCACGACATCGCGGCGACGCCGGCGCGTGCAATAGTGATGCCGTGCATCGCGCCCTTGAACGCTTCGCCCGGCGGATGGATCAGGGTGCCCTCGTCCACCGCAACGTCGCGGAAGCGGATGCCGACCGCACCGGCCGCAGCCTCGCCCACAGAGATGCAAAAGGCATTCAGCCGTTCCATGGCGGCGTCATCGAGCTCGGTCATGGCTCCTCCCTTGCAACCGGTTCAGCACGAGGAGACAGAGCAACCCGAGACCGACACCGATCGTGACGCCGGCCGCGTTGGCTGCCATATCCAGCCATTCGGCATGGCGGTTGACTAGGGGCTGGAGCCCCTCGATCAGCCCGCCCAGCATCAGGCATCCGACCGCCACAACAACGATCCGGCACCAGACCGGCGCGCCGGAGACCAGCCAGAGGAACGACATCAAGCCGTATGCCAAAAGATGCCTCACCTTGTCGGAACCTGGCGCTACCGGCAGCTCGGGAAGAGGCCAGAGGGACCCCGCAACGATGGCCAGGGTCGCAAGCCAGGCCCCGGTCCTGAACACGCGCTCATTGAAAAGGAATGGACGACGCACGCTGGGCTCGATCGCCACGGGCTCAAGGGTCCTGCAGCAGGTTGCAGGCTTCGGCGATACACGCGATCAGCGCGTCCCTCGTGCGTTCGCCGTCGGTGCCGTCGGCAGGGCCGGGTTCGCAGCCACGGACCGCGAGTCTGCGCCGGCAGGCTTCGACCAACGGTGCGTCGGAGAGTTGCATGGCGCACCCGAAACCCTGAAGGGCTTCGTCGGACCGGCCGGGAACAGACAGGATTTGTGCCCGTGTTGCCTGTGCAGTGGGACGGTCAGGCACCAAGGCAAAGGCGGTCTCCGCATCGGCCAGACCACCCTGCGGATCGCCCGTCAGCGCCCGGGTCCAGGCCTTGTTGAGCAGCACCAGTGTGCAGCCGGGATCGGCGGCGAGCGCCTCAGCGTGGCGGTTCATCGCGGAGCAGACGTTGCTGCGCTCCGGATAGATCTGCAGTACCTCCGGCTGGTGCGCCAGCGCGCGGTCGAAATCCTCAAGAGCGCCGGCATCCCCGGCCTGTTCGAAACGAAGGCTGCCCCGGCCATGAAGCACCGAGATATTGTCGAGATCGAGCGCCAACGCCTGCTCCGGATTCTCACTGGCATGGTCCGCCGCCCCGATGGTCAGAAGGATGTTGCCCCGGCTCGAACAGGCGGCCAGGAGGGTCTCGGGCTAAAGATGGCGTCCCCACGGGGACTCGAACCCCGGTTTTCGGCGTGAGAGGCCGATGTCCTAGGCCACTAGACGATGGGGACACAGTGGCAGGCGTGTTGTGCGCCGAGCGTGCGTCTTAGGGGATCGGCGGTGCACCGTCAACATGCCGTCACGTACCGCGCCGCCGGCCCGCGTGGCAGGATCGCCTTCATAACAAGCAGCATCCATTCAGGGGAAAACCGGATGGGCCAGACGATCGATTTCGTGCGTCCCGACGGCGGCAGCACCAAGGGCTTTCTTGCCGGGGCCGGAAGCGACCGGCCGGGCGTGATCGTGATTCAGGAATGGGGGGCTCAACGACCGGATCTGCGGTGTCGCCGATCGTTTCGCGCGGCCACCGATTACGACACCAGGAACTGCACCAATGGCACGTGCCGCCTACCTGAAAGCGGCCAGAGATCTCCTGATGTCCGATCTCGGGGATGCCATCGCCATGCCCTGAGGCCCTATTCGCTGCGGGAGAGGAGCTCGAGGGTGCCGAGCACCTCGCCGGTGCGCCGATCGACCGTCATGACCGCCCGGGCCCCGTTCTCAAGCTCAACCAGCAGCGAAAGCGCGTCATTCTCGACCGATATGGCGGTGACACGGGCGCCGGCGGGCAGCGCCACGGCGACATCGGCATAGTCCCCGGCGGACCCGGTGCCGCTGCCGCCCGATGCGACGCCTTCGCCCGCCTTGCTGATGATGCCGTAGACCAGGATCACCGTGAGGCCGACGATCGCGAGAGCGAGACCGATGACAATCGCCTTGATCGTTGCAGGCGGTCGTTCCATGAGCGTTTTCTTGCTGGAAGTGTTTGACGATTTGCCGCACAAGCGGCGCGTGATCGAACGACGTTTCCTGAACCACATTGTGACCGACGCCGAGGCGGGCAACCGACTCGATCGGGTGCTGGCCGATGCCCACCGAGAACTGTCGCGCGCACGCATCCAGGCGCTGATCGCCGAGGGGCACCTCATCGCAGGGGAGCGGACAGTAACCGAGGGCAGATACAGGGTCAAATCAGCCGAACGCCTGACCCTGAAGATCCCGCCGGCCCGCCCCGCCAGGCCCGAAGGCCAGGCGATGCAGCTCGACGTCGCCTATGAGGACGACCACCTTCTGGTGGTCGACAAGCCGGCCGGCCTGGTGGTCCATCCTGCCGCCGGAAATCCGGACGGTACGCTGGTCAACGCGCTGATCGCGCACTGCGGCGACAGTCTCTCCGGCATCGGCGGCGAAAAACGCCCCGGCATCGTCCACCGCCTCGACAAGGACACCAGCGGCCTGATGGTCGTCGCCAAGACCGACGACGCCCACATTCGCCTGTCGAATGCCATCGCCACGCGTCAGGTCTTGCGCAGCTATTCGGCGCTGGTCTGGGGCGTGCCCGATCCAGCCAAAGGCGAGGTCGCGGGCGCGATCGGCCGCAGCCCACAGAACCGCAAGAAGATGGCGGTGGTCCGCTCGGGCGGAAAGAGCGCCCTGACCCGCTACGCCGTCGAACGAAACTGGGACGTCACGGTCTCGCTGGTCACCTGCCGCCTTGCCACCGGGCGGACCCATCAGATCCGTGTCCACATGAGTCACATCGGCCATTCTGTCCTCTGTGATCCGCTCTATGGCGCACGAAACGGAGCACGTCTCGAACGCCTGTCAGATCCGACGGGCAGCGCGGTGCGGGCGCTGCGCCGCCAGGCGCTTCACGCCGCACGGCTGGGCTTCCATCATCCTGCCACAAACGAGCTGATAGACTTGGAAAGCCCGTTGCCGACTGATCTCGCGGGCCTTGTTGCGTCCCTGGATGACACCGATCTGAAGGATTAGAAAATTCCCGACCTTCACACTAGGTTATTCTGGCCGCATGCGTATAAACTGCAGCGATCTCTACCCGTTTCTGTAACCTTGACTGGATAACCATGGCCCAAGTCAGCCTTCCAGCCCTGACCCCCGAAAGCAGCCTGAGCGGATATCTTCGCGAGATCAGGAAATTTCCCATGCTCGAGGCCGAGCAAGAGTTTCGTCTCGCCAAGCGCTGGCGCGAGGATGGCGATGTCGACGCCGCGCATGAGTTGGTCACGAGTCATCTCCGGCTGGTCGCCAAGATCGCCATGGGCTACCGCGGCTACGGCCTGCCGCTTGCCGAGTTGATCAGCGAGGGCAATGTCGGTCTGATGCAAGCGGTCAAGCGTTTCGATCCCGACAAGGGCTTCCGCCTGGCGACCTATGCAATGTGGTGGATCCGTGCCGCGATCCAGGAGTACATCCTGCACTCGTGGTCGATGGTGAAGATGGGAACGACAGCCGCCCAGAAGAAATTATTCTTCAATCTTCGGAAGTTGAAGGGACAACTTAAAGCGATTAACGATGGTGATATGCCGCCTGAAACCGTGACTGAGATCGCCGCCCGACTCGATGTTCCCGAGCAGGACGTTATCTCGATGAACCGCCGCCTGTCGAGCCCGGACCATTCGCTCAACGCCCCTCTCCAGCAGGATGGCGACGGCGAATGGCAGGACTGGCTGGTTGACGAGAGCGACAACCAGGAAGAGATTCTCAGCGATCGCCAAGAGCTCGAGTCGCGCCGGGCGATGCTGTCCGAAGCAATGGAGGCGCTCAACGACCGCGAGCGCCACATCCTGGTCGAACGTCGACTGTCGGAAAGCCCGAAGACCCTGGAGGATCTTTCCCAAGAGTACGGGATCAGCCGCGAGCGTGTGCGCCAGATTGAGGTGCGCGCCTTCGAGAAGCTGCAGAAGTCGGTCCGCAACGCCGCGGCCGAGCGGCGAAGCGCCGCCAGCTAGGAGCTAGTCGATCCGCCACATCTCCCTTGGCGCACGTTTGGTGAGAAGCTCACAGCCGTCCCCGGTGATGACGACGTTCTCCTCGTGAACGATCATGCGGCCCGGCGCGAACTCCATGCCGGGCTCGATGGTCAGCACCACGCCCGGCTCCAGCATGGTGTTGTCGCCCGGCATGTTCGATGGCGGTTCGGTCAGCTGCATGCCGAGGCCATGGCCCATGCGGCCGACGTTGTTGCCCAGCGAACCCGCCTCCTCGAGCACCTTCGACTGCGCCCGCCAGACGTCTTCTACCGTCACACCGGGGCGTGCAGCGGCGATGCCCGCTTCGGTCGCATCCCAGACGGCAGCATTGGCGCGTTGGGCCGCATCGCTGATGTCACCCACCGCCCAGTTGCGGTCGAAATCGCAGAAATAGCCGTCGTAGGTCGAGCCGGTATCGATGAACAGGATATCGCCGGGATCCAGGTGCTTGTCCTGTGGACCGCAGACAATCTGCCCGACACCGTCGTGGCCCGCGATCGCCGGCAGGAACGGCACGGCATCGGCACCGCGGCGCAGGATATCCATAGAGAGCTTGCGGCAAACCTCGCGCAGGTGTTCGCCAGCGGACACCAGGCTTGACAGGCCCTCGTAGGCTTCGCTGGCCGTGCGGCAGATGAAGCGAATCCGCTCAATCTCGGCCGGCGTCTTGACCCGCCTGATCTCCCAGATGCACGGCGACGCATCATCCAGGTCCAGCCCCGGGAGCCGGTCGCGCAGGTCGAGGAACTGCATCACCGGCATGCGCAGCACCATCTCGCGACCCAGTTCGGCCCCGATCCGACCGAACCGACGGGGCAGCCGGGCCAGGGTTGCCGCCAGCAGGCTGGTGCCGTCGTCATCGGGCTGCGGCGCGGGCCAGGACTGAACGTCGTCGATCCAGGTCTGCGCCATCTGCGGCGCGCCGATTTCCGGGATCACGGCGATGGGTTTGCCCGCCGCCGGCACCACGACGAACCAGGGGCGTGTCGGGCTCTCCCAGAACTGCGTCTCGAAGCCCGTGATGTAGCGGATGTTGTGCGGTGTCGTGAGCAGAAGCGCATCGAACTGGGCCGCGCGCATCAGCCGCTGGGCGCACGCCACTCTGCTTTCGAACTCCCGGTCGGGAAATCCGTGCGGCGGTGCCATGTCGGTCATGACGGCATCACTCGCAGCTCAGTTCGACGTCGATGCAGATCCCCTGTCGGGCCCGCTCTTCGGACGGCAGGCTGCAGCAGATCTCCTCGACCGATTGCGCTCCGGCGTTTTCGTTGGCCTGATCATCGGTATCGTCGGTCGAGAACTCGAAGAGTACGAGATCCTCATCGTCCTTCGGGCTGTGTCCCGGCGTCTCGAACAGTCCCTGCGAATCATCGGCGAACTGCGCCACGGCGGGCGCACCGGTCAGCGAAACCAGAAGAACGGCGGCCATCAGAGCGAGGAGGGTCTTGAGGCGCATCACGGGTTCAGTCGGCGAAGGGATCGGTTACCATGATCGTATCCTCACGCTGCGGGCTTGTGGAGAGCAGCGCGACCGGTGCCTCGATCAACTCCTCGATACGGCGAACGTACTTGATGCAGGTCGCAGGCAGCTGGGCCCACGAGCGCGCACCCTGGGTGCTGTCCGACCAGCCTTCGAGGGTTTCGTAGATCGGTTCGACACCGGCCTGGATATGCGGCGCGGCGGGAAGATGATCGAGCGTCACACCCTGGTAGCGATAGCCGACGCAAACCTTGAGGGATTCGATGCCATCGAGCACATCGAGCTTGGTGAGCGCGATCCCATCGATGCCGCCGACCTTGATCGCCTGACGTGTCATGACCGCGTCGAACCAGCCGCAACGGCGCGGGCGCCCGGTGACCGTGCCGAACTCATGACCCCGCTCGCCCAGGGTCTGGCCGATCTCGTTGTCCTGCTCGGTCGGGAACGGTCCCGCACCCACGCGCGTCGTATAGGCCTTGGTGATCCCCAGGACGTAGTGCACAGCTCCGGGGCCAATGCCCGCGCCAACGGCGGCGACGGCACCCACCGTGTTCGACGATGTCACGAAGGGATAGGTGCCGTGGTCGATATCGAGAAAGTGGGCCTGTGCCCCTTCGAACAGAATGCGGCGTCCCCGTCGCCGCAGATCTTCAAGGCGACGCCAGACGGGCTGCGCGAAGGAAAGCACACGCGGCGCGATCTCTTCGAGCTGAGCAATCAGGGCGTCGCCGTCGACCGACTCCATGCCCATGCCCTTGCGCAGCGCATGGTGATGCTGAAGCAGCATCTCGACCTTGTGGGTCAGCGTGTCGGAATCGCCGAGATCGCAGACACGCACCGCGCGGCGAGCGGCCTTGTCCTCGTAGGCCGGACCGATGCCGCGTCCGGTCGTGCCGATGGCGTGCCTGCCGCGTGCCTCTTCGCGCGCCCGGTCGAGCTCACCATGAAGCGGCAGGATCAGCGTCGCGTTCTCAGCGATCAGGAGATTGTCGGGGCCGATCTCCAGCCCCTGCTCCCTCACCCGTTCGATCTCGGCAAAAAACGCCCACGGGTCGATGACGACGCCATTGCCGATGATCGACAGCTTCTCCGGGCGCACGACACCCGAAGGAAGCAGCGACAGCTTGAAGGTCTGATTGTCGATCTGCAGCGTGTGGCCGGCGTTGTGCCCTCCCTGGAAGCGCACCACGACATCGGCGCGCTCCGACAGCCAGTCGACGATCTTTCCCTTGCCCTCGTCTCCCCACTGGGAGCCGACGACCGCAACATTGGCCATGTTGGTCATCCCCGAAAATCGGCAGACGCGGGACTATACATGCCATGGCGCTGTGCGGTAGGGGCTGGCGATGTTCCGCCACTCGATTGAGGCCCCGATGACCAATCTACCCACCACCATGACTGCCGTTGTCCTCACCGGACACGGCGGTATCGACATGCTCCACTACCGTGAGGACGTTGCAGTGCCGTCCCTGGCCGCCGACGAGGTGCTGATCCGCGTTGCCGCAGCCGGCATCAACAACACCGATATCAACACCCGGATTGGCTGGTACTCGAAGGCCAACTCCGGGGGCACCGGGACCGGAGCGGCCGAAGGGCTGGATGCGATTTCGGCGGACGATGCGAGCTGGTCGGGAATCCCGCTCCAGTTTCCGCGCATCCAGGGTGCCGATTGCTGCGGCACGATCGTCGCCGTGGGTGCCGACGTATCGGCCGATCGAATCGGCGAGCGGGTTCTGGTCCGCAGCGTCATGACCGCCCGGGATACCGACAAGCCCTTCATGAGCTGGACCTTCGGCTCCGAAATGGACGGTGCCTTTGCGCAGTATGCCGCCGCACCTGCGGACGAGACCGTCTCCATCGACAGCACTTGGAGCGACGTGGAGCTCGCCTCGATCCCCTGTGCCTACTCGACCGCCGAGAACATGCTGCACAGGGGCGACCTCGGCGCAGACAGGGTTCTGGTCACCGGAGCATCGGGCGGCGTCGGTTCGGCCGCCATCCAGCTCGCCAAGCGGCGCGGTGCGGAGGTGATCGCGCTGTCGTCGGCAGCGAAGGCCGATCAGGTCCGTGCGCTCGGTGCCGACCGTGTACTCGACCGCAACGCCGATCTCGTCGCGGAGCTCGGCCGCGACTCCATCGACTACGTCGTCGATCTGGTCGGAGGGCCAGATTGGCCCAGCCTGCTCGACATCATGCGTCGCGGCGCCCGCTATTCAGTCGCCGGGGCCATCGCAGGCCCGATCGTGGAGCTCGACCTCCGGACCCTCTACCTCAAGGATCTCAGTTTCTTCGGCGCGACCTATCAGGAGCCCGTCGTGTTCCAGAACCTGATCGGCTACATCGAACGCAATGAAATCAGCCCGGTCATTTCGGCAACCTATCCCCTGAGCGATATCCACACCGCCCAAGAGGATTTCATCGCCAAGAAACACACGGGCAAGCTTGTGCTGGTGCCCTAGAGCAGATTAGCCGTGACGATATCCTGCGGCCGCGAAGACGTCGGCTGACAGGTCGAGGGGAAGGCGGGTCGCCTGGTCGATTACGTCAGTGTCATCGGCGGGTAACTTCTGTGGTCATGGCGGCCTTCCCGCCGCGGCGGGAAGGCCCTGATACCATGTCAGCCACCATGTCAGCCGGGAATATGGGCGATTCCTTCGAGGTACTTCACGGCACGACCGGCAATTTCGACGCGGTCGCCCCGCATGGCGCAGAAGAGCTCTCCGCCGCGCTTCGAAATCTGGAAGGCGTGCACCTTGTCCTGCCCCAGGCGCTGAGCCCAGTAGGGCACGATCATGCAATGGGCCGAGCCAGTCACCGAATCCTCCGGTATGCCGCGGGCCGGTGCAAAGTAGCGGGAGGCCGCATCGCCCTCGCCCGATTCGCGCGGCGCTGTCGCGATCACCCCGCGGTGGTGACCGGCGAGAAGCTGGCCGAGGCGACCGAAGTCGGGCGAGAGCGTCGCGACATCGGACTCGGACTCATAGACAAAGAGGTGGTTCGGTCCATCGAACGCTTCGGTTGGCACCTTGCCCATGGCATCGGCGATCTCGCACGGGGCATCGACCGGCGTGAGATCATGCACCGGAAAGTCGAGTGCGAAGATGTCCCCCCGCTGCCGAACGAAGAGCCGGCCGCTGCGCGTGTCGAAGGCGACCTTGTCCATCTCGGGATCAATCTCGGTCATCAGAACGAAACCCGATGCAAGTGTGGCGTGGCCGCACAGCGGTACCTCCACCGTCGGCGTGAACCATCGCAGTTCGAAGGCGTCGTCCTCGCCGGGGCGGAAGAAAGCGGTTTCCGCAAGATTGTTCTCGGCCGCGATCGCCTGCAGCACATCATCCCTCATCCACTCCTCAAGCGGCATCACGCCGGCTGGATTGCCGCGGAAGACGGAACTCGAGAATGCATCGACCTGATAGAAAGGAAAGCGCATGGCAGAGACTCCGGTTGAGGATTCAGGAAGCGGCCTGTGACTCGTCCCTGCCCGCGCCGAAGCGGGCCTGTTCCCAGCCCAGCATGGCCTGCTTGCGAACCGGCCCCCAGGCGTAGTTGTGGAACGGACCCGTCTTGCGAATCACGCGATGGCACGGGATGAGGAAGGCGATGGGATTCCTGGCGACCGCCGAGGCGGTGGCACGCACGGCACGCTCGTCACCGCTGCGGCGGGCGAGGTCCTGATAGGAGATGACGGTTGCCGGCGGCATGCGCATCAGCGCCTCCCAGACGCGAAGCTGGAAATTGGTGCCGCGCAAATGAAGCGAGATGTCGGTCTTTTCCTCGGTCTGGTCGAAGACGCGCCGGATCATGTCGGCGGTCGCATCGCGATCGCGATCAAGCGTCGCCCGGGGCCAGCGAGCCGAAAGAAGATCGGCCAGCCAGGGGTCGTCCGCGGCGTCCTCCGGCGCGAAACCGAGGAAGCAGATGCCGCGCTCGGTCATGCCAAGACCAACCCGACCGAAGGGCGAATCATGTACGCCGTGGCGAATGACGAGGCCTTCGCCGCCCCGGCGCACATCGCCAGGCGTCACGGCTTCGGAGACGACAAAGAGGTCGTGCAGCCGCGAAGAGCCGGAGAGCCCGGCATCGAAGGCCGTATCAAGCACGGGGGTCGAGCTTTCGAGCAGGCCGCGGGCATAGTCCACGGTCAGGAACTGCAGGAACCGCTTCGGGCTGATCCCGGCCCAGCGGCGGAACATGCGCTGAAAATACCAGGGGCTGAGCCCGACCCGCTCGGCGAGATCCTTGAGATCGGGCTGGTCCCGGAAGTTCTCGTCGAGGTAACAGATCGCCTGCTCGATCTTGGCGTAGTCGCTGGCCTGGGTCCCGGTCATCGCTGTCTCCGAACACGTCGTTGCTTCGACCCTCAACCTGGGCCCCAAGGGCATTCGAAACGACCCGGTTCTTGCTCCCATTGCGTTGACCATACGCCACGGCGGTGAGAAAGGCACGTCCGGAGAATACCAAACGGTCGTTCTCAGGCCACCGGGAGGGGTTCCCCGGCGGCACAGTCAGGCTTACGCCTTCCAGAAGGGCTTCGCGGCCTCGCGCAAAGCGTCGGCGCGGGTGATGCCCGAACTCGCCCGGCGCTGGATGGAATCCGGCCAGGTCGAGACCTTTGAGCGGATCGTTCGCGAGGAAGCGACGGCGTGGCAGGCGATCGCCGCCGATCGGCTTGAGGGGTTCGAGCTCAAAGCTCACCCCGCCAGCTTTCACACCTGGCTGACTCTGCCCGAACCCTGGCGCCCAACGGACTTTGCGCGCGAGGCCGAACGTCAGGGTGTCATCGTCACGCCCGCCGAGGCCTTCGCCATCGGGCGCGACACGGTTCCCTTCGCCGTCCGTCTGTCCCTGACTGGCCCCATGACCCGTGACGACCTGGTGGCCGGGCTCGACATCGTGGCCCGCCTCGCACGCAATACGCCATCGGCGCTCAGCATCGTCATACAGGATCGCAGGACGGTCAGGCGACCGCTTTCCGGATTGTCTCTTCCAGTTCCGAAACGACCGTGTCGAGCAGTTCGGAATCGCCGTGTTCGGCCATGATGCGGATCAGCGGCTCGGTGCCCGACTTCCGCACCACCAGCCGGCCGTCATTGCCCAGGCGTACCTCGGCGGCGCTCAGCGCCGACTTCACCGAGTCCTCCTCCAGCGGCTGACCGCCCTCGAAGTGCACGTTCCTGAGCAACTGCGGCACCCGTTCGAACTGGCGGCCCAGCTCGCTCATGGGCCGTTCGCGCTCGACCAGCACGGCAAGCACCTGAAGTGCGCCAATCAGACCATCGCCGGTGGTGGAGTGGTCGGAGAAGATCACATGGCCGGATTGCTCGCCGCCCATGTTGAAGCCCTTCTCGCGCATCCGCTCGACCACGTAACGGTCGCCCACCCTGGTCCGCTCGAGCACGAGGCCCTTCGACTCCAGCAGGCGCTGGAAGCCGAGATTGGACATCACAGTGCCGACAATGCCGCCACCGCGCAGGTTACCATGCTCGTTCAGCCAGACGCCGACCAGCGCCATGATCTGGTCGCCATCGACAATGTGACCGGTCTCGTCGGCCACGATCACACGGTCCGCATCGCCGTCGAGGGCGATGCCGAGGTGGGCACCATGGGCGCAGACCGCCCGCTGCATCGCTTCGGGCGCGGTCGAACCGCAGGCCTTGTTGATGTTCGTTCCGTTGGGATCGACCCCGATCGGAATGACCTCGGCACCGAGTTCCCAGAGCGCCTCGGGTGCAACGCGGTAACCGGCCCCGTTGGCCGCGTCGACCACGATCCTGAGCCCGTCGAGACGACGGTTGCGGGGATAGGCGCTCTTGCAGAACTCGGAGTAGCGGCCCAAAGCCCCCTGTAGCCGCCGCACCCGACCAAGACGGCTGTCGGTGACACGCTCCTCGACGAGGTCGGCATCCATCAGGTCCTCGATGGCGTGTTCCTCCTCGTCCGACAACTTGTAGCCGTCGGGGCCGAAGAGCTTGATGCCGTTGTCCTCGAAGGGGTTATGGGAGGCAGAAATCATCACGCCGAGATCGGCCCGCATGGATCGCGTCAGTGTGGCCACACCCGGCGTCGGGATGGGGCCGAGCAGCAGCACCTCCATGCCCACGGAGACGAATCCGGCGGCCAGCGCATTCTCGAACATGTAACAGGACAGACGCGTATCCTTGCCGATAACAGCCCGATGGTCATGGTTACCGCCGCGGAAATGCAGCCCCGCCGCCATGCCGACACGCAGGGCGACATCGGCCGTCATCGGCGCGACATTGGCCTTGCCGCGGATGCCGTCGGTCCCGAAGTAACGCCGGCTCATCACCCATCTCCCGCCTCAATCGCCTGCCAGACCCTGAGCGCCTGCACGGTCTCGGCCACGTCATGCACACGCAAGACATGTGCCCCGCTGTGCACGCCGGCCAGCGTCACAGCGACGCTGCCGCTGACACGCCGGCACGCCTCGGATTCGTTGGCCAGGGTGCCGATGAACCGCTTGCGCGACGCACCGAGGAGGATGGGACAGCCGAGGCAGCGAAACAACGCCAGGTCGCGCAGCAGGATGAGATTGTGGTGTAGCGTTTTGCCGAAGCCGAGGCCGGGATCGACGATGATGCGATGTCGCGGGATACCGGCCTTGAGACAGGCCGTGATCCGAGCTTCGAGGTAGTCGAAGATGTCGAGGCTGACGTGATCGTAGGTTGGATCATTTTGCATCGTCTTCGAATCGGACAACGCATGCATCAGGATCGCCGGCACGTTCCGTTCGGCGACGAGCGCCATGGCATCCGGGTCATGGGTGAGCGCGCTGACGTCGTTGACGACAAACGCCCCGGCGTCCAGCGCCGCCGCCATCACCGACGCCTTGCGGGTATCAATTGACAGCGTCGCTCCACAATCGGCCAGACGCTCGATCACGGGGATGGCCCGCTGCAACTCTTCGTCTTCATCGACGGGATCAGAACCGGGCCGGGTCGATTCGCCGCCGATATCGAGAACCGTGGCGCCTGCAGCCAGCATGTCCCGCCCCTGCCGTTCGGCCGCACCGGCGTCGCAGGTCTGGCCACCGTCCGAAAAGCTGTCAGGCGTCACGTTGATGATGCCCATGACGTGGGTCTCTGCGCCACCGAGGCCGGCGACATCCGGGTTCGGCATCGTCGCAGCGGCAAGCTGATCTTGCACGCGACGGGCCTGCAGCCGATCGAGAGACGCACTCCAGGCAGCCGCGTCGCGATGCGTCGCAACTGCGCTTTCCACGACGTCTGCCTTGCGAAGGAAAACTTCCACCCGCTCCAACGACGTCGCGCCTGTCGCCCAGGGGCGGGCGAGCGGCTTGACGTAGACTCGGGTGGTCGGCGCTACGGTGTCGGGAAGACCGGTGCGCCCGCGAACGGGCAGGCGCGAGGTCAACTTCCGGGTTGCGGTTCCGGCGTCGCGCCGCCGGGCGCCTCGCCCTTGCCGTCAGTCGAGGGAACGGACGAACCCTGACGCGGCGGCATCGGCCGCTCGGACTGACCGTTCTCGTCCTTCGAGATCGACTCTCCCTTGATGACACGACGGACTTCATCGGCCGAGAGCGTCTCGTGCTCGAGAAGCGCCTGGGCGAGCAGTTCCAGCTCGTCGGCCTTATCGGCCAGAATCTCACGGGCCGTCGCCTCACCTTCGTCGATCAGACGACGAATCTCCGAATCGATCGTGGCCGTCGTGTGCTCCGAGACGTTCTTCCGCTGGGTCACTGAATGCCCGAGGAAGACCTCTTCCTCGTTGTCGCCATAGAGCAGCGGGCCGAGTTTGTCAGAGAAGCCGAACTGCGTGACCATGCGGCGCGCCAGATCGGTCGCAACCTTGATGTCGTTGCTGGCACCGGTCGTGATGTTCTCCTTACCGAAGATCATCTCCTCGGCCACGCGGCCGCCGTAGAGGCTGGCAATCTTGGCTTTGAGCTCGCGCTCGGAGATCGAGAGCTTGTCCCGCTCCGGCAGGTACATCGTGAGGCCCAGCGCGCGGCCGCGCGGGATGATCGTGACCTTGTGCAGCGGCTCATGGCCCGGGACGTAGAGCATCATGATGGCATGGCCGCCCTCGTGATAGGCGGTCAGCTTCTTCTCATCCTCGGTCATGACCATGGAGCGGCGTTCCGCACCCATCATGACCTTGTCCTTGGCGTCCTCCATCTCCTTCATGGTGACGACGCGCTTGCCGCGGCGGGCGGCGAGCAGCGCGGCCTCGTTCACCAGATTCGCGAGGTCAGCGCCGGAGAAACCGGGCGTCCCGCGCGCAATGGTCTTGAGAACCACATCGGCCCCGATCGGGACCTTGCGGGTGTGGACCTTGAGGATCTTCTCGCGGCCGAGGATGTCGGGATTCGGCACCACGACCTGACGGTCGAAGCGGCCGGGACGCAGCAGCGCGGGATCGAGCACGTCGGGACGGTTGGTTGCGGCGATCAGGATGATGCCCTCGTTCGCCTCGAAGCCATCCATCTCGACCAGGAGCTGGTTCAGCGTCTGCTCACGCTCGTCGTTGCCGCCACCCAGACCCGCGCCACGGTGACGGCCGACAGCGTCGATCTCATCGATGAAGATGATACAGGGCGCGTTTTTCTTGGCCTGATTGAACATGTCGCGCACGCGGCTGGCACCGACGCCGACGAACATCTCGACGAAGTCCGAACCGGAGATCGTGTAGAATGGCACATTCGCCTCACCGGCGATGGCCCGGGCCAGCAGGGTCTTGCCGGTGCCCGGCGGACCCACCAGCAGCACACCCTTGGGGATGTTGCCGCCCAGGCGCTGGAACTTCTGCGGATTCTTGAGGTACTCGACGATCTCCTCGAGCTCGTCCTTCGCCTCGTCGATGCCGGCGACATCCTCGAACGTCACCCGGCCCTGCTTTTCGGTCAGAAGTTTGGCCTTCGAGCGGCCGAAACCCATGGCCTTGCCGCCGCCCGACTGCATCTGGCGCATGAAGAAGATCCAGACACCGATGAGAAGGAGCATCGGGAACCACGACAACAGGATGCTGAGGAACGACAATCCGTCCTCGGCTGGTGCCGCGGTGATGTTCACACCGCTTTCCTCCAGCATCGGGATCAGCGTCGGATCGTTCAGCGGGATGAACGTCGTGAACTCGCCGCCCCGATCCTTGCCGATGATCTTGTCACCCTGGATCTCGACCTCGGTCACCTGACCATTGGCTACGGAACCAAGAAAATCCGAGTAGGACATCGTCGTTGTCTGGTTGTCGCCAAGCAACATCTGGAACAGGACAATGATCAGAAGCCCGATCACGACCCAAAGCGCCAGATTACGGCCGAAGTTGTTCAAAGCGTCCTCGCTGTCCTTTGCGCCGGGGCATTATGGAGTCCTGACCCTGTCGATGCCAGCCCCGTACGATAACGTGAAGCGCGGACCCGACAGAGGCTGAGGCGGTACAAAACGGGCCCGGATGGCCTGGTTTGCACCAAGCGTCGTCCAGTCAAGGTGGGGCACCGCAACAAGGCCTTCAAGTCCGTCGATTACCGGCAATGTTCGTTCGATACGCGAGGCAAAGCCCGACGGATTGCCGCAGACTTCGCGGTCTCCGGCGGGGTCGAACGGCCGGACCGTCCAAGTGCCCTTCGGCAGGACCACGCGAAAGCGCCGGTCCCAGACAACGGGGTCAAAGCCGCCGTTTGCCGTGACCGTCGGCAGGTGCCGCGCCTCACGCGTCACCGACACCGTGGAATCGCCCTTCCAGTGGCAGCGCCCCAGTGTCCTGGAAACCGGTTCGGCCGACCGCAATGCACCGGCCATGGCCTCGATGCGGTCACCGCGCGGGGCGTGCTCCAGTCCGCCGACCAGACGCGCAACGGACATCAGAACAAGCCGCGCGAGATCATCCGGAAGCGACCTGAAGACCCTGCGATCCAAGGCGGCTGCACCGAACCGGTCGAGCGTCAGGAGACCGGGCAACGCCGCGGCGAGATCGTCCTCGAGCCGGATCCGTGCCGTCGCCATGTTGCAGTCCGGCGCCGGCAGGTTGCCACGACTCCGCAGGCGCGCACGGGCGAAGCGTGTGTCCCTGTTCATGGGATCCTCAACCCAGGTTTCATGCCGTGTTTTGAGCGTGGCGACGAGGCGCTCCCTGGGCACACCGAGGAAAGGCCGGAGGACACGGTATCCGGCCCACTCCACACAGGCGCTCATGCCCGCCAAACCGCGCGTACCGCTGCCGCTTTCCCTTCGCATTGCGACGGTTTCGGCCTGATCGTCCACATGATGGGCAAGCAGCAGGTGGAGAATGCCCCGACGCTCCACGGCCCGTTTCAGCAGGTCGTGACGCGCCGAGCGGGCGGCGGCTTCAATCCCCGACACCGGCCTGGTGCTCTGCCAACGCAGAACCTCGACATTGATGGCAAGGCGGCGGCACCAGGCGGCGACTGCCTCCGCCTCGGGCGCGGCTTCGGGGCGCAGACCATGATCGACCACCAGGGCAACGAGCTCCCCGTCGCGGGCCGCAAGCCAGTCGCGCGCCAACAGGGTCAATGCCTTGCTGTCCGCCCCACCCGAGAGACCGACCGCAAGGCGCGGTCGCATCTCCCAGGGTTCGAAGGTGGCCATCAGGGCATCAAAGGTCCCCGCATCCAGCGGCGACAATAGATCGGCGGTTGCGCACGTCATCGCGTCATCATGGCGATGCCCAAGAGCACTGTCACTGCCGAGATCAGGTGATTGTCAGCACGGCGCGACGGTTCCTGCTCCAAGCCTGCCCGGTATGGCCGGCCTCGACCGGACGTTTCTTGCCGTAGCTGATCGTGGCGATCCCGCTCCCGTCGATACCGAGAGCAATCGGCAGGTCGCGCAGCGCTGCTGCGCAGCGTTCGCCCAGAGCGAGGCTGCACTCACGGCTGCCGTGCTCATCGGTGTGGCCTTCGATGACGACACAGAACAGCGCACAGAACGAAGATACCGCCCACCATGCCCCCTGAAATCGAAGCTACGCCGACACCTCACCCGCACCGTCACTGCCAACCCAAGTCCTCAGACGACCCGGAAACGCCCTGAACTGGTCCTTAATTGCACCCTGCAGCCGAGGCTTCCTCTGAAGCCCTGTCCAGAAGAATTGCGGGAGCATCGGGGAAGTTGCTTTCAAACTCCTTGAAGGTGGCACAGGCCACGTCGAACTCTTCGAGACGCGAGAGGGCGACACCGAGCGTCAGGAGGTTGCCGGCCGCCTTCGGCCCGTTCGGCGCATCCTGGTAGCCGCGCAGGAAGGCCTCAGCGGCCTCGCGGAACATCTTGCGCACGAAGTAGGTGGAACCCAGCCAATAGTAGGCGTTGCTTGTCAGTTCGCTTTCGGGATAGACGGTGATGAACTCGTTGAAGGCAATCCCGGCATTATCGTAGTCCGCCTTGCGCAGCAACGAGTAGGCAAAGTTGTACTGATCCATCTCCGAACCCGGCGGCAGAATCGCGCCCGCGGCGTTCGACGCCGTATCAGTCTCTGGTTCGACCATGAGCTCAGCCGTACCCTCATCAAGCGCAGCGGTATCGGCGGTCGCGGTGTCGGTCGCCAAAGCGGCTGACGGCGCATCCTGAAAACGGGCTTCGACGTCGGCGACGAACGTGTCCATGCGCGCGACCAGTTCCCGCTGCTGGAACTCGAGCTGTTCGACCCGGCCGGTGAGGTGCCGAACCCTCTCTTCAAGGTTCTGGATGCTTAGCTGTAACTGCGCCCCATCCTGGCCGGGTTCGATCGCCGTGGTCACGGGTTCGCCCTCACCGGGATAGACAAACCGCTGAAGGTCGACGAGATCGGTACGCAGTCGTTCCAACTCGCGGACCAGCGCCTGGATGTCGTTGGACTGGGCGCGCACGGGCACAGCAGCAAACGCCACGGCGAAGACCACAAGCATCAGGCACAACGTCTTCATCATCGTCATTCCCGTCGATCTCTGTCCCGGCGGAGCGGCGAACGGGCAAATCCGGCACACAGCATGGAGACGGATCGTACCTCGCGGAGAAACCGCGGCGAGGGGCGGGCACCGCAATCGGAAGGGGACGTCCCGCCAAACTGTCCGCTGCGGCGCGTTATTCCAGAACGAGCACGCCGCGGCGGTTCTGTGCCCAAGCCGCTTCGGTATGGCCTTCGACCGCCGGACGTTCCTTGCCGAAGCTGATGTTGGTGATCCGGCCGGGATCAACGCCGAGCGCAACAAGGTAGTTCTTGATCGCATTCGCGCGCCGCTCACCCAAGGCAAGATTGTATTCGCGCGTGCCGCGCTCGTCAGCGTGACCTTCGACGATGACGACAATGTCGCCGTAGTCGTTCATCCACTCAGCCCAGCGCTCGATCATGCCCTGCGCCCGGGCGCTGATGACGGAGCTGTCGAAGTCGAAGTAGACCGTATCACCCAGCACCTCGGTGACGTATTCAGCCGAGCGGGGATTGATCTCCTCGACCTGGATTTCCTCCGACATACCGCTGTCCTGCATTTCCTCTGAAATGCCTGAAACGCCGCTGGTGCCGGCATCTGAATCCGAGGCATCCCGGGTCGATTCGCACGCGGCGATCAAAAGACTTGCTGCGAACAGGCTAAACAGTTTGAAGCGCATGGAAGCTTTCCTCTTCAATGGGTTGGTGGCTGACGCGCCCCAAGGAATGCCCGAAGGATTCTCCGGCTGCCCTGCGATGTCAACCAAAGTCAGCGCAACGCCGTCACCAGCGCTGCGAAAACTTGCGCGGACTATAGTGTTCCGACGCTAGGGAAGCAAGGGAGACCAAGCAGGGTCGGAGCCCTCCTCCGGGGTCAGCACAACACGCTCATTGAAGCCTGTGAGATCGATCGTGAAGAGCTGTTCGATGGTTTGGGCACCCACCAGACTCTCCTTGAGGAACATCAGCACACGACCATTGGGCGCCCAGGTCGGACTGTCGACGAGGTATCCTTCGGAAATGAGCCGCTCGCCCGAGCCGTCGATGTTCATGACACCAATGTAAAACCGGCTGTTGTGCTGTTTCGTGAAGGCGATGAGATCGCCGCGCGGCGACCAGACGGGGGTCGAGTAACGCCCGTTGCCGAACGTGATGCGCTGCACGCCGCTGCCGTCCGAACGCATGACGTAGATCTGTGTCTTGCCGCCCCGATCCGAGGTGAACGTCACGAAATTCCCATCGGGCGAGAAGGAGGGTGACGTGTCGATGGCAGGATCGGAGGTCAGCCGGCGGGTATGCAGTGTTGCGAGATCCATGATGTAGATGTCAGTGTTGCCGTTGACCGCCTGTGACAGGATCACCTCACGACCATCCGGTGAGAAGCGCGGTGCGAAATACATCCCCTCGAAGTTGCCCAGGGGCTCCTGCCGTCCCGTGTCGAGCTCCAGCAGGAAGACGCGGGCGGACTGGTCATCGGAGAGCTCCACATAGGTGATCTCCTGCTCCGTCGGCGAGAATCTGGGCGTGAGCGCGAGGTCTGAGCCGTCGGTCAGGTACCGGTGGTTGGTGCCGTCCTGATCCATGATCGCAAGGCGCTTGATGGGTTCAAGTTCGGTGCCCGACACCGAGACATAGACGATACGGGTGTCGAAGTAGCCGGCCTCACCGGTCAGGCGCTCGTAGACGGCGTCAGAAATCTTGTGCGCAATGCGCCGCCAGATGTCCTCGCCACCGCGATAGACGTATCCGTCGAGCTGCTCTTCGCTGAATGTGTCCCACAGGCGGAAGCTGACCTTGATGCGACCGTCGGCCTCACGAGTGACCCAGCCCGTGATCAGCGCCTGGGCGTTTATCGTGCGCCAGTCACCGAAGCGCGGCAAGCCCTCCTCGCCGATGTCCTCGGACCGCTGGATGAACGCCGCCTGCTCGATGGGCGCAAACAGCCCGGACCGCTCCAGATCGGCCGACACGACCTGCGCGATACTGGCGCCCACGATGGCTTCGGTGCCGGTGCCGTGGAATTTGGTCACGGCTATCGGCAGGGGATCGTTCTGACCGATGGTAACATCGACCTCAAGCTGCGCGAGAGCGGTGCCTGGGGCCAAGCCCGTGACGAGAACCAGAGTTGCAACACAACGAAGGACAGTTCGGCAAGGCATCATGGTGATCAGGTCCTCAGCATCTGGCTCGGGTCGAAACGAATGATCAGATTGCGCCAGATATCATAGCGATCCACGGGCAAATTCAGGAACGGTTGGTCGCGGAAATAGTTGACCGCGCGCAGGGCGGCATCGCTGGCAGCGCGTTTGAGTTCTTCAGAGCTATTGCCCACGACTTCAATGACAGCAGCCCGCAGGACCGTGGCATCCGTGGCGAGTGCCACGTCGATTTCCACGATCAGAGTCTCGGCTCCCGAAGCACCCGCAGGAATGGTCCAGTGTTTGGCGATCTGTTGCGCGATCGCATGAACAATCGTCGCTGTTTCTTCGTCCGAGGGCGGCGTATTGGACGTCGATTCGAGCAACGAAAGCACGTCGTCGAAGGTCGTCTCCGTCGTCATTTCCTGTGGAGCACGTTCTTCATCGGCGCGGTCGAGCAGCAGGCTTTCCATCACACTGGCCATGAAGACCTCCTCCTCGGGCGCAGGCTTCGGCGGTACCTCCGGCTTTTCGTACGGCAGGGGCGCGGGCTCGGACGTCACCTGCGGTTCGGGCTCGGGCAGCGGTTCGGGCTCGGGAAGTTCGAACGGCTCCGGCACGTCGAATTCCGCCAAGGGTTCCAGCTCGGGGGTCGATTCGATCTCGGGCAGCGGCAGCAGTTCTGGCGTTTCCAGTTCGACCACTTCGGGCTCCGGTTCGAGTGGCGCGATTTCCTCGATCTCGGGCTTGGGTTCCGGCTCCGGCGCGAGCGCACGGGCCTCGTCGGCGATCGTCACAAGCTCGACAGTCACGGATTCAATCGGCTCCAGCTCGCTGCGCCACAGCTCGGGCAGACCGACGATGGCGAGCACCACCAGAAGGGCATGCATCACGCTCGAGGCTATGAATCCCGTCGACCACAAGGGCTATTGCTCCGCAGCCTCGCGCGGCCGCTCGGCTTCCAGCGCAAGCCGGCGGTAGCCAGCCTCGTTGAGCGCGCCCATCACGGCCATGATCTCTCCATAGGCGACCCCGCGGTCGCCCCGCACGAATACCCTGACATCCGAATTGTTCTGTGTGATTGCGACCATTCGAGGGCCGAGCTCGCCAATCGTGACCGGCGTCTCCATCAGATAGATTGATCCGTCGGCCTGCACCGAAACTTCGATCGGTTCGTCGGTTCCGCTCAGCTCGCCGACATTGGCGTCGGGCAGGTCGACCTCCACACCGACGGTGAGCAGCGGTGCGGCGACCATGAAGACGATCAGCAGAACGAGCATCACGTCGACGAAGGGCGTGACGTTGATCTCGCTCATGGGCGGCCGTCGGCGCCGCGCCCTGGCGCTGCGCTGGCCGCCGCCGCTCGCACTGAACTGGATCGCCATCAGCCGCCCTTCTCGTCGAGCTGGCGCGAGAGAAGCGAATGGAACTCGGCGGCGAAGGTCTCAAGCCGGCTGCCGTAGCGGTCGAGATCGGTCGAGAGCTTGTTGTAGGCAATCACGGCGGGGATGGCCGCAAGCAGGCCGAGTGCCGTCGCGAAAAGCGCCTCGGCAATGCCCGGCGCGACGACCGTGAGCGAGGTGTCCTTGCTCACGGCGATGGCGGTGAAAGCGTTCATGATGCCCCAGACCGTGCCGAACAGGCCGATGAACGGAGCGGTCGAGCCGACGGTGGCGAGGAAGCTCATGTAACGTTCGAGACGGTCCATCTCGCGATCGGCGCTGACGTGCATGGCCTGGTTGATGCGCTGCTGCAGACCGGCGCGCAGCAGGTCATCGGCGATCATGTCCTGACGCTGCATCGCCCGTCCGAGTTCCTCCATGGCGGCCGCGAATACGGCGGACATGGGGTTGCCTGGATCGCGTCCGATACGGCCATAGAGATCCTCCAGCGAGCCGCCGGACCAGAACGACTCCTCGAAATCCTCGGCTTGGCTACGAAGCCGACGCAGCCGGACCACCTTGTCGAAGATGATCGACCAGCAACACACCGAGGCACCGAACAGGATGATCATCACAAATTTGACGATGATGTCGGCGCGCCAGAACAGGCTCCAGACCGACATGCTGGCTTCCGGCGCGGAGCCGGCGAGAGCGGCAATTTCCAAGGTCTTCTTCTCCTTCAGACCGAGGGCGCTTGCGCGCCCTCTCCCTCATTCACGATTCAGAAACGCCTGTCGGACACCGGGCGGTATGCGACCCGGCCGCCCCGATGGCGACAGGAAAGCGAGCTTCACATCAAGCCGAACGAGCGTGTCGTCACCGCGCATCACGTTCTGTTCCATGCGGACACTGGTGCCCGAGACATCCCGGACGTTCGTCGAAACAACCAGTTCATCGTCGAGCGACGCGGCAGCCCGGAAGTCGATCGCCATCTCGCGCACGACGAAGCCGCCACCGGCTTCCTCGCGCAGGGTGCCGTGGTCGAACCCGCAAACCCGCAGGCACTCCGTGCGGCCGCGTTCGGCAAAGCGCAGATAGGCCGTGTGATAAACAATGCCGCCAGCGTCGGTGTCCTCGTAGTAGACCCGGACCGAGTGGCGATGGACGCGATCATCCATCCTCTCCCCCGTCCATGAAGAGTTCGACCTGATCCTTGCGGCCTTTCGGCGCGTTGAGCCCGAGATGCTCGTAACTCGCCAGCGTGATCATGCGGCCCCGCGGCGTGCGCTGCACGAAACCCTGCTGAATGAGGAACGGCTCAATGACGTCCTCCAGGGCGTCGCGATGCTCCGACAGGGCCGCCGCGACCGTTTCAACACCGACCGGCCCGCCGCCATAGTGTTCGGCAATGCAGGCGAGATAACGCCGATCCATGGTGTCGAGCCCGCGGGCATCGACGTCCAGTCGCGCGAGCGCAGCGTCGGCCACAGCCGCATCAATGGTGTCCGCACCTTCCACATGGGCAATGTCACGCACGCGGCGCAGCAACCGTACGGCCACGCGCGGTGTTCCGCGGGCCCGTCGTGCGATCTCCATGGCGCCGTCGTCCAACAGCGGCGCCTCCATGATGCGCGCCGCGCGCGACACGACGATCGCGAGGTCGTCGGCGTCATAGAAGTCGAGCCTGAGCGGAATGCCAAAACGTTCACGCAGCGGCATGGTCAGAAGACCCGACCGCGTCGTCGCGCCCACCAGCGTGAACTTCGGCAGATCAATGCGCACGGAGCGTGCCGCCGGCCCCTCGCCGATGATGAGGTCGAGCTGGAAGTCCTCCATGGCGGGATAAAGCACCTCTTCTACGGCAGGATTGAGGCGGTGAATCTCGTCGATAAAGAGGACGTCGCGTTCTTCGAGGTTGGTCAGCAGCGCGGCGAGGTCACCCGCACGCACGATGATCGGGCCCGAGGTGGCGCGAAACCCGACACCGAGTTCACGAGCGACGATCTGGGCCAGCGTCGTCTTGCCCAGTCCGGGCGGTCCATGCAGCAGCACATGGTCCAGCGCCTCGCCACGTCCGCGCGCCGCCTGCACGAAGATGGCGAGGTTACGGCAGACCTGACGCTGGCCGATGAAGTCGTCGAGCGCCTGTGGGCGGAGAGAACCCTCGACATCGTCGGAGCCCGGCGCGCCGCTGACCAGCCTATCGTCACTCACTGCGAGAGCTCCTTGAGGCTGCCACGGATCAGCGCCGCGACATCCGCGCCCTCACCCAGAAGCTTGCGGGCTGCAACGACCGCAGCGAACGCCTCCGAGCGCCCGTAGCCCAGGTTGACCAGTGCCGAGAGGGCGTCGGCGTCGGGCCCCGCATCGGCCGTTGCCGGCGCTCCCGGTTGCAGCGCGGCACCCGGTCCAGGGCCGATATCGCCCATGCGGTCCTTCAGCTCGGTGACGACCCGTTGGGCGAGGCGCGGGCCGACGCCGCTGGCGCGCGCCACCGCCGTCTTGTCCCCGGCCATGATGGCCTGGGTCAGCTCCTCGGGTGCGAGCACCGACAGGATCGCCAGCGCGACACGCGCGCCGACCCCTTGCACGGTCATCAGGATGCGGAAGCAATAACGTTCGGCGTGATCGGCAAATCCGTAGAGGACGATCCGGTCGTCGCGGATGAAGGTCTCGACGAAAACACTGGTCGCGCCGTCGCCCAGGGTGCGCAAGGTACGGGTCGAACAGGAGAGCTCGTAGCCGACGCCGCCAACATCAAGAATCGCCCAGTCCTCGCCGGCCGTGTCGAGCGTGCCTGTCAGCTTGCCGATCATGCGGTCACGGCCGCCGTCAGACGGCGCTGCGGTCCCAAGGTCTCCGCGTGGTGGGCGTGGCAGATCGCAACGGCGAGCGCATCGGCCGCATCGGCGCTCTTCACGCCGGAATCGGGCAGCAGCATCGCCACCATGGCGGCGATCTGATCCTTGTCGGCCTTGCCCGTGCCGACGACCGACTTCTTAACCAGCCGCGCCGCGTACTCCGCAACCGGCAGGCCGGTCGAGGCGGAAGCCACGAGCGCCGCGCCGCGCGCAAGACCAAGCTTCAGCGTGCTGTCCGGATTGCGGTTGACGAAAGTTTCCTCGATCGCCACGCCGTCGGGATGGCGCGCGTTGAGCACGTCGACCACACCGTCATAGATCGCCGTCAGCCGCTCGGCCATGGCGGCCTTGATCGCAGGCGAGATCACGCCATGCGCCACGTGGCGCAGGGAGTTCCCTTCGATGTCGATCACACCCCAGCCGGTGTGTTGGAGGCCCGGATCCAGGCCCAGGATCCGCATCAGGCGACCAGCCGTTCCATAACGTCGGCGGCGATCTCGAAGTTCGCCGCGACCGACTGAATGTCATCGTTGTCCTCAAGGACGTCGATGAGCTTGAGCAGGGTGCTGCCCTTTTCTTCATCGATCTCGATGGTGTTGCCGGGTTTCCAGATCAGGCCAGCTTCCTGCGGATCGCCGAACTGATCGGAGAGCGCCTCGCTGACCTGGCCGAAATCACCGGGGGCACAGTAGATTGTGTGGCCGTCACCGTCGGAGACGACATCGCTGGCGCCAGCCTCAAGTCCCGCTTCGAAGATGGTGTCGGAATCGCCGACGTCGGCACCGAACACGACCTGGCCGAACCGTTCGAACATGAAGGAGACACTGCCGGTCTCGCCCAAGGATCCGCCGAACTTGTTGAACGCGGCGCGGACCTCGGATGCGGTCCGGTTGCGGTTGTCGGTCAGCGCCTCGACAATGACTGCGATGCCGCCGGGTCCGTAACCCTCGTAGCGCATCTCCTGATAGTCCGTCTGGTCGTCACCACCGGCGGCCTTCCTTATGGCCCGTTCGATGGCGTCCTTGCCCATGTTCACGGCACGCGCAGCCTGGATCGCGGCCCGCAAGCGCGGATTGTGCTCGGGGTCCGGCATGCCCGTCTTGGCGGCAACGGCGATCTCGCGCCCCACCTTGGTGAACTGCTTGGCGCGCTTCGCATCCTGTGCGCCCTTGCGGTACATGATGTTCTTCCATTTGGAATGGCCGGCCATAATGTCCTCTGACTCGTTTCTGTCTTCGGTTGGCGTCCAGATATCGCGCGTTGACACATTGACAATACCACATCCGGTCCCCCGAGGGGACGCAAACTGTGGGCGGATCGTCAGATTTTGAACACGGAATCGGCCGACGCGCGGGCACCTTCCTTGCTGTTGATCATGGCCCGGGCGCGGCCGATCTCGGCTTCGAGTTCCGCGACGTAATCCTTGAGCGCCTCAATCGACATGGTCTCCAGGTTCCGAGGCTTGGCCGTGGGCCGTTTGGGCTCCACATCGTCGATGTCCATGGCGTTCTCCTCGCTTGATCCGGTAACCCTGTTATAGAGCAGATCGTCAAACGACTGAATCGCCCCGGAGATCGCCATGACCGACCTGCCCATGACCATGCGCGCGATCGCGTACGACGGCAGCGGCGGATCCGAGGTCGTCAAGATCGCGGAACGACCGGTACCGGTGCCGTCGATCGGCGAGGTGCTGGTCAAGGTCGCGGCCGCCGGCGTCAACCGGCCGGACCTGCTGCAGCGCGCCGGGGGTTATCCGCCCCCGCCCGGCGCCAGCGACATCCCAGGCTTGGAAATCTCGGGCGAGGTGGTGGCCAACGGCCCGGACTCCGCCGATCTGACCGTCGGCGACAAGGTCATGGCGCTCGTCTCAGGTGGCGGCTACGCGGAGTACTGCGTGGTCCCCGCACCGCAGGCCCTGCCCGTTCCCGAGGCCTTGACGATGGCCGAGGCCGCTGCGGTCCCTGAGACCTTCTTCACCGTCTGGACCAACGTCTTCCAGCGCTCGCGCCTGCAGGCCGGCGAAACACTGCTGGTGCACGGTGGTGCAAGCGGTATCGGCACCACCGCCATTCAGCTCGCCCAAGCCCGGGGATCGCGCGTCTTCGTCACTGCCGGCAGCGGCGAGCGCTGCCGTTCCTGCGAAGCGCTCGGTGCCGAGCGCGGTATCAACTATCGCACCGAGGATTTCGTCGAAGTGACGGCCGACCTGACCGATGGGCGGGGCGTCAACGTCATCCTCGACATGGTGGGCGGCAGCTATATTCCGAAGAACATCAAGGCGCTGGCAACCGAAGGCCGGCTCTGTTTCATCGCGTTCCTGGGCGGGCCGAAGGCCGAGGTGAACTTCGCCCCGTTGATGATGAAGCGCGCGACCATCACCGGTTCCACCCTGCGGGCGCGGTCGGTCCTCGAGAAAGGTGCGATCGCCGAGGAGCTCAAACGTGAGGTCCTGCCGCTGCTGGAGAACGGCCGGGTCAAGCCCGTCATGCACGCCGCCTATCCCCTGGTCCGGGCTGCCGAGGCGCAGGACGCCATCGACGGCGACCACGTGGGCAAGGTGGTGCTGACCATGGAATGACGGCGGATCGGTTGTCAGAGAACGACTGATCGATTAGGTAGCTTCCGTACTGGGCCCGATTCGCGGCCGCGCCGTATCAAGGAGACATGATGGCAAAGTTGCTCATGCCCCAGGCAACCGCCGTCTGGCTGGTCTACAACACGACGCTGACCTTCAAGCAGATCGCCGACCTGTGCGGCATGCATGAGCTCGAGATCCAGAGCATCGCCGACGGCGAGGTCGCGACCAGCATCGTCGGCCAGGATCCGGTTCTGTGGGGCCAGATGGACGCTGACGAGATCGCGCGATGCGAAGCCGACCCCGATGCGTCGCTCAAGCTGCGCGAGCGCAAGGACCTGCCCAAGATCAAGCAGAGCAAGGCGCGCTACACACCGGTCTCCAAACGCCAGGACAAGCCCGACGCCATCGCCTACCTGCTGAAGCGGTTCCCGCAGCTTGCCGACGCCCAGATCGTGCGCCTGATCGGCACGACCAAGCAGACCATAACCCATGTGCGCGAGGGCACCCACCGCAACTCCGAGGAACTGGAGCCGAAGGATCCCGTTCTGCTGGGGCTGTGCACGGCCAAGGACCTCAACGTCGAGATCGAGAAGGCAAACGCCAAGGCTGCGACACTGGAAAAGAACCTCGCCGCCGCCCGCGCCGAGCTCGCCGCCCGCGACGCCGAGGAACCGAAGGAAATCGGCGAGGCGTAGTCTTTTGGCCCGCCGCATCATCCTGGATGCGTCGCGTCGAACGTCCTACACCGGTCTCCTGAAGAGGTCCTTGCGCAGGCTGGACATCGCTTCCCGATCGACCGCGACTTGGATGACGGCGGGTTCACCCGCCGCGAGTGCCTCCGAGAGCATCCGGCCGACCTCGCCCGGTTCCGATGCCGTGTAGCCCTTCGCGCCGATCTGTTCGGCAAAGGTGGGGTAACTCGGGTTGAGCAGATCGGCACCGAGATAGCGCGCATCGAAGAAGTCGCGCTGATAGGCCTTCTCCGCGCCCCAGGCGCCGTTGTCGAGCACGACCGCGACGACCGGAAGACCATGCTGTACGGCCGTCGTCATCTCGATCATCGTCATGCCGAAACCGCCGTCGCCCATGATGGAGACGACGGGCCTGTCAGGCGCTGCCGCCTGAGCGCCCAGGGCAGCGGCGTAGCCGAAGCCGACGAGGCCGAAGTCGAGCGGCGTGACGAGGCCCGGCGTCTGCCCGAACCGCATCCGGTCGGCGGCTTGGAGACACATTGCCCCGGTGTCGAGCGTGACGATCACATTCTCCGGCAGTGCTTCGCGAATCTCCCCGAAGACACGCACAGGCGGCAGGGGATCGCCCGTCTGACGCGCCTCTTCCCTGCGCTCGGCATTCAGCGCCTCGCGGTTCGCCGTGAAGGCCGACGTCCACGACGACCAGGCCGCGCCATCGATACCCTCGGCTCGCACTCTGTTGTGCAGCGCGACGGCCGTCGCGCGTGCATCCGCGACGATCCCAAGCGACACCGGGAAGTGTCGGCCGAGCGCCATGGCATCGATGTCGACCTGAACGATCCTGGCGTCGGCGGCGACATAGTCATTGCTGTGGAAGGTCGAGTTGAAACCGAGCCGTGTTCCCAGCGCCAAGATCAGATCGGCATCGCGGGTCAGGGCGCTTGCCGCGCGATTGCCGCGCGGTCCGGCCTGGCCAGCCAGCAGCGGATGATCGGTCGGCAGGACATCGTGGTGCCCTGTCGACGCCACGACCGGAACCTCCAGCGCCTCGGCCAGGGTGGCCAGCGCCTGTGAACCGCCCGACCATTTGAAGCCAGCGCCGGCCACAAGGACCGGGCGCCGCGCGTCGCGCAGCATGCCGACGATCGCATCGAGCTGTACGCAGGACGGCCCGCCGGCGGATGCCTGCAGATGAAGCAGCGACGTGCTGGCAGGAACATCGGCCGCAAAGCAATCGCGCGGCACATGCAACACAACGGGACCACGCCGACCGGTCATCGCGACCCGCATGGCCTCGGCCATCAGTTCAGGCAGGCGATCGGGCCCAGGGACCACGATCGACCGCTTGGAGATCGGGGCAAAGAGCGCCTGCTGGTCGATCTCCTGGAACGTGTCACGCCCGGCCTGCTCGCGCGAGATTGCCCCCGCAATCGCAACGACGGGCGAATAGGCCAAGTGCGCCTCGGCGATCGCTGTCACCAGGTTTGCAACACCGGGCCCAGCCTGCGCCCCCAGCACGACGCCGGGACCACCGGTGATGCGGGCGTAACCGTCGGCCATGTGGCCCGCGGCCCGCTCGTCCCGCGTACCGACGTAGGCAATCTCCGACGAACGCAGGGCGTCGTAAAGCTCCAGCATGGAACCGCCGAGCAGACCGAAGACGGTTCCGACACAGGCCTGTTCGAGCAAGCCGACCACCGCTTCGCCAGCACCGATCCGTTCGTTCATCAAACCTCCCAGGCCGCCTGCAGGCCCTCGAGAACCGCCTCTTCGGCAGTGCGGGGGGCGAGGCAGTCACCGATACGGGTGAAGGCAATGCCCGCGCGTTCCAAGGCTTCGCCGAGGTCATCACAGGGCGTCTGCCCGAGTGAAAGAACCAGCGTGTTGACATCGTCTGCGACAATCGCTTCGTTGGTCAGTGTGTTCTGGAAGTAGGCGCTGCCGGCATCGGCACCGAACAGCCGCGCATGGGTGCGGATCTCGACGCCCAGCCTGTGAAGACGACCGACGTAGTGATTGCGCACGTAGAGCTGGAGGATTTCGCCTGCCATCGCGCCGTTGACCATCAACCTTACATGACGGCCCGAGCTCGCGAGCATCTCGGCGAGCCCGATGCCGATCCAGTCACAGCGCCAGTCTGCAATGACAATCCGGTTGCCGATATTGGCGCCATCAAGCGCCTGCCAGGCGTCGACAACATGCGCCTCCTCCTCGCCCTCGATCGCTGGGCGATACGGCACGCCTCCGGTCGCAACGATCACGGCGTCTGGCGTGTCGGACGCGATCGTCGCCTGATCGACATGCGATCCCAGTCGGACGGACACACCGGCCTCGCGCATCTCGCGCTCAAGGTTCTGAACGATCCCGCCGAATTCCTCGCGCCCCGGCAGACGCTGCGCCAGCAGGACCTGTCCACCAAGGCGATCCGCAGCTTCATGCAGGGTCACGTCATGGCCTCGTGCCCCCGCAACCGCAGCCGCCTTCATGCCGGCGGGACCGCCCCCCACCACCATCACGTGCTTGTGGGCGTCAGCCGGGGTGATGTCGCCGAACTCAACCTCCCGCCCACTTTCGGGATACTGGATGCAGGAGACCGGCACGCCTTTGTGCGAGTGACCGATGCAGGCCTGGTTACATGCGATGCACGCCCTGATGTCGTCCAATCGACCCGCCTGCGTCTTGGCGGGCATCTGTGGGTCGCAGATCATCGCACGGGTCATGCCACAAAGATCCGCATCACCCGATGCCAGGATTGTTTCGGCCGTCTGCGGCTGGTTGACACGGCCGGTCACAATCACGGGCAGACCAGTGGCCTCCTTGATGCGCCGGCCGTAGGGCGCGACGTAACCCGCAGGCACACCCATCGGTGCGGCGATATGGATTGAGGCACCCAGGCTCGACGACATGCCCGCGACCACGCTGATGTAATCGAGCTTCGGCGCCAAGACTGCGCAGATGTCGACAACCTCGTCGGCGCTGAGTCCTTGGGCCGGTTCGAGTTCGTCGCCGGAAATGCGCATCCCCAGGCTCCGGTCACCGATGGCCGAACGCATCGCGTCAAGACAGTGCACGACGAAGCGAAATCGGTTCTCGAAAGAGCCGCCCCAGCAATCTTCACGAAGGTTGAGGCGGGGATTGAGAAACTGGGCCGGCAGGTAGCCCTGGCTTGCGACCAGCTCCACGCCATCAAGCCCGGCCTCCACCATATGGCCGGCGCTGCGCCCAAAGCCCTCAATGACCTCTTCGATCAACGCGTCCGACATCGACCGCGGCATGATGTGGAAACGTTCGTTCGGCACCGACGATGGCGCGTAGGCAGTTGCGAGCGTCCCGTCGGGCGTCGATTGCACCTCGCGACCCGGGTGAAAGAGCTGGCCGAACAGCGCGGCGCCGTGGCCGTGAACTGCCTCGGCCAGCCGGCGGTAACCGGGGATGCACGCGGGTGTGTCGGCCTGCAGGAAGTTGTCAGCAAAATGGGCGGTCTGATGAACACCGGCCACCTCGGCCACGATCAGTCCGGCACCGCCCCGCGCACGCGCTTCCTGATAGGCGATGTAACGATCCGATGGCACACCATGGGAGTGGTGCGTGTGGTGGCCGGTCGAAACGATCCGGTTGCGAACCCTGGTGGTTCCCAGATCGACCGGCGAGAAGAGGTTGGGAAACGCCGCATTCATGGTGCCGGAGCCATTCGCTCCCGCGGCAGCCTGATCGGGAAACGCTCGCGCAGACGCCGATCGGTCGCATCGTCGATGTGGCGGGGATAGTGCGAGGCGAGGATGCGCCGGACCTCGTCCCTGGCCCGGTCGCGGATGTCCCTACCCCCCTTCTCCTCCCAGTCGGAGGGCGAGAGGCGGTCGGCGATGTCGGGGTAGAGATAGTCGCGGGTCATGTTCTCGAGCGTCTGGGCGTGGCCGAGATAGTGCCCCTCGCCCAGCACCACATCACGAATGGTCTCGACCGAGAGGCTTTCATCGCTGACCTCGATGCCGCGCACGGTTCTCAGGATGGCACCCAGCATGTCGTTGTCGATGACGTAACCTTCCATCGTCAGTCCCAGAAGACTTGCCTGCATGCCGCAGGTCTGGGTTACCATGGAGCAGCCGGCCTGGGCTGCCAGCGTGATCGTGTAGCCCTTCTCATAGCCCGATTGGGCGTCCGGGATCTTGGAGTCGGAGATCCCCGCCATCACGCTGCAGGGAATGCCGTATTGGCGCGCCATCTGGGTGGTCGCCGCAGCGACGATCGCCTGCTCGCCGCTGCCGCCGCACATCGCACCCGTGCGCAGATCCGAGACGATCGGTTTGGGGCCAGTGATAACAGTAGCTTCTGGGTCGATCAGATTGCAGTAGACCAGTCCCGCGAGCGCCTCGGCGACGGCCTGGGCGACCGTGCCGGCGAGTTTGACCGGCGCTGTCGCTCCGGCCTGCCCGGCCGAGACCAGCATGACCGGCATGCCGAGCGGGATCGCCTTTTCGATGACCCAAAGCGCCTCTTCGGCGAAGCGCATGGGCGGAACGACATGGCAGGACAGCAGCATGGCGAATGGCCGCTTGCGGTACCGACCCTCGCCGCCCGCGACCGTGTCGAACAGCGCTACGACATCCTCAACGTTGTCCGCCACCGTGATGCTGGTGCCGACGTGCTTGGCCGTGCCCGAGAGGATGGCGTAGGCGGTGTTGAGATCGAACGCGCGCACGTCCTCCACGTCACGGGCGACGAGCGAGCGGTCGTAGAAATGGATGTTGGGCAGCGTGTCGACAATGCGAGCGACATCGTAAAGATCGGCCAGGTTCGCCCCGCGATAAAGCCCGGTGTCCAGGTCGACGATGTTGGGCGAGGCGCCACCGGAACCGAAATGCACGCGACCGTCGGCGATCTCAAGGTCGTGCTCCGGGGTCTGACCGTGCGCAACGAAACGCTTCCGGCTACGCGCCAGGATGTCCTCGACGAGGGCGCGGGGAAAGTGAAGCCGCCCGTGCTCGCAGACCCAGCCGCCACGCTCGGACACGCGCTCAATCATCGGCGGAATCGCGCCGGCGAATCCGATGTCCTCCAGCAGCCGCATGACAGCCTCCTGGACCTGTGCCACATCGCTGTCGGAGAGCGGCTGGTAACGCCCGCCGGACATGCCAGGCCAAACCGCCCGTTCGTCGGGCGGAAGCGGCGCGGCGCGCTCGGCATGGCGCGCACTGCGTCCCCGGCGTTGCGGTTTCGCGGTCTGGGCCTCGTCCATCGTCACAGCCTGCCCGTGTCAGGCATGAGGAAGATTAAGCCTAGTCGTCAGGCACCACGGGCGACAAATGCGGAATTCTTGGTGGTAGGGTTAACGCCGCTAGCTCTCGTCGTCCGGTTTCATGTGCCTGTTCATGAACGGAATCTGGGACAGCGTGAAGCCGATCGTCAGCGCCATGAGACCGAACACCTTAAAGTTCACCCAGATGAGCTCGCTCTGGGTACGCCAGACCAACTCGTTGAGCGCGGCCATGGCAACGAAGAACACGGCAAAGCGCAGCGTCAGGCCCCTCCAGCCCGCATCATCAAGACCAAGCGCCTTGCCCACGACGAACTGCAGCGGCGACTTGCCCAGCGCCAGACCGCCGGCCAGCAGCACGGCGAACAGGAGCTGAACGATGGTCGGCTTCATCTTGATGAAGGTGTCGTCCTGCAGGATCAGCGTGAGGGCTCCGAAGACGCCGACGAACCCGGCAGCAACCAGAGCCATCTTCGGCACGTGACGCGCCACGCCGTAGCCAAGAGCCAGCGCACAGAGCGTGGCCACCATCAGGGCCACCGTCGCGGTCATCAGATCCGACATCAGATAGGCGACGAAGAACACCGCAAGCGGGCCGTATTCGGTCGCTGGCGTCAGCCAGCGAGGCGGTGCATCTGATGTCATGCCAAGCCGTTGTCTGGAGGGTCTTGGCAACCAATATCGGATTTGCTCCGCCGCTGACAACCACCTGCGAGCCCGAGACATGAGCCTGCAAGCCGAACTGAGCTCCATCGAGAACACGCTGCCGTCCGACCTCGCCGCCTCGATCGGCACCATGGTCAACCGCATTGTCAACGCCAACAGCGGCGCCGGAACGCGCGCCCAGAAGGTTGGTGACGATGCGCCCAGCTTCATTCTGTCCGATGCCCGCGGCAACGCGACCGCGTTACGGGCGCTGCTGATGCAGGGGCCAGTGGTTCTGGTCTTCTATCGCGGCCGCTGGTGTCCCTATTGCAGCGCCGAACTCGCGGCCTACCAACTCGCTTTGCCGGACATCAAGGCATGCAAAACGTCGTTGGTGGCGATTTCGCCGGAAGCGCCCGACGGTTCGTTGACCGAGGATGAAATCGATGCGCTCTCGCTGGAAATCCTGAGCGATCCCGGCAACCAGACCGCGAGGACGTTCGGCCTTGTCTACCGGCTCGACGACGAGTCCCGGCCGCTCTATGAGCGGAACGGCCTCGACCTCGGCAAGATCAACGATGACGAGAGCTAGGAGCTCCCGGTACCGGCGGTGTTCGTTGTCGGCCAGGACCGCAAGAGCGCCTTCGCTTCAGCCCATCCGGATGATCGTGAGCGGGCCGAACCGGCCGATGTTGTCGACGCGCTCAACGCCATGGCTACCCTGAACGGATGAATGGCATGTCCATCGAGACCAGCTTCGGCGTTCTGCGCACAAAGATTCTGCGGTTCCTAAACGAGCGGGCGGGTGCCTGCCCCGATCAGGCGCGCCCCATCGGGACGTTGATCGAGGCCCTTGAAGGAGCCGACCTGCCATGGCCGCCGCCGGAACCTCTGCGCCTGCCCGGCTGCCGTCACCTCAAGAGCGCCCTTGCGATGGCCGAGGACGGACCGATGGCGGATCTCGCCCGCGCCTTCGCAGCCTTCGAACCGCATTTGCGGTGGATCCGCACTGAGCATTACCGCGAGGCGCTCGGCGATGAGTACATGGCGAACTACTGCTACGCCAACATTCTGGGCTACGACGCGCTGATCCCGCACGACCGGGTGATCGCCGCCTTCTTCGTGATCGGCCCGGGGCGCCACTATCCGCGCTACTATCACGAGGCCGAGGAAATCTACTTTCCCTTCGGCGGCGACACGCTGTGGAGCCAGGACGACGAGAAACCAAGGCTGCGACCCGCGGGCGAGCCGATCCACAACACGCCGTGGCTGCCGCATGAGATGATCACGCAGAAAACGCCGCTCTTCACCTTCTGCTTCTGGGTCTCACCGGGACCGATCAAGCTCGCGCAGCTCAGTCCGGCAGGTTGATCGGATCGGAGGTGGCGTCCTTCCGGGCGAACCAGTGGAACAGTCGCTCGAACAGGTGTTTTGCGGACATGCCACCCCGGTCCTTCCGTCGATAGGCCACGTACCGCGAAACCGACGAGCCACCGGGTCCGAGGCAGCGGCACGTGACGTCGGCGCGATCAAGCGCCGCGTCGAAGCGCTGCCTGAACGATGGTGCGGCCGACGCCGCCCGCGACCAGATCGGCAAGGGATGATGAAGGAGACCGCCGGCAGGATCCGAAGCAGCTTCACGCCGGCCGGTTGGAGCCTCGCGACAAACCCGGGGTCCTAGACGGGATTGTCCTCTTCGGTGATGTCGGTCCAGTCATGGAAAACAGAGGGATCAATTCAGCTCTGATCGCCAGCACCGTCTGCGTACCGACATGCGACAAGATCGTCCTCGAACAGCACGCGTACAAAGACGTGCTGCTCCGGCGGGGCCCGCGGAAAGACGGCGACATCGATGCGTCCGCGCGCCAGCGCATCCAGGGTGTCGTCGGGCAACGTCACGTCATAAGCGACATCAAGCTCGGGGAAGTTCTCGGCCACATGGGAAAGGAAAGGCGGCATCCAAACCAGGCACGCACGCGCGACATGCGCTCGACAGCGGCCTCCGCCCAGGCGAGTGCATCGAGCGCGATGTCGGCCGTCGCACCGCGGTCGAAGCCTTCGGGCGTTTCGCCAGACGATGGCAGGTGTCTCAGGTACCCGAAAACACTGCGGCCGTGGAATTCTGGCGCAAGGTGATCGCTGACTGCACCCCACGCCTGGACCCATTATTGTCATCATCTGGCTCCTTCTGCGGTCCTCGATCGCGATTCAGACTATTCGTCACGCTCCGAGAGATCGCCACAGGACCGCTGTCAATGACCGATACGAACACCTCCGTTGCCCGTCGAGGACGCGAAAAGCGTCGCCGGGACCGCGAGTCCCGGCGCCAGTCGACGGACATGGTCGCGGGAAGTCCGTTGGCCCAGGTCTTCCGGCCTCTCAGCGACGGCGACGTCGCGCGTGTTCATGACGCCGCGCTGACCCTGCTGGAAACGGTCGGGATGGCAACCCCGACGGACCGTGTTCAGGAGACCGCGCTCGCGGCAGGCTGCTCGCTCTCGGAGTCGGGCCGCCTCCTCTTTCCGCGTGCCTTGGTCGAGGACCTGCTCGCCGGCGCGGCAAAGAGTTACGTGGTGCACGGACGCGATCCCGCATACGACTTCGAAGCGCGCAACGGCACGGTGAACTTCTGCACAGGCGGCGCGGCCGTGAAGATACTCGACATCGACACCCGCCAGTATCGGCCCAGCACCCTGCGCGACCTCTACGATATCGCCCGGGTCTGCAACACGCTAGAGAACCTGCAGTGGATCACCCGCCCCGTGGTGATCACGGACGTCGAGGACGTCTTCGCCTTCGACATCAACTCGATCTACGCCTGCGCGGCGGGCACGAAGAAACACATCGCCACCAGCTATGCGAACGGCGAAAACGTCACTGCCTCGCTCCCGATGCTCGATCTTCTGGCAGGCGGTGACGGCGCCTTCGCCAAACGACCGTTCTGCACGATCCACGCGACCACCGTGGTCTCGCCCATGACCTTCTCTCAGGACAGCTTGGATGCGGCCTGCGCGGCGATCGACATCGGCATGCCGCTCCATTGCCTGACGGGACCGCAGGCCGGTGCGACCTCGCCTGCCGCGCTGGCGGGTGCGCTGGCCCAGGGTTGTGCGGAATCGCTGGCCTCGCTCTGCATCGTCAACATGCTGAGCCCCGGCTATCCCGTCGCCATGGGCAATTGGCTCTTTGTCTCTGATCTCCGGACCGGCGCCTTCAGCGGCGGCGGCGGCGAGCAGGCCCTGCTTTGCGCTGGCGCCGGGCAGATGGCGGCGTTCTATGGCATCCCGGGAGGCTGCGGCTCCGGCATGACCGACTCAAAGCTGCCGGATAACCAGGCAGGCTTCGAGAAGGGCCTCACCATGGCCACGGCGGCCATGTCGGGCGGCGGCTTCGTCTGGGAGTCGGCGGGTATGCTCGCGAGCCTGCTCGGTTGCTCCCATGAGGCGCTGATCATCGACGACGAGATGCTGAGCGTGATCCGCCGGATCGCGCGCGGCATTGAGGTGACCGACGAGACTTTGTCGGTCGACGTGGTCGCCGAAACCGTCGATGGGCCCGGCCATTATCTCGGCGCGCAGCAAACCATGGAGCTGATGGAGACCGAATACATCTACCCGCGCTACGCGGATCGGTCCTCGCCCGACGACTGGATGGATGCGGGCTCGCAGGACATGTGGGATCGCGCCACCGAGCATGCCCGCTCGGTCCTTGCGAACCACATGCCGGTCCAGATCGACGCCAAGACCGACGCCCGCATCCGTGAGCAATTCCCGATCATGCTCGATCCCGTCTGGCTGAGGGACACAGCCGCATGACCGACCGCGTCAGGGTCGCCATCGTCGGTGGCGGCATCGTCGGCGGCAGTGTGCTGTTCGCCCTTGCCAAACGCGGCTGGACCGACACGCTGCTGCTCGAGCGACACGCGCTGACATCGGGATCGACCTGGCACGCCGCCGGGAACGCTACCTTCTTCGGCCACTACACCAGCATCACCCGACTGTTCGTCGAGTCCGTGGCAACCTATCTTGAGACTGAGACGGAATCGGACCCGTCGGTCGGCTTCCACCCGGCGGGCAGCCTGCGGCTTGCGACCAGTGCGGCGGAACTCGCGGCCTATCAGCGCCTCGTGCCGATGTACGAGGAGATGGGCGTTCCCTATCACGTGATCGGACCGGCAGAAGTCGCCGAGATTCATCCGCTGCTCAATGTCGAATGTCTGTTCGGCGCCGCCCATACGCCGACCGACGGACACTGTGACTCCTCGGGCGCAACCCACGCCCTTGCTGCGGCAGCACGCAAGCGGGGCGCCCGGGGTCAAACGTCACTGCCACGTCCACGCGATCCGGCAAGCCGGCGACGGCTGGGAGCTCGAGACCGATGACGGTATGGTGCACGCTGAACACGTCGTCCTGGCCGCGAGCTTCTGGACCCGGGAGCTCGTCGCACCGCTCGGGCTCAACCTTCCGCTCTATGCGTTGGAGCATCACGAGGTCATCACCGACACCGTACCGGAACTGCAAGCGCTCGATTTCGAGGTCCCGACGGTGCGCGATCCCTGGGTGCCGTCGAACACGCGGCAGGAGCGCGGGGGCTTTCTGTGCGGGGTCTACGAGTCCGAGCCGAAGTTCTGGGCGATCGACGGCATTCCGCCCGACTTCACCAACGCGCTTCTGTCGCCCGACACGGAGCGGCTCGAGCCGCACCTTGTGCGGGTGATGGAGCGCCTGCCGGCCTTCGGACGTGCCGGCATCAAGACAGTCAACAACGGCCCGATCTGCTATGCGCCGGACGGCTGTCCCATGCTCGGGCCGGTCGAGAGCCACCCCGGCCTGTGGCTTGCCGCCGGCTTCGCCATCGGGATCGGCACCGGTGGCGGCTCCGGCAGGTTTCTCGCAGACTGGATGGTCGACGGCGTCGAGCCCTATCCGCTGCCAATTGTCCGCCCGTCGCGCTTTGCCAACGACATGACGCGCGACGCCTGCCTGCAGCAGATCGCTGCGACCTACCGCGCAGGCTACGTGATGCCGGGGACCGATCCTTGAAAGGCTGACGCCCCGGGCGTGACCTGCTTGCGGATCACGCCCGGGGCACCCTTGTGCACGCTACCCTTGTCTGTCTTCTGAACCTCGAAGGTGTGCCCTACGCCTTCACGTTCACATTGCTGCAAGGATTGCTCGTCCTTGCGCTGGCGATCCCATTCACGGTGATTCCGCTCCTGGCACTGGAGTTGCTGGGCGCCGCCCAAGCCGTCAGCACATTCTACCTAGCGATCGGGGTCTTTAGCCTGAGCGGTGCTCTGGCGTTGCCGATGATGCTGGAACGTCTGAAGCGCATGCGCATGATCCTGCTGGGGACGGTCTGCATCGTCCTGTCGACGCTCCTCTTCCCGCTGGAGAGCGCCGGCGCGCTTTTCGTCGCCGCGGTGCCGTACACCTTCGGGTTCTTCGCGGTCAATATCGTGATGAACGTCATCATCATGGAGAGCATCCTGCGCCAGCGTTTCGTCCGGTTCGAGGCCATGCGCATGAGCATGCTGGGCCTCGCCTTCACCATCGGCCCGTGGCTGGGTGTCCGGATCACCAGTGACTTCGGTATCTGGTGGCCGTTCGTCGCGATGACGACCATCGGCGTCGTCGGCTACTGCTTCGTGCGCAACCTGATCAACGATCGAAAGTCGACACCGGGCGGGCACGGGCAATCCACTGCGCTTCATTCCGTGCTTCGTGCGCCAACCCCGCGTGCTGCTTGCCTATGTGCTGGCGCTGATCCGGTCGTCGTGGTGAAACACGATCTTCGTCTATGCTCCAATCTACTGCGTCGCCCACAGCTAATCCGACGAAACCGCAGGCCTCATCGTCTCGTTGAGTGCCATGTTTGTCGTTCTGGGGCCGGCCCGGCGCACCCTTCGGGCAAGCACGTGATCTTCGGCTACATCGCCACCGCACTTGCCGCCTCTGCCATGACCGCGCTCGCCGGCTGGCCCCTGGTCGGAATCATCATGATGCTCTTTTCCTGTTTGTGCGCCGCGTTGCTCGATGCCGTCGGCAACGCGCCGTTCGTCCGCACGTTCAAACCGCACGAACGGGCGAGATGACGTCGCTTTACACGACCTGTCGCGATGTCGACCGTGTCGTGCCGCAGGACATCTTCGCGGTCATGCTGCTCGCCCTGCCGCTCTCGGCCGTGTTTACGGTGACCAGCATCGGCATGATGTGCGGCGTCTGACTTTGCCGCCTCATCCCGAAGCGGTACTGGGAAAGCCATGACAGACTTCCCCATCGCACCACTGGGCGGCAGCCAGATCGAACAGACTTGCCGTCCTGACACCGCCCAGTAGGGCTCGCGATCTCGACGGCCTCGCGCAGAACGTCGATACAGTGCAACGATAAAGACCCGACGCAGGCAGACGATACCGTCGTTGCTGCAGGTTTCGAGGTCGAATCCGGAGATCAGCATCGGTTTGCCAGCCACGTGTCATCCCGGCTGACCGGCAGGAGAGTCGGGATCCCCTCGCGCAGAGGCGTGGCGAACCTGGATCCCGGATCGGCGACTCTTCCGGAGCTTGTCCGTGATGACATCGGAAGCTAGCTGCCCGGATAGCCCAACGGTTTCAGCGCCGTGCCGATCTCGTCGAGGATCGCGGGATCGTCGATCGTGGCGGGTATGGGAAAATCCTCGCCGTCGGCGATCTGGCGCATGGTCTTCCTGAGGATCTTGCCCGAGCGGGTCTTGGGCAGACGATCGACAACGGCGGCCTTGCGGAAGCTAGCAACAGCGCCGATCTCGTCGCGCACCATCTGAACAACCTCCTTGACGATCTCGTCATGCTCGCGGTTCACGCCGACCTTCAACACCATGAGGCCGACCGGCACCTGACCCTTGAGCTGGTCGGCGACTCCGATCACGGCGCATTCGGCGACATCCTGGTGCTTCGACAGCACCTCCTCCATGCCACCAGTCGAGAGACGATGGCCGGCGACATTAATCAGGTCGTCGGTGCGGCTCATGATGTAGATGTAGCCGTCCTCGTCGAACATGCCGGCGTCACCGGTTTTGTAGTAGCCGGGGAAATCGGCCATGTAGCCGTCGACGTAACCATGCGGGTTGTTCCAAAGTGTCGGCAGGCCACTCGGCGGCAGCGGAAGCTTCACGCAGATTGCGCCAATCTCGCCGTCGGGCACCGGATGGCCGTCGGCGCCCAGGATGTCGATCTTGTAGCCCGGCGTCGGTTTGGTGGGCGAGCCGTACTTCACGGGGAAACGGCCGAGGCCCAGGCAGTTCGCGGCCATGGCCCAGCCGGTCTCGGTCTGCCACCAGTGGTCAATCACCGGACGGTCGAGCATGCGCTCGGCCCACTGGATGGTGTCGGGATCGGCGCGCTCGCCGGCGAGAAACAGCGTGACGAACCGCGAGAGGGCGTACTCGCCAATGTACTTGCCCTCGGGGTCTTCCTTCTTGATCGCGCGTAAGGCCGTCGGCGCTGTGAACAGCGCCTTCACGCCGTGCTCGGCGATCACGCGCCAGAAGACACCAGCATCGGGTGTGCCGACAGGTTTGCCCTCGAACATGATCGTCGTGTTGCCGTGCAGCAGCGGGGCATAGACGATGTAGCTGTGGCCGACAACCCAGCCGATGTCGGAGGCTGCCCACCAGCAATCACCGGGATCGAGGTCGTAGACCCCCTTCATCGTCCAGTGCATGGCAACTGCGTGACCGCCGTTGTCGCGCACCACGCCCTTGGGCTTACCGGTCGTGCCCGAGGTGTAGAGAATGTAGAGCGGGTCGGTCGCGGCGACCGGCACCCAGTCGACGGTGCTCGCCTTGGCGATCTCGTCATACCAGTCGAAATCGCGGCCTGGCTTGAGCTCGCCATCCTGCTGTTCGCGCGCCAGAACGATTGTCGCGTCGGGCGTGTGGCCGGCGATCTCGTAGGCCTCCTCAAGGATCGGCAGGTAGGGGATGACGCGGCCGGGCTCGAGGCCACAGGTTGACGTTAGCAGCACCTTCGGGCCGGCGTCGTCGAGCCGCTTGGCGACCTCGGCCGCCGCGAAACCGCCGAATACCACCGAATGGATCGCACCGAGGCGCGCGCAAGCCAGCATGCCGATCACGGCCTCGGGCACGGCGGGCATGTAGATCAGAACCCGATCGCCCTTCTCGACACCATGATCGCGCAGCACGCCGGCGAAGGTCGCGACCTCGTTCTTGAGCTCGCTGAAGGTCAGAATGCGCTTGTCGCCGGCGATCGGGCTATCCCAGATCAGCGCACGCTGGTCGCCGCGACCGTTGTCGACATGGCGGTCGACCGCGTTCCAGCAGGTGTTTGTCTCCGCGCCGGGAAACCAGCGATAGAATGGCGGGTTGTCGTCATCGAGCACCCGGTCCCAGCGCTTGGTCCAGCCGATCGCCTCGGCCAGATCCCCCCAATAGCCCGCCGGATTCTCCAGCGACTGCCTGTAAACCTCCTCGAAACGCTGCGACATCGCTGTACTCCCCCGTTCGGACGACGATTGTGCATCCATGCCCCGTCGCTCGCGAACAATCAAACCGTTCGGTTGACGAACACCGTTTTGGGGTGCATGCAGCGCGCCCGTGTCGCAATGAAACGACGATGACCGAAGCCGCCGACCTCTCCTCCGCGATCCAATCGCTGCCCGGTGCCAATGTGATGGTGATTGGCGACCTGATGCTCGACCGCTTCGTTTATGGGGAGGTCGAGCGCATTTCGCCCGAGGCGCCGGTGCCGGTGATCCGTGTCGGTGCCGAAGAATCCATGCTGGGTGGGGCCGGCAATGTCGTACGCAACCTGATCGCGCTGGGTGCCGAGGTCTGCTTCATCGCCGTGGTGGGTGACGACCAGGTTGGTCGCGACCTGATCGCCATGGTCGCCGAAGAAGAATCGGTCGAACCCTATCTGCTCGTCGAACGGGGCCGGCGATCGACCACGAAGGTTCGCTACGTCGCCGGCAGCCAGCAGCTCCTGCGCGCCGACCGCGAGACCCAGCGTCCCGTCGACGACGCGACCCGTGGGCGCATCATCGACATCGTCGCCAACGGGCTCGACGGCATCAATGCCCTGGTCCTGTCGGACTACGCCAAGGGCGTGCTGACCGACGATGTGATCGAAGCGGTCATAGGGGCGGCGCGCGACGCCGAGGTGCCGGTGGTGGTTGATCCGAAGAGTCAGGATTTCTCGCGCTATCGCGGCGTGACCGTGTTGACGCCAAACCGCAACGAACTCTCGCAGGCCGCCCGAATGATGGCCGAGACCGACGACGAGGTCATCGCCGCGGGCGGCCGGGTGATCGCCGACACCGATTGCGAATTCCTGCTCGTCACACGCAGCGCCGACGGCATGTCCCTGGTCAACCGCAACGGCAGCGCCAGCCACTTTGCGGCCGAGGCGCGCGAGGTGTTCGACGTTTCGGGCGCGGGCGACACCGTGGTGGCAGTCTTTGCGGCGGCCTTGGGCCAAGGCCTGTCGCCGGAGACGGCGACGCAGCTCGCCAACCGCGCCGGCGGCGTCGTGGTGGGCAAGACCGGAACGGCCGTGGTCGATCTCGACGATCTCCATCGTGCCAATCACAGCCACGCCTTTGCCAGCAACGAGGACAAGCTGGTCTCGGCGGGCCGTGCCGAGGAACTGGTCCGCCGCTGGCAGAACCAGAGCAAGACGGTGGGTTTCACCAACGGCTGCTTCGATCTTCTTCACCCCGGCCATGTCTCGCTGCTGCGCCAGTCGCGCAACACCTGCGACCGGCTGGTGGTCGGGCTCAACAGTGACAGTTCGGTCCGCAGCCTGAAAGGCCCGGATCGGCCTGTACAGAATGAGCTGTCACGGGGCCAGGTGCTGGCCTCAATGGCGGATGTGGATCTGGTGGTGGTGTTCGACGAGAAGACGCCGCTGGCTCTGATTGAGGCCTTGCGTCCGGATGTACTCGTCAAGGGCGCCGACTACACCATCGATCAAGTCGTCGGGGCTGAGGAAGTACAGGCTTATGGCGGCAAGATTCTGCTTGCCGATCTTGCCGACGGTCACAGCACAACCACCATGGTCGCCCGTATGGCGACGTGACGGGTCAGTTCCCGTTTATGTTATGGCCGCTGAGGCGGCCAGGGGTCAGGCGGCGAGTTCGCCTGACGCGCGCGCGATCTCTTCCTTGATCTTCAGCTTTTCGCGCTTGAGTTCGGTGAGGAGCGCCTGATCGGGCAGCGGCCGGTTGGCCTCGGTCTCGATTTCGCTCTCGAGAGCGGCGTGACGCGCCTCAAGGCCGTGCAAATCAACGGTTTTGCTCATAAACGCCTCCGGATTAAGGTCCGTCCGCGAACCGGGCGCTTCATGGCGATCCGTCAGCTTCACGCCGGCGAATGCCCAGCTCGGAACTTCACTATAGGGAGGTGACGTCGGTATGGCGAGCCCCGATCGAATCATCGTGGGGATCAGTGGCGCCTCGGGCGTGATCCTCGGCGTACGCCTGCTGGAGGCGCTCGCGAACACCGAGGTCGAAAGTCACCTCGTGATGACCAAGACCGCCGAGGTCACACTGGCCTACGAGACCGACATGAAGGTCGTCACCGTCCACAAGCTCGCCGACGTGGTGCATCCCGCGGGCGACATGGGCGCTGCGATCTCGAGCGGCTCGTTCCGCACCGTGGGCATGATCGTCGCGCCGTGCTCGGTGAAGTCGTTGTCGGAGATCGCGACGGGCGTGACGTCGACCCTTCTGACGCGCGCCGCTGATGTGGTCCTGAAGGAACGGCGCCGCTTGGTGCTGGGCCTGCGCGAGACGCCGATTCACACCGGGCACCTCAGGAGCATGGTGGCAGTCTCGGAGATGGGCGCCATCGTGGCACCGCCGGTCCCGGCCTTCTATGCCAGGCCGGATTCTGTGGATGATCTGGTCAATCAAACAGTCGGCCGCTGGCTCGACCTGTTCCAGATAGAGAACCCCCTTGTCCGAAGATGGGACAGTCTGCGTCAGAATCGGAAAGGCGGCAAAGGAACCGTTACGATATAAGCGACATCGCCGCATCGACCGCGGTACTGCCGGCCTCCTGGCAGGCAGCTTCAACCAAGGCGCGCATCGAGGCCAGATCGGCCTCGTCGTTCTCACCATCGGAGAGAGCCATTACGGCAGCCAGGTTCTCGGCGACCACCGACGGGTCCGGCTCACCCGACTCCTTGCCCTTGGCCTCGCTGTTCGCACTCTCGATGATCAGCTGTTCGATCCGTTCAGCCTCGATTTCAAGCTTCAGGATCTGCTTGCGCAAACCTTCCGCCTCGTCTTCGGGCACGTGGACGACCCCGTCCCGCATGCCGGTTCGCACCGCGCGCAACGGCTCGATTGCAGCCTCGCGCCAGGCGCGGACACGGGATGCCAGGAACGCGACATGGGTGCTGTCGAAGGCGGGTAGACCAAGATTTGCGGTCCACATGGCATAGAGCAGAAGGTTGACGTCGGCGTCGCGCGCATCCTGCAGATGGATGACCGACGGCTGCACGCCATCACGGCCATAGACGCCCATGGTGTAGGTCCAGAAAGCACTCATTTCGGAAACTCCGGATCACGCTGTAAGCGGCGGTCCCCCGGAACCGGACGGCAGCGTGTCTTTAAGTAAGGAGGAAGTATCAGCAGCGCCGAAGGAAATGGCAACCGGTGCAGGGAAGGCCTAAGCGGCCGCGCCCCTGAGCTTCTGCACATACATCGCCTTGTCAGCCTTGGCCAGTGCGCTGGTGGCGTCGTCGCCGGCGACAAAGCTGTGCACACCAAACGAAACCGAGACGAAGATCGGCGAACCGTCGATCAGGAGCGGGTGTCTTTCGGCCGAGATCGGCGTGGTGCTGATCTCATCGACGAGTTTCTGCGACTTCCGCATCGCGCCGGTCTCGTCGGAGTTCGGCATGATCAGTCCGAATTCGTCTCCACCCAGGCGACCGACGAGATCCGAGTTGCGGACCCGCTTGAGCAGCGTGTTCGCCACGTGCAACAGCGCCGCATCGCCTAGGGCGTGACCATAGTGGTCGTTGATATGCTTCATCTTGTTGAGGTCGAAGTAGACCACAGCACTCGGAATGCCGTGTCGCGCGGAATATGCGATCGCCCGGCCAAGCTCACACATGAAAGCCCTGCGATTTACAACTGGAGCGAGAGAATCCTGATCGATAAGACGCTCAAGATACTTGATGCGCGAGCGTGTCTCGCCGAGTTCCATGCGGAGACGCTCGAGTTCGTCGAGGAGTTTGATCATGGCTGAGCGAACCTTGGGCGACATATCGTCCGGCGATACGCCGACCGCCCGCGACACCGCATCGCCGGGTTCCAAGTCACCGATCGATGCCAGATCGCTGACGTCCGGGTTCTTTCCTGTGTAATCCACCTGGGTCACGCGCTTCTGTCTCCGCTTGCCCACACATCAACGTCCAGGCGCGAGGCACCTGCCGTGCACGGGCGGCGAACGCCATACTAGCAAGCAAGTCGTGTGCCATGCGTGACATAATGATGAGACACCGCTTCGGTGCTTGTGCATGAACGACACAACAATCAGGATAACAGCCCTTTTTCGCGGAACGGAGATCAGCATGGCCGAACCGGTCGTCGGCATCATCATGGGCAGTCAGTCAGACTGGGAGACCATGCAGCACGCCGCCGAGACCTTGGCAACCTTGGGGGTCGATCACGAGGTTAAGATCGTCTCGGCCCATCGTACGCCTGATCGCCTTTTTGCGTATGCCGAGACGGCACGCGGGCGTGGCCTGAAGGCGATCATCGCCGGGGCCGGCGGCGCGGCCCACCTGCCCGGCATGGCCGCAGCCAAGACTCCGGTGCCGGTCTTGGGCGTTCCCGTCGAAAGCAAGGCGCTCAGCGGCATGGACAGCCTGCTCTCCATCGTTCAGATGCCGGCCGGCATTCCCGTCGGCACCCTTGCCATCGGCCGTGCCGGCGCGGTCAACGCCGCACTTCTGGCCGCGGCGATCGTCGGAAACGACAACGCCGACGTGGCGCAAGCGGTCGACGATTATCGCGCATGCCAGACCGCGGCGGTGGCCGACGCTCCGACCGACACAGCTTGACGTGATGCAGGATGATCTGAGAATCGTCCCGCCGGGCGGAACGATCGGAATCGTCGGTGGTGGCCAGCTAGGTCGCATGGCGGCGCTCAGTGCCGCTGCGATGGGATACCGATGCCATATCCTCTGTCCGGAAGATGACAGTCCGGCGGCCCAGGTGAGTGCGGCCGCGACCGTTGCGTCCTATGACGACCTCGCGGCGCTCGACAGCTTCGCGGCCGCGGTCGACGTTATCACCTACGAATTCGAGAACCTGCCGACCGAGAGCTTTGCGCGCATGGGGGCCATCACGCCGGTCCGACCGCACTGGCGTTGCTTGGAGACGACACAACACCGCGTGACCGAGAAGGACTTCATCAACGCACTGGGAATCGGCACGGCCCCCTACAGGCGCGTCACCTCGGCGAACGAGCTTGGGGCGGCGCTTGCAGCATTAGGCCGGCCGGCCGTGCTGAAGACCACACGCATGGGGTACGACGGCAAAGGCCAGGTCATGATCGGCGCCGATGACGATGCCGAGACGGCATGGCAGGCGATGGGCGACGCCGAAGGCATCCTCGAGGGCTTCGTTGATTTCGATCGAGAGGTTTCGGCCATCGTCGCGCGGGGCCCCGATGGTGCGACGGCCTGTTTCGACGTGGTCGAGAACGTTCACCGCAACCACATCCTCGCCAAAACCCACGCGCCCGCTCCGATCTCCCGGGCGCTGGCGGATCAGGCGCGGTCGATCGCCGTCAGGCTCGTGGAGTCATTCGACATGGCGGGTCTTCTGGCCGTCGAGCTGTTCGTGACGCGCGACGACACGTTGCTGGTCAATGAACTCGCGGCGCGACCCCATAATTCGGGGCATTGGACCATCGATGCCTGCATCAGCAGTCAGTTCGAGCAGTTCATCCGGGCCGTTGCAGGCCTCCCGCTGGGCGATCCGTCGCGCCACAGAGATGCGATCATGATCAATCTTCTGCATAATGACATCGACGACTGGCAGGCCATGATCGCCGCGCCCAACGCCAAGCTCCACCTCTACGGCAAGGCTGAAGCACGGCCCAGCCGCAAGATGGGTCACGTCACCCGGCTGTATCCGAAGACAGACAGCTGAAGACCGAGAACGGCTGAGAGCGGTAGCGCACGAGCCGCCCGACAAGGTCGTCCGGGTTCGGCAGCCATCGTTCCATGCGGCCCTTGGCCTTCTGGATTTGCATGACGTTGTCGATGCGCCGATCGAGGAAGCCCCATGTCGCCTCGTCGTCCTCGCTGGTGTCCGAAAGCCAAAACATCAGCGTCGACATGTAGACGCCCGAAAGCAGCATGCGCTTGGTGTAGAAGTTGTAGTCCGTCGCGGTGTCGCCCGCGGCATGCCACATCGTGTCGACCGTCCGGTAGAGCGCCCGCAGGCCGCCAGGACCGTTGTGCGGTAGCGCCTGGATCGCGAGCGCCTTTCGGATCGCGTCCTTGTGAACCGCGTTCTGCTCAAGCCTGACGCGAACTGCCGTCGCGATCCGGTCGCGAATACGCATGTTCCCGAGACCGCGCTTGGTCAGTTCGTCTTCCATCAGCCGATCGGCTTCGGCGACGAAAAACGCGATAACTTCGTCGGGCCCGCCCGGAAACAGCCGCCTGACATCGGCAAGCGGCATGTCGCAATCCTCGGCACCGGCCCGCATCGCGGTCAGGGTCCAGCCGTCGAACGATACGTGCGGCAGGGTGGCGGCCAGCAGGGCGCGCCGTTCGGTACCGCGTTGAGGTGTCGCGCTCATGCGCCCTCCTCTTCGGACGAACGGAACCACCGGGCCTCGGACACAAAAATCAGCTTTTTCATATCGGTCATCCTCTGGGGATAGAGAATGCCGTCGAGATGATCGAATTCGTGCTGCACGACGACAGCGTGCAAACCGTCGACCGTGCGGTCGATGAACGTGCCGTCGGTTGTCGTTCCGGTGTAACGCACCTTGGGCGAACGCGGCACGACGCCCTGGAGGCCAGGCACCGACAGGCAGCCTTCCCATCCCTCGATACGCTCCTCGCTGAGAAGTTCCAGCGTCGGGTTGACCAGTACTGTCACCCCTTCGTGTTCGGAAGCCTCCGGTGTGATGAAGACAACGCCGCGCAACGGCACGTGGACCTGCGGGGCAGCAAGACCCCTGCCCTCGGCGTCGTGCATAGTCTCGATCATGTCCATGACCAGCTTACGTATTGGCGGCGCGGTCGGATCGGGCACTTCATCGGCCCGCCGATGCAACACGGGATGCCCCATGCGGGCGATCTTTAGAATAGTCATGCCGGAACTCCTAACCGTGCACCATGTCGCAACCGTCGTAGCGGAAGCCGAAGCCGTTGCCCCTGGAGAAGACATGCTCAACCGACGGAGCCGGGAAGTGCATCATCATCATCAGGATGTCCGTGTCAGCGACCGACTCGAGGAATCGGCGGAAGCCGAGGTCATCCTTGTTGAAGAGGTAACACGCGTTGGGGAAGGTCAAGACCCAACGGCCATCCTCCTGCCTCGTGTTCCAGCCCGCGTGGTCGAGATAAAGGTGGCTGCAGAGCACGAAATCGACGTCCTCGGGCCCGACGCCCACGGCGGCCATGTCGTCCAGCTGACGATAGTCGGTGCGCTGGCCCCATATCGGCATGCCGGGATGGTTCTTGTGGTTGCCAACCCAAATGTTCAGGAGTAGGGTGTGGTAGCACCTATTCACGAGAGAACTCCGCACAGGCATGATGCAACCGCCCGTCGCCGGGGGTCGATCGCTGCCGGCATCAGCCATTACCAGGTAGGGCTCTATGGCTTCCGGGGCGGCGTCGGGGAAGTCCTCATGGGGTGCACCGACGACATCGCAGGACTCCTCAATCCGGATGTCGCCGATGGTTAATGTCATGGCCGTCATGCCCCTGTCGAACTCGCGGCGCATTCTACAGTGCAGCCGTTTGTCAGGCCAGCAGGGCACTTCACAAGCCTCCGGCGCTGTGTTAGGAGGGCCACCCCTTACAGGGGACAGAATCGGGATGACACGGCCCAGTCAGGGCCATCATGACTGAGGAGAAGAACCATCGTTCAGGTCACCGTACGCGATAACAATGTCGATCAGGCCCTGCGCGCGCTGAAAAAGAAGCTGCAGCGCGAGGGCGTGTACCGCGAAATGAAGCTTCGGCGCCATTTCGAGAAGCCTTCCGAGAAGAAGAAGCGTGAGCGTGCCGAAGCTGTGCGCCGCGCCCGCAAGCTGGCCCGTAAGCGCGCCCAGCGCGAAGGCAACAACTAAGTCTTACCCAGTTTCCGCTTCGGCGTGCAAAAAGCCGTCGTTCATGACGAACGGTGGCTTTTGTCGTGACTAAGCTTCTGGTGATCCCTGTGCGCCGAGCCAGGCAAGGGACGCATTGGCGCCTTCATGGTCGAAGGCCTTGGGCATCAGACAGGCGTGGCACCTGCTGGTGGTCCGGACGCCGTGCGGGGTGACCTGACGCAAGCGACCCTCACGGATCAAGTCTTCGGTCATGAAACGCCACGTCAGTGCAATCCCGGCGCCATCCATCGCCGCCTGCTGATAGACGATGAAGCTGTTGAACTCGTCGCCACGCTCGATCGACGGTACATCCAGACCGACATCGTCAAACCAGACGTCCCAGTCGCGCGCATAGCTCTGGTTTCGGAGACGCAGCAGGTTCTCATCGAGCAGGTCGGCTGGCACGATCATGGGCCCCTTCGCGCGGTAGGACGGACCACAGGCCGCGATTAGTTCCTCCGGGAACACCTCGACAGACCGGCTTGACGGCAGGCCGGCGCGGCCGAAAAGGATCACGATGTCAGCCCGGTCGGCCATCGCCGGGGCATTGCCGTCGCGTGTGAAGAGACGGATGTCGACATCGTCGTACCGGCTCCGGAATGCGCTGAGCCTCGCCATCAACTGGCCAGACCGATCGAGATACCGACGACAATGGTTTCGGAGCCCGGCCTTTTGCGCATTGCCTCGGCCGACTGGGCGATCGTGCCGAACCCCGAGGAAACAGCCTGAAAGAAACGTTCGCCTTCGGGCGTCAGCGTCAGCCTGGATTTCGTGCGGACGAACAGGGAGACATTGAGCTCACGTTCGAGTTCGGCAGCCTTCCGGCTAACGGCGGGCGGCTGCACGTTCAGCTCACCTGCGGCCCTGACGAAACTCAGATGCCGGGCCGAGGCCTCGAAGGTCCGAAGAGCGGCAAGGTTGGGCAGTCTCATATCATTCTTCTAGAGAAAGTTATCCGCTTCTGATTCCCGGTTTCTCAGGAGTTATACAACCTTATACTTCTTTCCATGATCCACGGGCATGGCGTCCCATGTCGACTGTCCACCTTGCTTCCTCGATTCCCAGTGACACGCCCGTGCTCACGCGCTTGGGCGCCTTCGTCGCTGGCGCCCGCTTCGAACTCGACCCCGGCACGGTCAACGTCGTAAGGGATGCTTTGCTCGATACTTTCGGCTGCATCATCTCAGGCGCCGCCGAAGCCGTCGCACGCCGGGCGCAGGATGCGATGTCCGGCGACGCCGGCACGGCGGAGGTCTTCGGCACCGCCCTCTGCACGACGCCGGGCGCGGCCGCCCTGCTGAACGCAGTCGCAGGCCACGCCTTAGAGTTCGACGACTGGGAGATCCCCGGCAACTCCCATCCGACGGTCGTTATGGTTCCAGCGCTGCTGGCTGCCGCTCGGGAGTGCCGCCCGGCCGGCCGCGACATGCGGGACGCTTATGTAGCCGGTTTCGAGGTGATCGCGCGGTTGGGCGATATCCTGAACTTCGATCACTACGACAGGGGCTGGCACACCACTGGGACAATCGCCGCCGTGGGCGCTGCCGCATCGGTGGCGCGCCTCTGGAAACTGGACCCGGCCACGACAACACACGCCCTGTCACTGGCGGTGAGTCGGGCCGCAGGCCTGACACGGCAGTTCGGCAGCGACGCCAAGCCGCTGCAGGCAGGCTTCGCTGCAGAGGCCGGAATCACCTGCGCCCGCCTGGCACGATGCGGCATGACAGCTGTGCCCGATGTCCTGGAAAAGGATCAGGGCTACGCCACGCTGACATCATGTGGCGAAGCACAGATCGCGAGTGCGATGGAGAGCCTCGGTCATGTCCTCGCACTCGCCGAGCATGGCCTTGTCTTCAAGCCCTACCCGAGTTGCGGCTACACCCACAGGATCATCGACTGCGCGCTGAACGTTCGTGAGCGCATGTCTCCGGCAGCGGATCAGATCGCCGGGATCGCGATTTATCTTCCTGCAATGCATGCCGGCATTCTGCCGTTCCGCCAGCCCGACGATGCCCGCCAGGCCCGATTCAGCCTGCCGTTCTGCGCCACACAGGCCCTGGTGCACGGCCACGTCACCGCTGACGATTTCGTCCGGGAGCGCTGGCAAGAGCCGGACGTTGCACGTCTGATCGGGCTCAGCACGGTGCATTCCTTCGCACCGCTGAACCCGCGCCTCAACTACGATCCCGACGACCCCGACAGGCTGTCTGTCACCCTGGCCGACGGCACGGTGCACGAGGTCCGGGTCGCCTATCCGCTGGGTTCGCCGCAACGTCCCATGACGTCGGCGCAGATCCTCGACAAGTTCCGACAGAACACCACTCGCTTCCCTGCAGACGGGGGCACCATCGACAGGCTCAGCGCCTGGCCCGACGCCGACGACCTTCTTTCCCTTCTAGAGCCATGGAGCACGGCACCATGACCGACGCGGCTGTTTCACAGGAGTCTCACAGACGGCGCGGCGGACGATCCGCCCGACGCGCTGAGCGTATCGACGGTGCCGGCAAGGGCCCGACGAGTGCGATCTGGCCCGGCATCAACGGCGGCCGCTACAAACCCCTGAGACGCGACGATGTGCAGGCCGTCCACGAGACCGCACTACGCATTCTTGCTGAGATCGGCCTGCGCGATGCGACACCCCGCAGCATTGCGACCTTCGAGGCTGCTGGTGGCCGCCTGACCAACGATGGCCGTCTCTTGATCCCGCAAGAGGTCTCCGAGGCCGTGCTGGCGACGGCGGGTCGCGACTTCAAGCTTCATGCCCAGGATCCGGCCCACGACATCGACCCTTCGGCCACACGCATTCATCTCGGGACCTCGGGTGCGGCGGTTCACATCGTCGATACCGAAAGCCGGACGATCCGCGATTCGACGGCACGCGACCTCTACGACATGGCGCGGCTTGCCAATGCGCTGCCCAATATCCACATGTTCCAGCGAACGGTGGTGGCGCGCGACATCACCGACCCCCGCGAGATGGACCTCAACACCGCGTATGCATGCCTGGCCGGCACGGCCAAACACGTCGGCACCAGCTTCGGCAACCAGGAGCATCTCGCGGACGCCCTCGACATCGTGCACTGCATCGCCGGCGGCGAAGACGCCTTTCGCGCGCGTCCGTTCCTGTGCGTTTCGACTTGTTTTATCGTGCCACCGCTCAAGTTCGCCGAGGAGGCGCTCGGCGTCATCGAACTCTCCTGCGACACGGGTGTGCCCCTGAAGCTCGTATCCGCTGGACAGGCAGGTGCCACCAGCCCGGCGGCGCTTGCCGGCGCGATCGCACTGCAAACCGCCGAGGTTCTGGCGGGGCTGCTTTATGTGAACTTGCTGCGACCGGGTCATCCTGCGCTGTTCGGTGCCCTGCCCTTCGTCTCGGACCTGCGCACAGGCGCCATGTCAGGCGGCAGTGCGGAACAGGGTCTGCTGATGGCCGCCTGCGCCCAGATGGCTCAGCACTATGGCATCCCCTGCGCGGTCTCGGCAGGCATGACTGATTCCAAGATGCCGGATTCCAGGCGGGCTACGAGAAGGGCTACACCGAGCTCCTGAGTGCGCTCGCAGGTGCGAACCTGATCTACGAGGCCGCCGGCATGTATGGCTCGCTGCTGGCCTGTTCGCTCGAGAGCTTCGTGCTCGACAACGACCTCATCGGTGCCGTCATGCGCGCGACACGCGGCATTGAGGTCAGTGACGAGACGCTGTCGTTCGAGACCATCCGGGATGTCTGCATCGACGGCCCCGGTCACTTCCTCGGCCATGCCCAGACCCTGGAACGCATGCAGGACGACTACTTCTATCCCACGCTCGGCGACCGCCAGACGCCGCAGGAATGGGACGCACAGCGCACGCCCGATCTGCTGGAGCAGGCACGCGAGCGCACCCGCGAGCTGCTCGCTGCACCCCCGCCATTACATATCCCGCCCGACATCGACCGCACGATCCGCGAGCGGTTCCGGATGCACTTCTAGGACGAGAACGCGACGGAGCCCGGGTAGAGGCAGCGGTAGGCCGGGTGTCTGGCGAGACGGTCGAGACAGGCTGAAAGGGCGGGCTGGTCATCCAGAAGTCTGGCCACCCGCGCTATGAAACAGCTGTGGCCGACCATGATATCCGCACCGCTGAAGGTGCCGCCCAGGATGTGGTCATTGCCATGGAGAGCACGGGCAACCACCTCGGCGCATACGCCGAAGAGGTGGCGTCCGCGTCCAGCAACGTCGGCATTGTGCGTGCTGCCGGTAAGCCGCATGCCTTCCGATGGTAGCATCATGTTATCGAACACCATCATCAAGACGCGGTCGATTTCGGCAGCAGCGAAGACACCCTACTGGTAGTGGAGCGCACGGTCCGGCGATCCAACAGACGGGCGAGGCCGCTTTCGGGATGTTCGTCGATGATCTGGAACACCATCGACACCGACTCAATCATCGTGTAGCCGGCTGTCTCCAGCACCGGCACGACGCCGAGCGGATGGAGTATGCGACAGGTATCGCCGTCCTGTTCCTTGCTCGGCAGATCGACCAGAGCCGCCCTTCGTACGACACCCAGACTTCCTCAAGCGCCCATTTTGCACACTGCGAGCGGGTCGACGGAAACTCGTAGAGAATAGTCATTGCGTTCTCCCGCAGTGATGCGGACGGAACGCTACTCAAGCGCCTTGACGATGTCCTCGACCATCTTCTTGGCGTCAGCGAAGAGCATCATCGTGCTGTCCATGTAGAACAGCGGATTGTCGATGCCGGCGTAACCCGGCGAGAGCGAGCGTTTGATCACCAGCACGGTGCCGGCCTTGTCGGCGTCCAGGATGGGCATGCCGGCAATGGGGCTCTGCGGGTCGGTCTTGGCAAGCGGATTGCAGACGTCGTTGGCACCGATCACAAAGGCGACGTCGGCCGTGGCGAACTGGGAGTTGATTTCTTCGAGCTCGAAGAGCTCGTCGTAGGGCACGTTGGCCTCGGCCAGCAGAACGTTCATGTGGCCCGGCATACGTCCGGCCACTGGGTGGATGGCGTAGGCCACCTCAACGTCCTCGTCCTTGAGCTTGTCGGCCATCTCGCACAGGGCGTGCTGGGCCTGGGCCACGGCCATGCCATAGCCCGGCACGATGATGACCTTGCGCGCGTTTTGCATGATGAAGGCAGCATCGTCGGCGCTGCCCTGTTTGACCGTGCGATCACCGAGATCGGCCGCCGCACCGCCATCGGCGCCGAAACCGCCGAGAATCACGCTGATGAACGAGCGGTTCATACCCTTGCACATGATGTAGCTCAGGATCGCGCCTGAGCTGCCGACCAGAGCGCCGGTTATGATCAGAAGCTCGTTCTCCAGCGTGAAGCCGATGCCCGCGGCCGCCCAGCCCGAGTAGCTGTTGAGCATGGAGACGACGACTGGCATGTCCGCACCGCCGATCGGGATGATCAGCGTGACGCCGATCAGAAAGGCGAGACCGGCGACGATCCAGAACGCCAGTTCCGCCTCGCCCGAGACGAACCACACGGTGACACCGATCATCACGAGGCCGATGGCGAGATTGAGAAGATGCTGGCCGGGGAAGACCACGGGCGCGCCGGAGACCAAGCCCTGCAGCTTGGCGAACGCGATGACGGAGCCCGAGAAGGTGATCGCGCCGATCGCCATGCCGAGGATCATCTCGATCTTGCTGGCGGTCTTGATCGTGCCGTCATCACTGACGATGCTGTAGACTTCGGGCGCGTAGAGCGCCGCCGCGGCGACCAGCACCGCCGCCATTCCGACAAGGCTGTGGAAGGCCGCGACGAGCTGGGGCATCGCCGTCATCTGGATGCGCAGCGCGATGACAACACCGATCGTGCCACCCAGCACCAGGCCACCGAGGATCCAAGTGTAGGACAGCACCGAGGGGTCGAGCACCGTGGTGACGACCGCGATGACCATGCCGGCGATACCGATGGCGTTGCCACGACGCGACGACGTCGGCGAACTCAGACCCTTGAGCGCCAGGATGAAACAGACCGCCGCGACCAGATAGGCGATGGCGGTGAGATTGGCGCTCATCGGTCACCTCCCTGCAGACGTTCCTTCTTCTTGAACATCTGGAGCATCCGCTGAGTGACAGTGAAACCGCCGAAGATGTTGACCGCCGCGAGCGTGACCGCGATGAAGCCGAGCACCTTGGCGACATTCATCTCGGCAGGGCCGACGGCAATCAGGGCGCCAACGATGATGACCGAGGAGATCGCGTTGGTGACGGCCATGAGCGGGGTGTGAAGCGCCGGTGTGACCGACCAGACGACGTAGTAGCCGACGAAGATCGCCAGAACGAAGATCGTGACCCGGAAAACGAAAGGATCGACCGCGGCTTCCATCGCTCAGCCCTCCTCGCGCAGCATGGGGTGGACCAGCTCACCCGCACGCATGGCGCAAGCCCCAGCGATGACCTCATCCTCGAAGTCGAGGGTGAGCGTGCCGTTCTCCTTGTCGATGAAGGGCTGTATCAGATTGAGCAGGTTGCGGGCATAAAGCGACGAGGCATCGGTCGCCATGCGCGCCGGGACATTGGCGAAGCCGACGATGGTGACACCCTCGGCCTGGACGACTTGGTCGTACTGCGTCAGCGCGCAATTGCCGCCGCCCTCGACCGCGAGGTCGACGATAACAGAACCCGGCTTCATCGCGCAAACCATCTCGGCGGTGATCAACTTCGGTGACGGCCGGCCGGGGATCTGCGCGGTGGTGATGCAGATGTCGCACTTCTTGAGCGCGGCCGCGATTGCCTCGGCCTGGCGTCGCTTGTAGTCCTCGCCCATCTCCTTGGCGTAGCCGCCGGAGCTTTCGGCATCTTCGACGCCCTCAACCTCGACAAAGCTGGCACCAAGACTCTCGACCTGTTCCTTCACGGCCGCCCGCACATCGAAAGCAGATACGACGGCACCAAGACGACGCGCCGTGGCGATGGCCTGGAGACCCGCGACGCCGGCACCCAGGATCAGCACCTTGGCGGGCGTCAGCGTGCCCGCCGCCGTCATCATCAGCGGCATGGCCCGCCTGTAGTAGATGCAGGCATCCAGCACGGATTTGTAGCCGGCCAGGTTGGCCTGAGACGAAAGCGCATCCATCGACTGCGCGCGGCTGATGCGCGGAACGAGCTCCATCGCCAACACCGTCAGGCGCTTGGCAGCGTAGGCCTGGAACTGGCCGCGATCGACCAGCGGATTGACCAGGCCGATCAGCACGGACCCGGCGGGAATCAGCGCGACCTCATCGGTCTCGCCTTCACACTCCACAGCCGGACGGCGCACCTTCAGCACCACCTCGGCACCGTCGAGCGTGCGGACCGGATCGCCCGCAATGCCAGCACCCGCCGTGCCGAACGCATCGTCCGTGATGCCCGACGCCGCACCGGCGCCAGCTTCAACGACAACCTCGACACCGAGCCCGACCAGCTTCTTCACCATGTCGGGCGAAGCGGCGACTCTGGTCTCACCAGGGTGCCGCTCCTTGAGAATCGCGACCTTCATCGGGTTTCCAACAACGTCAGGCAGGAAAATGTTGCAGTGCACAATGAAGGATCCGCCGCGGTTTGTGAAGGGCGTGGGCGACTCATTCCGTGCGGCAGCAAACACACTCGGGAACCGAAGACGCCTTGACCTGAAACGCCATCTCTCCATATCTAACCATGCGGCTAACTATAATGATGACTCCCTGTCCGCGACCTTCCACGCTCTGGCCAATCCGACACGCCGCGCGATCCCGGCACGGCTTGCCGAGAGCGAAGCCAAAATGGGCGCACTGGCCGAACCCTTCGCGATGTCGCTGCCGGCAATCTCGAAACACCTGAAAGTCCTGGAAAACGCGGGCCTGATCCGTCACACCGTAGACGGCCGCGTGCACCACCGCCGGCCTGCGCCGGAGCCGCTCGACGATGCGACAGGCTGGATCCGCGAACGCAGGGAGTTCTGGCAGAAGACGTTCAACCAGCTGGCCCGTTAGCTGGAAGACACCAGCGGCCGGACCGCTACTCGTGACGAGGCGGCCACCTGAACCGTGTCCGAGGAACACGAACTCAAGATCAGCCGACGCTTCAAGGTGCCACGCGAACGGGTGTTCGCGGCCTTTCTTGATCCTGTCGCACTCAGTGCCTGGTGGGCACCGAAGGCATGACCTGTCCGGCGCCGAAGGTCGATGCGGGTCGGTGGTGCCTACGAGCTCGCGATCCACAACAGTGAGGGCAACATCCACACAGTCGCCGGTGTCTACCGCGAGATCACCAAACCGGAGCGGCTGGTCTTCACATGGCGGTGGATCACCAATCCCGACGGGACCGAAATGCTGGTCACGCTGACCTTCACCACGGTCGGCAATGACACCGTTCTTGATCTTCACCAGACCCTGATGCCGTCGGACGAAGCGGCCCGTCTCCACAACGAAGGCTGGTCGAGCTCGTTCAACAAGCTCGAAGTTCACCTCTCGGGCTGACAGGCGCCTTCCCCACTCAACCAAGGGACACACCCATGGCCGACATCAAGCTTTACGGCTTCAACGCCTCCACCTTCGTGCGCACGATCCGCATCGGCCTCCACGAGAAGGACGTCGACTACAATCTCATGCCGCTTGAGATGGGCAGCGAGGAACACTTTGCTCTGAACGCGTTTCACTAGATCCCGATCATGGTGCACGGCGACACGGTGATTTATGAGTCGCTCGCGATCGCGACCTATCTCGACGTCCACTTCGGCGGGCCGCGCCTCGTCCCGGAAGACGCAGAAGCCGTCCGCACGATGCAGTGGGTCGGTGTCCACAACGACTCGGTCCAGGAGGCGCTGACCGTGGGCATCGTCCTCGAACGTGTCGTCAAGCCGATGTTCGGCATGGAGACCAACGAAGCGACCATCGCCGAGAACCTGCCCAAGGTGCAACACATACTGCCTGTGCTTGATGCCGCCGTCGCCGACAGCGGCCATTTCGGCAGCGCCGAACCCACGCTCGCCGACTGGTACTTCGTGCCGAGCATTGCCTATGGGCTCGGTTGCTCCGATACGGCTGACCTGATCGCCGCACAGCCGAACCTGTCGACCTGGTTCGAGCGCATGAACGCTCGTGACGCCGTTGCGGTAACGGTCCCGCATGTGGGCTGACCGTAAGGTGCACCCCGCTCGCGCGCGTGCCAATGGCCATGGCACCTCTGCTGACACGCCGCAGCCTGCTCCTAGCGCTCCCAGCTGCCGCATCTCACCACGCCGAGAGTCCGGGGAACTGCGCTATGCCCTGTTGTGTGTCGGTATTTCGATCGGCAGCCATCACATTGCCATCGCAAGCGACGACGACAACGGCGACCTCACGGTCGTTAATCGCGTTGAGATCGTGGTCGATCTTCTGCTGTTCGAAGCGATCCGGTTCGAACATGCCAGCACGGAAATCTGGTGCTGCAGACTCCTCGATCGCTTCGAATCCGAGACTTTCGACGACGGCGAATGGTACGTCGTCTCCGGCCATGCCATCCCGAATGGTCTCGCGCTGACTGCAAGGGAGTGGGACGACGAGAATCGGAACGCCGAGTCGCCGTTCCTTCGTCCTGTCCAAGGCGCAGGCCATAAACCGCGAGCAGCGCAATCAGCATGGAACCCGCCGCGCCGAATACGATGTTCGAGAGCATCGGCGCGGGCGGCCGGGTCCGGTGCCAGTTCCGGATTTGCTCATTTGACTCGAAAGATTGTGCGCTCTCGCCCGCAGCCCTTGGCGGTTCGCCGGTGAAGCTCTTTCTCAGGAACGACGATATCAAAGCGGTGACGGCCAGAGCCGAAGCCGCGGGTGCCATGATCCTGCGCAAGGCCAAGGACGAGTTCTCCGGCGAACGCACGGCCATGGTCTCCGACCCCTTCGGCTACGTCTGGTTCCTCTCTGCGCCGATCGAAGAGGTCAGCCCCGCGGAGATGCAGGAGCGCTGAAACGACGCAATGCTGGTCGAGTAATGCTCTCAGCCCGCGACAAGCAGTTCCAGCGGCATTTCGGATAACTTGCGGGTGCCGTCCTTGCCGTAGACCAGCATGTCGATCAGGTCGGTGTTGAAAAGGCTCCCATAGTTGGTAACAATGTTCTCCTCGAATATATGGTCCAGATACCTGTCGTCGACCAGATGCAAGTAGAAGTCGCCAATCCAGCCGAGCTCGTGACCCAAGCCCAGCCCGCCGTTCTGTCCAGATGCCGACTTCCTCGTAGTGGGCGCGCAAGGGCCGGATGACCTCGGCGGCTGACATGCTGGCATTCACCTCCGAACAGATTACATCGAAGCTTCCACCGGATTTCTTGTACTGCTCTGCTGCGGCTCGTCGCCGACGTAGTACCCGCGCAACGTATTGGCGTTACAGCGATTGAAGACACCGCAGATGTCGGCGCCGAGGATCTCACCCTTCTGGATGACCTTGCGGGAGGCCATGGTGTGCCGTTCGACATTGGCACCTCCACATCCATGGGCGAGGTGTTCAAGATCGGGATCAGCGCGGAGAACTCGCCGCCCGCCGCCATCATCGCAGCCATATCTGACCGAAGAGTTCGAGCTCGATGATGCCGGATCGCAGGTTCGCCATGATCGTGTGGTGGCCGATGTCGCAGATGCGCATGGCCTCTTCGGTCTAGGCGATCTCTTGGGCCGACTTCTGGCACCGGACGCGGCGCATCAACTCGCTCATGTCGACCGGACGACAGCCGTGGGTCAGGAAGGCACCCTCGAACATCGTGCTGATCGTGTGATTGGAGACGTAGATCCAGAATTCCATGCTCACCGTGCCACCGAGCCAGCCTTCGGCCTTGAGCTCCTTCATCATGAAACGGATGTTGGGTCGACCTCGCGGTCGGGCGTGTAGCGGTTGTCTCGGCAGATCGAGGTGCGGGCCAGCACCGGCTCCTCGGTCGAGTTGTCGAAATGTATGAAACGAACGGACTCCACATGCACCGCCGTGCCGTAACGCTGCGGATAACGCATCGGCCCCTGCCCCGTATGCCAGGAGGCGAAGAAGCCGTGGGTCCAGGCGACACCCTCGGGTGAGGTGTTCCAGAGCAGGTCGCGCCGCTGTTCGCTCGCCATGCCGAGCAGGCGTTCCAGGCGCGCGGCGTACTCCTCCTCGGTGAACGACACCTCAAACGCCACCATTCTGGTGGCGTCGACGTGCCCGGGTTGCGGACCGACACCGGTCATGGCGTCCTCCTAGGCTGCGAACAGGCGTCCATCCGCACCGATGGTCGGGCAGAGCCCGCAGGCAGGGTGATCGCCCAAGGCGCGGCCGTGTTCGGCAAACTCCGGCAGAAAGTCGGGATTGCAGCCCCCGGGTCTTTGCGTGAGGCGAACGTCGGCACCGAGGTACTGTGCCGACACCGTACGGCGCTGCATGCCGTCGGGCAGGTTGCCCGAGCCACCGTGAATCACCATGCCGTGGAAGATCACGATGTCGCCGGGATCCATGGCCCAGCCGAGGAACTCGTACTCGTCGCAATCGGAACCGGAGAAGTCGGGCACCGGGATGGTCTCGTACTCCTTGAGGTCCATTTCGCCGCCGAGGTTGCCGTCCTCGAAATGCGGTTTGGCAAGCGGCTTCTCCCAGAGGTGCGAGCCCTTCACGAACTGCAGTTCCGTGCCCTGCGGCACGGGATCGATCGAGGTCCAGACACTCAATGCCTGGCACCCCTCGGCGCACCAGTAGGTCTGGTCCTGATGCCACGGCGTACGCGACCGGGTTCCGGGCGAGCGCACGAAGACGGTGGCGTAGAAGGCATGCGCCTTTTCCTCACCGAACATCTGCGCTGCGATCGGTCCCAGCGGCGACTGCGTCATGTAGCGGTGCAGGTGCGGATTGTGACCGACCGTGATGGTGTCGACACAGAGACGCTTACCGCTGGCGTCGCCCTTAAGCCAGTCCATCATGCGGTCGCTAGGCTGTTCGATATCGAGCGTGATCCCGGCCTCGAGTTCCGCCAGCCATTCGTCGTTAAGCACGCCCTTGATCATGACCGCGCCGTCTTCCTGGAACGCCCGGACCTGCTCGCCGGGAACCAGAAACACTTCTGCCTGCGCCATGCCAGCCTCCCCGTTGTCGCGGCGAAACTAGAGGATCTTCCTCTTGATCTGGATCGAAAAAGGGGATTCCCCTTTGTTCCAACCCATATCCTCTACCCGCAGGGGCTTCGGGAGTCAAATATGGGGCGTTGGTACGGATTGGACCTTCGCCGCCGGGTCGTTGATGCGATCAAGGGCAGTCTATCGGCGCGTGGTGCGGCGGCGCGATGCTCTGTCGCGCCATCGACGGCGATCACCTGGCATCGTCGTTGGCGCGAGAGGTGCTCGCTGGCGCGCGAACGGCAGGGCCAGGATGACAATCAATCCTGTGAGCAATCCTGCGGGTTCGAAGCCGGACAGGCACGCGGCCTTTGTTCCCGGTCTGGCCGAGAGCCTCGGTGAAGAAGCTTGCGGCCCGTCCCATCGTCATACCCGAAGGTCTCGTCGGCAACAGGTCTCCGGGCGATGCGAAGGCCTATCTGCGCAGTTTTCCCGATGGCAGCGAATGAAATCAGGTGGTTCAACACGCAACAATGCCTCCAAAGAAATGCGGCGCTCTCAGAGTTTGAGAACGCCGCATAACGTCTTGCGTATGTTGAGCCTCGTGCGGCCTAGCGCTTCGAGAACTGGAAGCTGCGTCGGGCCTTGCGCTTACCGTACTTCTTGCGCTCGACAACGCGCGGGTCGCGGGTCAAGAAGCCCAAGCTCTTCAGCGTCTTGCGCAGCGCGGGCTCATAGGCAACCAGCGCCTTGGAGATGCCGTGGCGCACCGCACCGGCCTGGCCCGAAAGGCCACCGCCCTTGACGGTACAGAAGACGTCGTACTGCTCGAGTCGGTCGGCGACCTGGAACGGCTGGCTCAGGATCAGACGCCACGTGCCGCGGGTGAAGTACTCCTCGATCGAACGGCCGTTCACGATGACGCGGCCGGCGCCGGGCTTCAGCCACACACGCGCAATCGCGTTCTTGCGCTTGCCGGTGGCGTAGGAGCGGCCGTGCTTGTCGATCTGCGGATCGGGCAGTTCGACCGGCTCTTCGGTCATGACGGGCACAACAGGCGCTTCGGCCTCGGGGATCACGGTCTCAGTTGCGGCCATGGTTCAGGCTGCCCTCTTGTTCTTGCGGTTGCGCGCGGCGAGATCGAGCACCTCAGGCTGCTGCGCCTCATGTGGGTGCTCAGGACCGGCATAGACCTTGAGCTTCTTCATCACCTGGCGACCCAGCGAGTTGCGCGTGATCATGCGCTCGACGGCCTTGATGACGACCCGCTCGGGGTGCTCGCCATCAAGACGCGCACCCAAGGTCTGGCCCTTGATGCCGCCATGATGGCCGGTGTGCCAGTAGAAGGTCTCGCCGTCACGCTTGTTGCCGGTGAGATGGACCTTCTCGGCGTTGATGACTACGACGAAGTCGCCGCAATCGACATGCGGCGAGAAGGTCGGCTTGTGCTTGCCGCGCAGGATGTCGGCGATCTCGACGGCCATGCGCCCGAGGATCATATCCTCAGCGTTCACGACGTACCACTTGCGCTCGACCTCAGCGGGTTTGGCGACGTAAGTCTTCATGATGTTCTTTGTCTCATAAAGTCAGGGCCGCTGTGCCGTTTGACACCGCAGCCCTAGGGGTCCGCAACCTAACACAAGGGCCTGCGGAGTCAACGCACCGAAGAGTTGATTTCGCAGCCCGTTTGGCAGGCCCTATCTGCTGTGAAATGGTCCGAAAAGCGGGGCTTGGCAAGGCTATGGAAGAGACCAGTTCAAACGACCGCACGGTCGAGGCGCTCCAGGACGTCCTGATGGCGATGATTCCGCCGATCAACCAGAAGTTCTTCCATTCCCGCATGCTGCGCGCCTAGGGCCATTCCAAGGGCGGTGCGCGCAATTGGGAGTGGATCGGGAAGATGCAGCGCACCAAGGCGCTGGTCGGCGTCACGACACGGCTCGGCGGCGGCCCCGTCGACCGTGACGCCGAACCGATCACGATCGGCACCACGCCGAAGGCCATCTTCCTGGCCGATGCCGAGCAGATCCTGGGATTCATCGCAGCCGTCGATCGCGTGATGGATGCCTGCGCCGACGATGAGGCACGTGCGACACTTCTGACCATTGCCGATGCCGAACGCGCCGATGTCGAGGTGCTGGAGGCCTTGGCGTTGGGCTCGGAGGGGATTGAGGAACCGGCCAACCGCAAACATCTGCTGCCGAAGATGGGCGGCACTGATATCGCCACAGCGGCGATCAAAGGCACCCTGCCCGTCATGACCTCGGCGGTGAGCCAGATTTTCTTTCACAGCCTGAAGCACGAACACGGCGGCTGGGAAGACCTCACCGAACGCGAACTCAATGCCGCACTGGTCATGATGTACCGCAGCGAGGCGTTACTCGAACGGCTGCTCGATCTCGGCGGCCTGCCCGCCGGGTCGGCCCAGGGTGAGGCCCGGATCGGTGAGGGCGACCGGGGCGCGGATCAAATGGCGCTGCCGCTGCACAACGCCGTGATCGCCTCGCTCGAACGCGGACTTGAAACCGTGAGCGGTGAGGTCGATCCCATGACCCACACCCTGTTCGACTCGAAGCCGAGATCTTCGGAGAATTCGCAGGACTCGGTGATGTCTGACACGAAGAGCTGGGGCTCCGCCGCGAGGATTTTGGGTGCTTCCGGGTGGAGACGACTGGTCTGGACCATGGCGCTGCCGATCCGCTGAACGTTTCCGCAGCTTCGGGTTGGCAACCGGTCTAGAGCAACCGTTTCGCGCGTGATCGGCTTGCTGGCGGGACCGGCACACGCCACATTGTGCTCATGACCGATGACATCCTTCTCCGCGACGACGCCAAGGGCGTAGCCCGCCTCACGCTGAATCGTCCGAAGCAGCGCAACGCGCTCTCGGTCGGGCTTATGGCCGCCCTCCAGGACGAGCTTGACGCCATCGCCGCCGACCGCGCCATCCATGTCGTGACGATTGCGGGCAACGGCCCCACCTTCTGCGCCGGCCACGATCTCAAGGAAATCCGCGCCAATCCAGGCCGGGGCAACTACGATGATCTCTTCGCCCAGTGCAGCCAGCTGATGACCTCCATCGTCACCCTGCCCAAGCCGGTGATCGCCCAAGTGCACGGCATTGCGACGGCGGCGGGCTGCCAGCTTGTCGCGACCTGCGATCTGGCCGTGGCGACGACCGACGCGCGCTTCGCGACGCCGGGGGTCAACATCGGGCTGTTCTGCTCGACGCCCATGGTCGCGTTGTCTCGCAACGTGGCGCGCAAGCAAGCCATGGAGATGCTGCTGACCGGCGACATGGCCGATGCCGAGAGCGCCAAGGCGATGGGGCTTGTGAACCGCGTTGTCGACGCGGATGCCCTGGCCGACGAGACCCTGGCTCTGGCTCGCCAGATCGCCTCGAAATCGCCGCTGACGCTTGCTGTCGGCAAGGAGGCCTTCTACCGCCAGCTCGAGATGCCGCTCGACGATGCTTATCTTTATGCCAGCACGGTGATGGCCGAGAACATGATGGCGCGCGACGCCGAGGAAGGGATCGACGCCTTCCTTGAGAAGCGCCAGCCGACCTGGACCGGCGAATAGCTTTGGATCATGAGACTTACGAAGACGAGTACCTGCGCGGCATTCTGCGGCGCTGCCGGACCATCGCCATGGTCGGCGCCAGTCCCAACTGGGCGCGCCCCAGCAACTTCGTCTTCAAATACCTGCAGGCCAAGGGATACCGCGTGATTCCGGTCAACCCGACATCGGCCGGCAAGGAGATCCACGGTGAGATCGTATACGGCTCGCTGACAGAGGTGCCCGTATGCTTCGATATGGTCGACATCTTTCGCAACGCGGAGGCCGCGGGCCCGATCACCGACGAAGCGATCGCGCTCAAGGACAAGCACCAGATCGATACGGTCTGGATGCAGCTCGGCGTGCGTAACAACGAAGCCGCGGCACGGACCGAGGCGGCGGGCCTCAACGTCGTGATGAACCGCTGCCCCAAGATCGAGTATGGCCGCCTCTCCAGCGAACTCTCCTGGGGCGGCATCAACTCCGGGATCATCACCGCCAAGGCGCTGAAGATATGAGGTGGCCCCTCACCCTCCCACTGATTCGCGTCGGGTCCCTCCCTTTCCGGCCCGAGGGAGAAGGGATGACCTGCGCAAATGTCCCCTCGACCCAACGGGGAAGAGTGAGGGGACCCGCCGGATCGTATCGCTCACCGCAGCGGCCAGTATCGCCCTCCTCCTTTCGGGTTGTTCCTCGATCGACTGGGAGCGGACGGGGCAGCTCTGGCCGGGGTCGTTGTGCGATGCTGCGTCGCAATGCACCTGGGACGCCGACGGCGATCTCTACACACACCGGTAGGTCCCGATGAGCGACGGCAAGCCCGACTATGGCCTCGAAACCCGCACAGTGCATGCCGAGGCCCGGCCCGATCCCGTGACCGGTGCGCGCGCCACGCCGATCTACCAGACCACGAGCTACGTCTTCGACGACGTCAACCATGCCGCCTCGCTCTTCAACCTGCAGACCTTCGGCTACATCTATTCGCGCCTCACCAACCCAACGGTCGCGGTGCTCGAGGAGAAGGTCGCGAACCTCGATGACGGCCGCGCCGCAGTGGCCTGCGCGTCAGGCCATGCCGCGCAGTTCCTCGCCTTCTTCACCTTGCTGGAGCCCGACGACCACATCGTCGCCTCGAAGTTCCTCTATGGCGGCTCGGTCAACCAGTTCACCAAGTCCTTCGGCAAACTCGGCTGGCATGCCGACCTGATCGACTCCAACGACACCGGCCTGGTCGAGGCCACCATCCGGCCCAACACAAAGGCGATCTTCGTCGAGGCGCTGGCCAATCCCGGTGGCGTGATCGTCGATCTCGACCGCTGGCGGAGATCGCCCGGCACCACGCCATCCCGCTCATCGTCGACAACACCATGGCAACGCCCTGGCTGTACCGGCCGTTCCACTGGGGTGCGGATATCGTCACCCACTCGGCGACCAAGTTCATCGGCGGGCACGACACGTCGATGGGCGGGCTTGTGGTCGAGTCCGGCAAGTTCGACTGGTATGGCAGCGGGAAGTTTCCCGGAATGACCGAACCCGAGCCAACCTATCATGGCCTGACCTTCGCAGAGACCTTTGGTGACATCGGTTTCACCATGAAGGCCCGCGCCTTTGCCCTGCGCGACTTTGGAACGGCCCTGTCACCGACCAATGCCTTCAACCTCATCACCGGCTGCAAGACCCCGCCGCTGAGGATGCAGCGCCATTGCGACAACGTGATGGAAATTTCCCAATTCCTTGAAAACCACCCCAAGGTCGCCTGGATGTCCTATGCAGGGCTGCCCTCAAGCCCTTATCGCGCGCTCGCCGGGAAGTACCTCGAACACGGCTTCGGCAGTGTCTTCACCTTCAGCCTCAAGGGCGGTTTCGAAGCGGGCTGCCGTGTGGTCGAGGCCTCGAATCTGTTCAGCCACCTCGCCAACGTCGGCGACACCCGCAGCCTCATCCTGCACCCGACCAGCACCACCCACCACCAGCTTACCCAAGAGCAGCGCGACGCCGACGACGACACCATCCGGCTCTCCTTCGGCATCGAAACCGCCGCCGACCTCATCGCCGATCTCGATCAGGCCCTGGCCGAAGCCTGATCTGCGCCGCAGTCGTCAGGTACCCGACCAGCGTCACCAGCACGATTCCTCCTCCGACCACCGTCCACATGCCCGGAACCTCGGCCAGGAAAAGGAAACCCCAAAGCGGGACGAGCGGCATCTCGAGCGTGCTCAGCAGTCCAGCTTCGGCAGCGCGGATGCGGAGAACGCCTTCGGCCAGCATGATTGTAGCGGCGGCATGCGCGATGCCGAAGGCGCAGACGAGCAGGAGGTCGTAGCCGGAGATCGCCAGGGGATCGGTCATCAGCCAGCCGACCAGAACGAGCTGCAGGCTTGAGATGGGGCCGACGGCCAAGGTCATGGGGCGCTGCGGATAACGCCGCATGATGACCATCATCAGCGCCATCAGGACGGTCATGCCGACCGCCAAAAGGTCGCCCGAGAGGTTAGGCGTGCCGGATGAACCGCCGACCATGACAGCGACGCCGATGACACAGAAGGCAGCCGCCACGAGGGTCGTGCAGCCCGGCGCCTCACGCATCCAGAACAAGGCGATGGCTGCGGCGGCAAACGGCGCCGTCGCATAGATGATCGCAACATTGGCGACGGCGGTGTTCTTGAAGGCAGCGATAAAGCAGATCGTCGCCGCACTGCCGACGGCGGCCGCGGCCCAGCCAGCCAGGCCGAGCCGACTGGCGTCGGTCAGCGCACTGCCGCCCTGGCGCCAGACGAGATAGGCCCACATCAGCACTGCGGCCAGCGCGCCCCGCCAGAACAGCACGGTCCAGACATCGGCTTCGACGCTCTTGGTGAAGATGCCGGCACCGCTCCAGGCGACCGCCGAGCCGATCACCAACAGGCGTCCGAGTGTCTCGGCGTTCCGGGCTTGCTGTCTGCTTGAGGCGAGGTTCGTCATGGCCGCGATCCTGCGACAGCCGTGCTGACAGCGTATTGTCAGCAGCTTGCGTGCTGGCCCCTTCCGCAAGCAGCCTCTATCGAAGCCGCTATGCCCACGGTTCCCACGCCGGACCGGTGCCAACTCCTGATGGGCTTGGGTTGCGCCGTCCCGGTGGCTATCCTCTGGGCGGGCTTGATGGTGACGTCACGTTATGACGCGACAAGCAGTCTGCTGGTCAGCAACATCACGCTGCTGCGCTTCCTGGGCTCGGGCTTGGTGATGGCGCCGGTCTTCTGGAAGCGCCGCTGGGAGATCATGGACGCCGGGTGGCCGCCGCTGCCGGTGCTCTCGATGATGGGCGGTGTGCCCTACAGCCTGGCGTCGGTCGGCGGGCTGGCGTTCGCGCCGGCGGCCCAGGGCGCCACCGTTATCCCCGGCGCACTGGACGTCTTCGTCGCCCTGCTCGCCTGGGCCTGGATCGGCGAACGACCCTCGGGCGATCAATGGCTCGGCCTGGGGATCGTGCTTGCTGCGCTGGCGCTGATTGGCATCAAGGACAGTCAGTTCGGCACCTGGCAGGGCACGCATTCTTCCTCGCCGCAGCGCTCATGTGGGCAGCCTTCACGATGGGTACGCGGGTCTACGGCCTGAGCCCGCTGACCAATGTGGCGATTATCGCCGTGGTCCCGGCCATCTGGTAAGCCCCGCTCGTGCTGCTGTTCGATCCCACGACCGTTCCCGAAGAGCCGTGGCACGAGAGCGCACTGCAGTTCGTCTATCAGGGCTTTCTCACAGGCGCCCTGGCGCCGATCCTCTACACCCGCGCGATCCGCACGATCGGTCCACAGCGCGCCGCGCTCGTGATGATCTTCGTTCGGTGCTGGCGACACCGATTGTCTGGGGCCTGCTCGACGAGGTGCCGAATACGCTGACGATGATCGGCATGACCCTGGTGCTGCCCGGCATCGCGCTGGGCGGTAGGCTATCAGGTTTCGCCGCTCTCCCCGCCCGCCGGATCGGCCGGCGGGCTGATCAGGCACAGCGCTCCACCGCAGCAGGGATCGACGTTGGTGTGGCACGTGCTGCACTGCACGTCACCGTGAACATCCACGGGACAGGCGATGGGGTCGTTGCAGAACGGACAGGAGAAGTCGGTCATCGGCATATCCCCATCGATCCCTCCGCACAGACTCGCTCGCCGTCGATCCAGATGGCGCCGGAGAGATCGGTGCCGGTCAGGTCGACATCGCGCAGGTTCGCACCGGTGAAGTCGACGCCGGAGAGATTGGCGAACTGGAACTTGGCGTTACGCGCTGCGACATCGCGCATCGACGCACCCGAAAGATCCGCCCGGTCGAACCGGGCGTCGGTCAGCGCCGCGCCGTCGAACACGGTGTCAACCAGGATCGATTCCACGAAGCGCACCCGGTAGCCGTCGATGCCGGAGAAGTTGCTGCCGGTGTGATCGGCATTGCTGAGCGAGGCGCCGCGCAGGTTGCCGTCCGACATGTCGGAAGCGGGAAACGAGATGCCCTGCAGGTTGCAGCTTCGCCAGTCGACCCCGGGGGCCGGAAGGTCGGAACAGCCAGCATGGGCGGGCCGCAGGGCGAAGCCTGCGGCGGCAACGATCAGGGCGAGACAAACGACACGGACAGCAGACATGAGCTCATGACACCATTGCTTCAGGACACAGACAACCGCTTACCCTACTCCGGCAGATAACAGCACCGGCAAGGCCCCGCACCCAACCGCTTTCCGTCGCACCAGGCGTCGGGGTGCACCCGGTCGCCACGCCACAGGCCGCGACCGGCATTGTTCGCCTGGGATTCGGCGGCTTGAAGATTGTTGGCGAAATAGGCGTGGGAGGTCGCCATGCCGGCGCGCAGCATCTCCTCACCGATAGCGGTGTCGTCGTCGCGGCGCAGCGCCATACACTCACCATCGGGTTCGTCGTCGCAGTACATGCAGCAGGCCAGTTCGCGCTCGTCGACCAGGGCAGCCAGCGTGGACCGGGCTTCGAGGCCGCAATCCCACTCGACGCCGTCGATGCGGCAGACCTGACAGAGCTCCGGCGCTTCAACGCTGACCAGTCGGATGATATCGACGAGGCCGTTGTCGCGGGTGAAGTGCAGGGTGTGGCCATCAATGGCATCCGCCACGCCACGATGGACGGGCGTTTCGCAAGCCGACGTCACCGTGCCCCAGAACGCGGACGCCCCGATGGCTCCACAAAGCAGACAAAGCGATACGGCGACAGCGCGGATCATGACCTGAATATAGGTCTGCCCCGCGCAAAGGCACGGGATCGGGATTCAAAATCTCGCGGGGTTCGGATGCGCGGGGTTTGGGGTGGCTAGTCGGATTCGAACCGACGACCTCCTGGACCACAACCAGGCGCTCTAACCAACTGAGCTATAGCCACCACAGGCCACGTTGGAGCCTAAGAAAAAAGGGCGTTTCGATGCGCTTGGCTCCAAGGCGCGCGTCTGTACGATGAAGGCCCTTCCGGGTCAACCGTCAACATGCTTCCAAACATGGACCGCGTCATCTCATGATCACCGCCGCGAACGTTGCCAATCTGGCCTCCGAGACCGCCTTTGCCGTGCTCGGACGCGCCACGGAACTCCAAGCACAGGGCCGTTCGATCATCAACCTTGGCATCGGCCAGCCCGACTTCAAGACGCCTGAGCACATCGTCGAGTCCGGCATTCGGGCGCTACGCGACGGCCACCACGGCTACGCACCGGCCCCGGGTATCATGGCCCTGCGCGAGGCGGTCGCCGCCGATACCTTGCGCCACAGGGGCGTCGAGGTCTCGCCCGAGCAGGTCATATGATCGTGCCGGGCGGCAAGATAACGCACCCAATGGGCCTACATCTTCGGTGCAATCTGTCCGGCGGCCGGTCTGGGCATGCCCTGGGTCGACACCCACGCGATGGCCGAACACCTGAAGCCGATCAGCATCGAAGTCGCGCCTGGCCGCCCACGCAATCCCGATCGTCGATCAGGCCGGAGGGCACACGACATCGAAACTGGAGGTGCCCGGGAACATCACCTTGTTGCCACTGCCGCCGAGGGCGCCTGAGTTGAACCCGGTCGAAAACGTCTGGCAGTACATCCGGGACAACGGGCTCTCAAACCGCATCTTCGCAAGCGACGACGATATCATGGCGAACTGTTGCGAGGCTTGGAACAGGTTGATCAATGATCCAGAGCGCATAACCTCAATCGGATCGAGAAGCTCGGCCAATCGGTTCTGATCAACGCGCTTCGGTATAAAGCGCCTTGTCCTCGTTGAGCAGTACGGGGAAGTCAACGATGCCATAGTGCGCGAAAAGCGGATCAAACGGCGGTGACGAGACTGGAAAGCCTCCTTGATCGAGAAAGACAATCCGGACTGGAACGACCTCAGCCACGCGCTTCCATCGTAACTCGGCTACCGAACGAGATGCTCAGGCATGGGGTCCCGAATCAGCGGCCGTGGGGGCCATGTCCGGTATGACACTATCGAGCAAAGAAAAACAGTGACAGGGAGCCGCCCTTTCGCAACACTCTGTTGAACGATCAGGCTGCGGCCTGGTCCTTGATCTCGTCCTCGTCGTCAAAGACGGGGCCAGAATCCTGGCCCTTGGCGGACTCGTCGCGTTCGACAAACTCGATGATTGCGATGTCGGCGGCATCACCATAGCGATGACCGGCCTTCAGGACGCGCGTGTAACCGCCGTGGCGGTCGCCATAACGCTCGGCGAGCACATCGAAGAGCTTCTCGACCATGGCGTCGTCACGCAGCTGGGCGAATGCCTGGCGGCGGGCGTGAAGATCGCCGCGCTTGCCCAGCGTGATCAGCTTCTCGACATAAGGCGAGAGCTCCTTGGCCTTAGCCAGCGTGGTCCTGATCTGCTCGTGCTTGATCAGCGCGCAAGCCATGTTCTTGAACATGGCTTTGCGGTGCGAGCTGGTACGGCCCAACTTACGGCCCGAATAACGATGTCGCATTGTTCTCTCTCTTTTCACACAGCGACGCCGGCGTTGCAGCGCCAAGCCATCCTCAATTGAACGGATCCTCGAGACGGCGCACCAGAGCCTCAATGTTCTCGGGCGGCCAATCCGGGATCTTCATGCCCAAGTGCAGGCCCATGTGTGCCAGCACGTCCTTTATTTCATTGAGCGACTTGCGGCCAAAGTTCGGCGTGCGCAGCATCTCGGCTTCGGTCTTCTGAACGAGATCGCCGATGTAGACGATGTTGTCGTTCTTCAAGCAGTTGGCCGAACGGACGCTGAGCTCAAGCTCATCGGCCTTACGCAGGAGGTGCGGATTGAACTCCGGCTCCACCGGCTCCACCGTCTCGACGCGACTCTCCGGCTCCTCGAAATTCACGAAGAGCTGCAGCTGGTCCTGCAGAATACGGGCGGCCAGCGCCACGGCATCCTCCGGCGTCACAGCACCGTTGGTCTCGACCGTCATCGAAAGCTTGTCGTAGTCGGTCACTTGGCCGACACGGCTGTTCTCGACCTTGTAGGCCACCTTGCGCACCGGACTGTAGATCGCATCGACCGGGATCAGGCCGATCGGCGCATCCTCGGTTCGGTTCTGCGTGGCCGGCACGTAGCCGTTGCCGATGTCGACGGTGAACTCCATGTTGAGCTCAGCGTCGGAATCCAGCGTACAGATGACGTGATCGGGATCCATGATCTCAATCTCGGAGCCCGTCTCGATCATCGAGGCGGTCACCGCACTGGGGCCCTTGGCCTTCAGCAACATGCGCTTGGTGCCCTCGCTGTGCGACTTGATCGCGAGCGCCTTCACATTGAGCACGATGTCGGTCACGTCCTCATGCACGCCCGCGATCGAAGAGAACTCATGCAGCACGTTGTTGATGCGGATCGAGGTCACAGCCGCGCCCTGGAGCGACGACAGCAGGACCCGGCGCAGAGCATTGCCGAGCGTCAGGCCGAAACCACGCTCGAGCGGCTCAGCCACGATCGTCGACTCACGGGAGGCGTCGATGCCCGGCTCGATCTGCAGCTTGTTGGGTTTGATCAGCGCTTGCCAGTTTCTGTTCATATAGCCATCGACCTCCTGGTTCTGGCGCCATCGTCACGGCGCGTACCGGCCCGGAGCCGGTGTCGTACATCACAATCGGGGCACAATCGGGGCCGAGGCGAGCCACCCACCTCGGCCGTATCTCAGACGCGGCGGCGCTTGCGCGGCCGGCAGCCGTTGTGAGGAATGGGGGTAACGTCCTGGATGGCCGTGATCTGGAAACCGATCGCCGAAAGCGCACGCAGTGCCGACTCGCGGCCCGAACCCGGACCCTTCACGAAAACCTCGAGCAACTGCATGCCGTGCTCCCGGGCCTTCTTGCCGGCTTCCTCGGCGGCCATCTGGGCAGCATAGGGAGTCGACTTGCGCGAACCCTTAAAACCCATGGAACCGGCTGACGACCATGAGATCGCGTTGCCCTGGGCGTCCGAGATCGTGATCATCGTGTTGTTGAAGGAAGCGTTCACATGGGCCACGCCCGACGTGATGTTTTTCCGTTCGCGCCGCCTGACACGGGCTGCATCGCGTGCCATCTGCTCTGCCTACTTCTTCTTGCCGGCAATCGGCCGCGCCTTGCCCTTGCGGGTCCGCGCATTGTTGTGGGTGTTCTGGCCGCGCACAGGCAGGCCTTTGCGGTGACGGATGCCTCGGTTGCAACCGAGGTCCATCAGCCGCTTTATGTTCATCGCCACCTCGCGGCGCAGGTCACCTTCGACCGTGTAGCCCATATCAATGATTTCACGGATCTGCGCGACCTCGGCATCGGTGAGCTCGTTCACACGGCGCTCCTGCGGAATCTGCGCGTTCGCACAAATTTCCTCAGCCTTCGTGCGCCCGATACCATGAATGTAGGTCAGCGCAATTTCGACCCTCTTCGAGGTCGGGATATTCACACCAGCGATGCGCGCCAAGGCTTTCGCTCCTTAGTCAATGACAATGAGCCGACAAAACCGCTCAGGTTTGGAAGATTGATGACAGATTGTAGGGTTAGAGATGTGTTGAGTCAATCATCGAAAACCCTTAATTTCCACCGTTGAGAACGGCGCTCAGCTGGGCCGTCACGTCGTCGATGTCGGCCATGCCATCGACCTCACGAAGCACACCTTTGGCGCGATAATATGGGAGAAGCGGCGCGGTTTGGTCGAGGTAGACACCCAGACGCAAACGCACCGTCTCTTCGTTGTCGTCGGCACGGCGCTTGAACTCCGTGCCACCGCACCTGTCGCAGACGCCCTCAACCCTAGGCACCTGGAGCCGGTCATGGTAACCCGCGCCACAGTTGGCACAGGTGTAGCGGCCCGTGATGCGCTCAACGAGCACATCGTCGACCATCTTCATCTCAATCACATGGTCCAGCGGCAGGCCACGCTCCTGCAGCATGGTGTCGAGCGCCACGGCCTGGGCTTCCGAACGGGGAAAACCGTCCAAAATGAAGCCGTTAGCACAATCGGGCCGGTCAATCCGCTCGGCGATCATGCCCACGATGATCTCGTCGGAGACCAGATCACCACGATCCATGACCTCCTTGGCCTGTTTGCCGAGCTCCGTGCCCGCCGCAACAGCAGCGCGCAGCATGTCACCGGTCGAAAGCTGCGGGATACCGTGCGTATCCATCAGACGACGCGCCTGGGTTCCCTTGCCCGCACCGGGCGGACCGAGAAGAATCAGTTTCATCGCCGGGGCCTTCCCCTGCTACCCTTGAGCTTGGCTTTCTTGATCAGGCCTTCGTACTGATGGGCCAGCAGATGCGACTGAATCTGCGACACCGTATCCATGGTGACGGTCACGCAAATCAGCAGCGCGGTTCCGCCCATCAGGATCGGAAGCTGATTGACCCCGATGATGTACTCAGGGATCACGCAGACGATCGTCAGATAGATCGCACCCACGGTGGTCAAGCGCGTGAGGACGTAGTCGAGGTACTCCGCTGTGTTCTTGCCGGGACGGATGCCGGGCACGAAACCGCCGTTCTTGCGCAGATTGTCGGCGGTGTCGGCCGGATTGAACACGACGGCCGTGTAAAAGAAGCAGAAGAACACGATCGAGGCGCCGAAAATGGTGAGATAGAGCGGCTCGCCGCGGCCCAACAGGCGCGTGAGCTCGGTCAGCCAGTCGGCCCCGCTTCCAGCGGCCGAGAAGCTGGCCAGGGTCGCCGGCATCAGCAGGATCGAGCTTGCGAAGATCGCCGGGATGACACCGGCCGTGTTGAGCTTGAGCGGCAGGTGCGAGCTTTCGCCACCGAACATGCGGTTGCCGACCTGGCGCTTCGGATACTGGACAACGATGCGGCGCTGGGCGCGCTCCATCCAGACGATCCAGTAGATCAGCAGCGCACCGCCGATCAGGATCGCCATGATGGCAAACGCCGACAGCGTGCCAACGCGACCGGCCTCGAGCAGCTGGGCGACGGAACCCGGGAAACTCGCCACGATGCCCGCGAAGATGATCAGCGAAACACCGTTGCCGACACCACGATGGGTGATCTGTTCGCCAAGCCAAAGCAGGAACATGGTTCCGCCCAGCAATGACACGACGGTCGTGAAGCGGAACAGCATGCCCGGGTCGATCACGGCCGAGACGCCAGCGCTTGTCACCAGTCCCTGCTCGAGCCCCACTGCGATGCCGTAGCCCTGCACGATGCAAAGCAACACCGTAAGATAGCGGGTGTACTGATTCATCTTCTTGCGGCCCGACTCGCCCTCTTTCTTCAGCTGCTCAAGCTGGGGCGAGACTGCCGTCATCAGCTGCATGATGATCGAGGCCGAGATGTAGGGCATGACGTTGAGCGCAAAGATCGACATGCGTTCCAGCGCACCGCCGGCGAACACGTTGAACATGTCGATGATGCCGCCGGCCTGTTGGTCGAAGATATCGCTCAGGATCTGGGAATCGATGCCCGGAGTCGGAATGAAGGTGCCAAGTCGATAGATAATCAAAGCACCCAGAGTGAACCACAGACGCTTCTTGAGTTCGGTCGCCTTGCCGAATGCTCCGAGATTGAGCTGGCTGGCGAGTTGTTCGGCTTGGTATGCCATCTAGCGCTGCCTTGACGTCCTTACTCGGCGTCCGCTTCGGCCTTTTTGGCCTTGGCGACGGTGATCGTGACGCTGCCGCCGACCTTCTCGATCGTCGCGGTCGCCGTCTTCGTGGCGCCGGCAACCGTGATGTCGATCCTGGCGGTCAGCTCGCCACGGCCAAGCAGACGCACACCGTCACGCGCGCGCTTGATCACACCGGCGGCCTTCAGTGCGGCGGTATCGATCGGCACGGAGGCATCGAGCTTGCCTGCATCGATCGCCTGCTGGATGCGCTCGACGTTGACGCCGACATAGTCACGCCGATTCGGATTCCGGAACCCGCGCATCGGCAGACGGCGGTAGATCGGCATCTGGCCGCCTTCGAAGTTGGCCACGGCCACACCGGAGCGCGACGTCTGGCCCTTGTGGCCGCGTCCGCCGGTCTTGCCCAAGCCCGAACCGATGCCGCGGCCGCGCCGCTTCCTGGCGTGGGTCGAACCCTTATTGTCGCGAATATCGTTGAGTTTCATGACTACAGCTTCCCGTGCCCGTCTGGAGTGCGTCAGACTTCTTCCCAGTGCACCAGGTGGCGCACCTTGTTGATCATGCCACGCACCGCGAGCGTGTCTTCCAGCTCACGGGTGCGGTGCATCCTGTTGAGGCCGAGACCGATCAGCGTCCGACGCTGATCGGCCGGGCGGCCGATGGGGCTGCCGATCTGCGTCACGCGCAGACGCTTGCCGACGTCCTTCTTACCTGCCATGGCGATCAGTTCTCCGTGACAAACTCGACGCCACCGGCCTTGCCCAGAACCTCCGCAACCTTCTTGTTGCGCTTGGCGGCCACCGCACGCGGCGACATCGTCTGGGTCAGGGCATCAAACGTCGCCTTGACCATGTTGTGGGGGTTGGCGCTGCCGGTCGACTTGCAGACCACGTCCTGAGCACCGAGCGCCTCGAACACGGCGCGCATCGGGCCGCCGGCGATCACGCCGGTACCCGGAGGCGCGGTGCGCAGAACAACGCGGCCCGCACCGTAGCGGCCCTTCACGTCGTGGTGCAACGTGCGCCCCTCACGCAGAGGAACGCGGATCATGTTGTGCCTGGCCTGCTCAGTCGCCTTGCGGATCGCCTCGGGCACCTCGCGCGCCTTGCCGGCGCCGTGACCGACGCGGCCCTTCTGGTCACCGACAACGACGAGCGCAGCAAAACCGAAGCGACGACCGCCCTTCACCACCTTGGCGACGCGGTTGATGCTGACGAGCTTCTCGAGAAACTCGTTGCCCTCATCGCGATCGCCGCCGCGACCGCGGCCTCCGCCGCGCTCGTTCCGGTTGCCGCCACGGTCGTTGCGACCGCCGCCACGCTGCTCACGTCCTGCCATAACCATCGTTGTGCTTCCTTTTCCCTGGCCTGCGCGGCTCAGAACTTAAGGCCGCCCTCGCGGGCGGCATCGGCCAAGGCCTTGACTCGGCCGTGATAGCGGCAACCGCCGCGATCAAAGACAACCTCGGTGACGCCGGCGGCCGTCGCCTTTTCGGCGATCGCCTTACCGACCTTCGCAGCCGCATCAATGTTCGCACCCGTGGGCGAATCACCGCGCACGCCACTGTCGAGCGATGAGGCCTGCGCCATCGTGTGGCCTGCGCCATCGTCAATCACCTGGGCATAGATGTGCTTGCCCGAGCGGAACACCGAAAGCCGGGGCTTTCCGTTCTGACCCGCCTTGACCTTGCGGCGGATACGCCCGGAGCGGCGGGCGTGAAGATCTCTTGCGTTCTTCATGGCGGCTTACTTCTTCTTGCCTTCCTTACGCAGGACGTACTCGTCCTTGTAGCGGATGCCCTTGCCCTTATAGGGCTCAGGCGGACGCCAGCCGCGGATGTTCGAAGCGACCTGGCTGACCCGCTGCTTGTCAACGCCCGACACCACGATCTCGGTCTGGTTGGGGCATTCGATGGTGATGCCGTCAGGCACCGGGAACTCGACGTCGTGGCTGTAGCCAAGCTGCAGCTTCAGCGTCTTGCCCTGCATCTGGGCACGATAGCCGACGCCCTGAATCTCGAGCTCGCGCTTGAAGCCCTCGGTCACACCGGTGACCATGGTCTGGATGTTGGCGCGCGTCGTGCCCCACAGAGCCCGAGCCCGCTTGGTGTTATCGTTGGGCGTCACCACGACCTGCCGCTCCTCCATCATCACGGTGACGTGGTGGGGCAGGATGTGCTGACTCAACGTGCCGTTCTTACCCTTGACCTCAACGACGTCGTCGTTGATCGAGACCTCGACGCCCGATGGTATGTCTACGGCATTCTTGCCTACGCGTGACATGGTTCGTTCCCCAGTCTTCCGGCGTTCCTCAGAACACCTTGCACAGGACCTCGCCGCCGACGTTGGCAGCGCGGGCCTCGTGATCGGTCATGACGCCCTTGGGCGTCGAAACGATGGTGACGCCGAGACCGCCATAGACGCGCGGCATGTCGCTCACGCCCGAATAGACGCGGCGGCCTGGCTTGCTGACACGGCCGATTTCGCGAATGACCGGAACGCCCTCGTAGTACTTGAGCTCGATCACAAGTTCAGGCTTGGGCGTGTCGACGGCATCGCGGCGGTAGTCGCGGATGAAACCCTCGCGCTTCAGCACCGAAAGGACGTTCTCCTTCAGCTTCGAAGCCGGGCAGTTCACCTGCGACTTGCGGCGCATGTGTCCGTTCCTGATACGGGCGAGCATATCGCCCAAGGGATCTGTCATTGCCATTGGCGCCCTCCCCTTACCAGCTCGACTTGGTCACACCGGGGATGAACCCGTCGGAGGCCAGTTGGCGCAACAAGACGCGGGACATGTTAAATTTACGGTGATAGCCACGCGGACGTCCGGTGACGCCGCAGCGGTTGCGGACGCGCACCCTCGCCGAGTTGCGCGGCATCTTGGCGAGCTCGAGACGCGCCTGGAAGCGCTCCTCAATCGGCAGTTCGCGGTTGTTCGCGATCGCAAGAAGCTCGGCACGCTTAGCGGCGTACTTCGCCACCAGACGCTTGCGACGATTGTTCTTCTCAATGGCGCTCTTCTTGGCCATGTCGTTTCCCTTCGAACCGCTTGGGGTCAGTTCTTCACGAACGGCATCTGGAAACCATCGAGCAGCGCATAGGCTTCCTCGTTGGTCTTGGCCGTCGTGCAAATGACGATATCAAGTCCCCGGATCGCGCTGACCTGGTCGTAGTCGATCTCGGGGAAAACGATCTGTTCCTTCAAGCCCATGGCGTAGTTGCCACGGCCGTCGAAGCTCTTGCCGCTAATGCCGCGGAAGTCACGGACGCGGGGCAGCGCGATGTTCACGAGACGATCAAGGAATTCGTACATCTGTGTGCCACGCAGCGTGACCTTCGTACCCACGGCCATGCCCTCGCGCAGCTTGAAGTTTGCAATCGACTTCTTGGCGCGCGTCGGGACGGCTTTCTGGCCGGCAATCAGCGTCAGTTCGTTGGTCGCGTTGTCGACCTGCCTGGAGTCGGCGATGCCCTCACTCACGCCCATGTTCAGCACGATCTTCTCGAGCTTCGGCACAGCGTGGATGTTTGTGTAGCCGAACTGCTCCATCAGGGCGGGCCTGACGGTTTCAGTATAATGTTCCCGGAGTCTTGCGGTAGCCATCATGTGCGTTCCGGTCAGGAGTCGATCATTTCGCCGGAACGACGGGCCACGCGAACCTTGCGGCCGTCATCCAGCGTCTGGAAACCGACACGGGTCGGCTTGCCATCCTTGGGATCGACGAGTGCCAGGTTGGAGAGCTGGATCGGCAGTTCCTTGTCCTCAATCCCGCCCGGCGTCGTCTGAGAGGGCTTCAGGTGGCGGCGCGCCATGTTGACGCCGTTCACGATCGCCCGGTTTTCACCGGTCAGCACCTTGAGCACCTCGCCCTCACGGCCGCGGTCACGGCCGGCCAGAACGATCACCCGGTCGCCCTTTCTGATCTTGGCCGCCATCTCAGAGCACCTCCGGAGCCAGCGAGATGATCTTCATGAAGTTCCGGCTGCGCAGTTCACGCGTGACCGGGCCGAAGATACGGGTGCCGACCGGCTCGTTCTGACGGTTGATGATGACCGCGGCATTGCGGTCAAAACGCAGCGCGCTGCCATCGGGGCGGCGGATTTCCTTGGCCGTACGCACGATCACAGCACGGGCCACTTCGCCCTTCTTCACGCGCTGACCGGGCTGCGCCTCCTTGACCGCCACGACGATGATGTCGCCCACAGTCGCCGTCTTGCGCTTGGAGCCACCCAGAACCTTAATACACTGGACACGGCGGGCGCCAGAGTTGTCAGCGACGTCCAGGTTGGTTTCCTGCTGAATCATCTATCATGTCCTCTCAGGCCTCGTCCCCGACGACCATCCAACGCTTGCGCTTGGAGATTGGGGCACATTCCTGGATCCGCACGGTCTGGCCGACGGCCACCTCGTTTCCCTCGTCGTGGGCGTGGTAGCGCTTCGAGCGGCGGATCGTCTTCTTGTAGATCGGGTGCTTCATCAGCCGTTCGACGTTGACCACAACGGTCTTGTCACCGGACTTGCTGGTCACCATACCCTGCATCACGCGACGCGGCATCTCTCTCTTCCCTTATGAACCGACTGGGGCCTTGTTGGCCTTGGACTGGATGGTCTTGATGCGCGCGATGTCACGGCGGACCTGCCGCATACGCGCAGTGTTTTCCAACTGACCGCTCGCCTGCTGGAAACGCAGGTTGAACAGCTCCTTCTTGAGCGTCAGAACCTCGTCGCTCATCTGGTCGGCGCTCATGGCGCGTACGTCGGCAGCCTTCATGACGGTCTCCCTCAGTGCAACCGCTGAATGAACTTGACAGGGATCGGCAACTTGGCAGCACCCAGACGGATGGCCTCGCGAGCGATCTCCTCGTCGACACCGTCAAGCTCGAACATCACGCGACCCGGCTTGACCCGGCACATCCAGTACTCGGGCGAGCCCTTGCCCTTACCCATGCGAACCTCGGCGGGTTTGGTCGAAACCGGAACGTCCGGGAAGACCGTGACCCACACGCGACCGGCGCGCTTCATGTAACGCGTGATCGCACGACGCGCGGCCTCAATCTGGCGCGCGGTGATACGACCGGCCATCTGCGACTTCATGCCGTAGGAGCCGAAGTTCAGCGTGGTGTAACCCTTTGCGTTGCCGTGGATACGGCCCTTGTGCGCCTTGCGGAACCTTGTGCGTTTCGGTGACAGCATCTCTCAGTTTCCTTGATCTCAGTTGCGGGCCTGGCCGCCCTGCGCCCCGGTCTCACGCTTCTCGTGCGCCAGCGGGTCGTAGGCGAAGATCTCGCCCTTGAAGATCCAGGTCTTGATGCCCAAAGAGCCGTAAGCGGTATTCGCGGTGACCCGACCGAAGTCGATGTCGGCGCGCAGGGTATGAAGCGGGACGCGACCCTCGCGGTACCACTCGACACGCGCGATCTCGGCGCCGCCGAGGCGACCGCCGACGTTGATGCGGATGCCTTCGGCGCCCAGGCGCATGGCCGACTGCACGGCACGTTTCATGGCGCGACGGAAGGAAATCCGGCGCTCGAGCTGCTGGGCAATGTTCTCAGCGACGAGGTAGGCGTCGACCTCGGGCTTGCGGATTTCGACGATGTTCACCGTCACCTCGGACTCCGTCATCTTCTGGAGGCCCTGCTTGAGCTTCTCGATGTCGGCGCCGCGCTTGCCGATCACCACGCCGGGGCGCGCCGTGTGAATCGAGACCCGGACCTTCGCGGCCTGGCGCTCCACGACAACCTTGCTGATGCCGGCCTGACCGAGCTGGCTACGCACATACTCGCGAATCGCGAGATCCTCATGCAGCATCCGCGCATAGTCGAGGCCATCGGCGTACCAGCGCGAGTCCCAGGTGCGGTTGATGCCGAGCCGAAGCCCGATCGGGTTAACCTTGTGTCCCATCAGTACTCGCTCTCCGCAACTTCACGAACAATGATCTCGATGTTGCTGAATTCCCTGCGATAAGGGTGGAGGCGACCACGGCCCGCGGGGCGAAAACGGCGCATCTTGATGCTCTGGCCGACTGACGCACGCGCCACCACCAAGCGGTCGACGTCGAGGCCGTGATTGTTCTCCGCGTTGGCAATCGCCGACTGCAGCACCTTCTTGACGTCGACCGCGATGCGGCGCTTTGAGAAGGTGAGCTCGGCCAAGGCCCTGGCGACCGGCTTGCCGCGGATCTGCTCGGCAACGAGGTTAAGCTTGCGCGAACTGGTGCGCAGCGAACGCGCCATCGCGCGGACCTCGTTGTCGGGGAGCTGACGCTCCAAGTTTTTCTTGCCCATGACCTCAGCCCCTCCTCGACTTCCTGTCGGCGGCGTGACCGTAGTAGTTCCGGGTTGGCGAGAACTCGCCAAACTTGTGGCCCACCATGTTCTCGGTCACGAGCACGGGCACGTGCTTCTGGCCGTTGTAGACGCCGAAGGTCAGGCCCACGAACTGGGGCATGATCGTCGAGCGGCGCGACCAGGTCTTGATCACTTCCTTGCGCCCGGATTCGCGCACGGCATCGGCCTTCTTGAGCAGATAGCCGTCCACAAACGGACCTTTCCAGACAGAACGAGACACCTCTGGTCCTCCTAGCGCTTCTTGCGGTGGCGACGCGCGATGATCAGCTTGTCACTCGCCTTCTTGCTTCGTGTACGCGCACCCTTGGTCGGCTTGCCCCACGGGGTCACCGGATGACGGCCACCGCTGGTGCGACCCTCGCCGCCGCCGTGCGGGTGATCGACCGGGTTCATGACCACGCCGCGCACCGACGGGCGTCTGCCCATCCAACGCTTGCGGCCGGCCTTGCCGAGCTTGCGGTTCTGATGATCGGGGTTCGAGACCGCGCCGATCGTGGCCATGCATTCGCCACGCACCATGCGCATCTCGCCCGAGCTCAGGCGGAGCTGAGCGTAACCCTGGTCCTTGCCGATCAGCTGGGCGTGGTTGCCGGCCGAACGTGCGATCTTGCCGCCGCCCCTGGCCTTCATCTCAATGTTGTGGACGATCGTGCCCACCGGGATGTTCTGCAGCGGCATGGCGTTGCCGGGGCGAATGTCGGTCCGCTCGCCGGAAACGATCTTGTCGCCGGGCTGGAGGCGGTGCGGGGCCAGGATGTAGGCCTGCTCGCCATCGTCGTAGTTGATCAGCGCGATATAGGCCGAGCGATTGGGATCGTACTCGAGGCGCTCGACTATGCCGACGACATCGAACTTGCGGCGCTTGAAATCGACCAAGCGGTAACGGCGCTTATGACCGCCACCACGATGACGCATCGTGATGCGGCCATGCACATTGTGGCCGCCCTTCTTGTTCAGGCCTTCGGTCAACTCCTTGACCGGCCCGCCCTTGTGCAGGTGCGAGCGGTCGACCTGGACCAGATTGCGCTGGCCCGGCGTGACCGGCTTATGGGGTTTCAGCGCCATGACTTCAGACTCCCGTCGTGACATCGATCACGTGGCCTTCGGCCAGGGTCACGATCGCTTTCTTCACCGCGCTGCGGCGGCCCATGCGGCCACGGAAACGTTTGGTCTTGCCCTGCTGGTTCAGCGTGTTCACCGCCGTGACCTCGACCTTGAAGAGCTCCTCAACGGCCTTCTTGATTTCGGGCTTCGTGGCGCGGCGGTCGACGCGGAACGTCACCTGGTTGTACACCGCCCCCTGGGTCGACTTCTCAGTGATCACAGGGCTGCGGATGATGTCGTAGTTCTTTGCCAGACTCATTTGAGCCTCTCCTCAAGCACCGTGACGGCGTCCCTGGTCAGCACCAGCGTGTCGCGGCGCACAATGTCGTAGACGTTCGCGCCCATGCTCGACAGCACGTCGATGCCGGGAATGTTCGAGGCCGCCCGGGCGAAGTTCTCGTTGACGGCAGCGCCGTCGACGATCAATGCATTGGCGATGCCCATGGCTGAAAGCCGGGCGACGAGATCCTTCGTCTTCGGCCCTTCAAGTTCGGCATTCTCCAGCACGACCAGCTTGCCGTCGGCCTGCTTGACCGAGAGCGCCGTCTTCAGGCCCAGCGAACGGATGCGCTTGGGCAGCTTGAAGGCGTGGCTGCGCTGGACCGGACCATGTGCCACGGCACCACCGCGGAACACGTTAGTCTTCCGGCTGCCGTGGCGCGCCGTGCCGCCGCCCTTCTGGCGACCGACACGGTGGGTCGTGCCGACAACGTCGCTGGTCGACCTGGTCGAATGGGTTCCGGCCCGGCGCTTGGCGAGCTGCCAGTTGATGACACGGGCCAGAATGTCCGGGCGGGCCGGCAGGCCGAACACGTCGTCGCTCAGCTCGACCGAGCCGGACTTCCTGTTGTCCAAGGTGAGAACGTCAGCCTTCATGATTACTTGTCTTCTCCTGCGTTCTCGCCACCTTCGGGCGCGGCCTCTTCGGCCACCTCCGGCTGCGCGTCCTCGATCAGAGCCGCTGGAAACGGCAGATCACCCGGCGCATCGACCTTCACAGCGTCCGACACTATCACCCAGCCTTCCCTGGCGCCGGGGATGCTGCCCTTGATCATGATCAGGCCGTGTTCGATATCGGTCCCGACAACCTCAAGGTTCTGGGTCGTGACGCGCTTGTCGCCCATGTGGCCAGCCATCTTCTTGCCCTTCCACACCTTGCCCGGATCCTGGCTGTTGCCGGTTGAACCATGGGCACGATGCGACACCGAGACACCATGGCTGGCGCGCATACCGCCGAAGTTGTGCCGCTTCATCGAACCCGCGAAACCGCGGCCCTTCGACGTGCCGGTGACATCAACCATCTGGCCGGCAACAAAGTGCTCGACCGAGATCTGCGCGCCGACAGGCAGCACTGCATCGTTGCTGACGCGGAACTCGACAACCTTGCGGACGGGCTCAACACCGGCCTTGGAGAACTGACCGCGCTCGGCGCTGTTCAAGTGTTTCACCTTGGCGGGCTGTGCGCCGATCTGAACGGCGACGTAGCCGTCGCGCTCCTGAGTGCGTTGGCCGACAACCCGGTTATCCTGCGCCTGCAGAACGGTCACGGGGACATGGCCACCGTCGCCCGTGAAAACGCGGCTCATGCCAATTTTTCTGGCGATTATACCGGTACGCATCAATCGTTCCTCAGAGCTTGATCTCAACGTCGACACCAGCCGCAAGGTCGAGCTTCATGAGAGCGTCGACGGTCTGCGGGGTCGGCTCGACGATGTCGATCAGACGCTTGTGGGTGCGCATCTCGAACTGCTCGCGGGACTCCTTGTCGATGTGGGGTCCTCGCAGAACCGTGAATTTCTCGATACGCGTCGGCAACGGGATCGGTCCCCGCACCTGGGCACCGGTCCGCTTGGCCGTGCCAACAATTTCATTCGTCGACTGGTCGAGCAACCGGTGGTCGAAGGCCTTCAGCCGAATGCGGATGTTTTGACCCGCCATGGTGCTTCTCCTGTTTTCCCGCCTGCCTGCGGTCTTACTCGATGATTTGTGCGACGACGCCGGCACCGACGGTGCGTCCGCCTTCGCGGATGGCAAAGCGCAGGCCCTCGTCCATCGCGATCGGCGCGATCAGTTCGACGTTCATCGTGATGTTGTCGCCCGGCATCACCATCTCGACGCCGTCCGGCAGCAGCACGTGGCCCGTCACATCCGTCGTACGGAAGTAGAACTGCGGACGATAGTTCGTGAAGAACGGCGTGTGACGACCACCCTCGTCCTTCGTCAGGACATACGTCTCGGCCTTGAACTTCGTGTGCGGCGTGATCGTGGCAGGCTGCGCCAGAACCTGGCCGCGCTCGACCTCCTCACGCTTCGTGCCACGAAGCAGAGCACCAATGTTGTCGCCCGCCTCACCACGGTCAAGCAGCTTGCGGAACATCTCGACGCCCGTGCACACCGTCTTCGTCGTGTCCTTGATGCCCACGATCTCAACCTCGTCGCCCGTCGTGACCACGCCACGCTCAACACGGCCCGTCACAACCGTGCCGCGGCCCGAAATCGAGAACACGTCCTCAATCGGCATCAGGAAAGGACGGTCGATCGCACGCTCAGGCGTCGGGATGTAACTGTCGACCGCGGCCATCAGTTCAAGGATCGTGTTCGCACCGATCTCAGGATCGCGATCCTCCATCGCCGCAAGAGCCGAACCCTTCACAACAGGGATCTCATCGCCCGGAAAGTCGTACGACGACAAAAGCTCGCGAACCTCAAGCTCGACAAGCTCCAGAAGCTCCTCGTCGTCAACCTGGTCGACCTTGTTCATGTAAACAACAATCGCAGGAACCCCAACCTGGCGCGCCAGAAGAATGTGCTCACGCGTCTGCGGCATCGGGCCATCGGCGGCGTTAACAACAAGGATCGCCCCGTCCATCTGCGCAGCACCCGTGATCATGTTCTTCACGTAGTCCGCATGGCCAGGGCAATCAACGTGCGCGTAGTGCCGACCCTCGGTCTCGTACTCCACGTGCGCCGTGTTGATCGTGATACCACGCTCCTTCTCCTCAGGAGCCTTGTCGATCGACGCGTAGTCCGTGAACGTCGCGCCGCCCGTCGTCGCGAGAACCTTCGTAATCGCCGCCGTCAGCGTCGTCTTGCCGTGGTCAACATGGCCAATCGTGCCAATGTTCGCATGCGGCTTCCTACGCTCAAACTTCTCCTTCGACA